>WJLJ01000044.1 GCA_014728525.1 Candidatus Babelota bacterium | reverse complement strand
TTTTATTTTTTATTATTAAGCTTTTCGACTTACAGTAAAGAAATGATAAAACTAATAATAGTATAAAATTATAAAAAACATTTTTTTTCATAAATTTAATAAAATATTTAAATAAAAAATATAAAATTGCTTTAAAGCAGCAAAAAAAGTATCATTATAAAAAAATTAAGTCTAGAATTTTTTAGGAAAAATTGAATGTTTTATCATTTGAGTGAATTATTTAAATCTCAATATAATTTTTTTAATTTATTTCATTATATCAGTGTAAGAGTTATTGCAGCTCTTTTAACATCAATTATATTTTCATTTTTGTTCGGTGATTGGTTTTTAAAAACTTCAGAAAAAAATTTTAGATCAAAAATAAGAGAATGGATACCGGAAACGCATTTAATAAAAAATAATACGCCTACTATGGGTGGATTATTAATTCTAATGATTTTTGCAATAAACATTTTTATCTGGTGTGATTTGACCAATATTAGAGTTTGGATTTTTCTATTTGGAATAATGGGTTTTGGTTTTATAGGATTTTTAGACGATTGGTTTAAAATAAAAAAAAATAAGGGGATTTCTGCTAAACTAAAGTTTAGTTTACAGATTTTTATTGCATTGGCCGTATCTGTTTCTTGGTATATTTTAGTTAAACCGGATACTCGCTTATGCGTGCCTTTTTTTAAAAATTTAATGCCCGATTTAGGTTGGTTCATTATTCCTTGGGCTGTTTTTATAATAGTAGGTACTAGTAATGCTGTTAATTTGACTGATGGATTAGATGGTCTTGCAGCGGGTCCTTTAATGTTTAATTTTTCAACTTTTTCGATTATTGCTTATCTTGCAGGTCATAAATTTTTTGCAAAATATCTTTATATACCTTTTGTTGGTAGTGCAGATTTGGCAATTTTGGGGGCAACTTTGGTTGGAGGACTTTTGGGTTTTTTATGGTATAACACTTATCCGGCTCAAATTTTTATGGGAGACGTCGGATCTTTAGCATTAGGAGCGGGACTTGCTATGATGGCATTATTTACTCGTCAGGAGTTATTATTGCCTATTGCCGGGGGAATATTTGTTTTAGAGACTGTTTCTGTAATCATTCAAGTTTTTTCTTATAAAGTTTTTGGAAAACGCATGTTCAAAATGGCTCCTATTCATCATCATTATGAGATTGCCGGTTGGAAGGAGGCCAAGATTACAATGCGTTTTTGGATTATTTCTTTAATACTTTCTTTATTAACTCTTTTAACTTTGAAGATTAGGTAATTTTGTTAATTTAACCTTTTTTACTTTTGTTATAAAAGGTTGTATTTTTATAAAAGGTATCTTAATTGAGGGCTTTTATGAATAAAGAAATACAAAAAATTACCATTTTACCCGGTTTTAATAAGGGTCTTAAAAAAGAGAATTTTGATAAAATAGAAATTCTAAAAGGGGAAGTTGTTACTATTGTAGGGCCTACCGGAGCCGGCAAAAGTCAGCTTTTGTATGATATCGAAAAATTATCTCAGGGGGATGGAAAAAGTAGGCGTAAAATACTTATAAATGATAATATTCCAGAAAAAAAATGGCGATTTGATCCTAGATTTAAATTAATTGCTTCTCTTGCTCAATCTATGAATTTTTTAACCGATATGAAAGTAAAAGATTTTTTGAAATTACATATAAAAGCAAGAGGGAAAGATTTTTCTGTGCAAATCATAAATAAAGTTATATCTGATGCAAATGATATTACAGGTGAACCTATAGATCCGGATATGAATCTTCTAAACTTATCTGGAGGACAAACTAGAGCTTTGATGGTATCGGATGTAGCTACAATTAGTAATTCACCAATAATACTTATTGATGAAATAGAAAATGCGGGAATAAAAAAAGAAAAAGCCATAGATATTTTGGTCAGTGAAGGAAAAATCGTTTTTCTGGTAACTCATGATCCTGCTTTGGCTTTAGGGGCTAATAAAAGATTAATTATAAAAAATGGGGGGATTGAGCAAGTTTTGATTACTACCCCTAAAGAAAAAGGTATAGCTCATTATTTAAATTGGGTTGAAAATTTTAATTTAAAGATAAGAGAAGATATTAGATTAGGCAAACGAATAGAAGAGGTTAAGGTCTTTTGTCAGTATTATGATAAAGATAAGATGTTATGAAATTAGTAATATTTGCAGGAACTCCGGGTTGTGGCAAGACCAGTATAATAAAACATGTAATAAAACAATTAAAAGATGAGTTTAACATTCTTTTTGTTAAATTTGATTGTTTAAAAACTAATGATGATGAGTTTATTGCTAATAAGTTGGGAATTGATACTCAAAAAAAATTAGCAGAAGAACTTTGTCCCGATCATTATACTGCTTTAGAATTATCTAGAATTATTAAAAAACATACTGATAGAGATTTAATCATAATAGAAACAGCAGGGCTTTGTTTGCGTTGTTCTCCATATGTAAAAGAAGGTTTGGGTATAAATGTTTTAGACATTACTGCAGGAAGTCCTGATAGATATGGACCTATATTGACACAAGCTGATATTGTAGCAATTAGCAAAGCAGACTTGATATCTCAAGCTGAAAGGGAAATTTTTAGGCTTAATGTTATTAATTCTAATGAAAAAGCTAAAATTGTTGAAGCTAATGGGCTAACAGGTGAAGGTGCTATAGATTTGGCAGAATATATCAAATATTCATTTAGTTTAAAAAATAAAAAATTAACATTAAAACACTCGATGCCATCTGCTGTTTGCGGATATTGTTATGGTTGCCGTATAGTTGATCCTGCATTGGTACATCAACGATTTCTAGAAGGTAAGGATCTAAAAACTATGGTACCAAATTTAAATTGTGGCAAATGTGGCTTTAAAACTTGTAATGAATATATAAGAGCTGCTCTAGATAATCAGAATTTGGTAGAAAAATGCCCTTTTGTTAAAAAAAAGCTGGAGGATAAAGATAATGGATGATAAAAAAGAAAAATTTTATGTTGATAAAGAAATTTGTGCCGGATGCGGTGCCTGTATCCATTCTTGTCCTCATGATGCTATTAGGTTTGATGAGAATGATGATAAAGTCATAATTGATTCAGAAAAATGTAAGAATTGTGGGGAATGTCTTTTAGTTTGCCCATTCGAGGCAATAAAGAAAAAGATCAAAAAATAATATCTTTTTATATTTTTTCATTAAAATTTAAAACTTAAGTTGTGACCTTTGAAAAATAGTAATATTGCCAATAGATAAGGTATTATCTCCGTTCGCCCTGAGCGTAGTCGAAGGGTCTTATCGAATGGTTTTCCGTAATTTTTTATTTATATGGATGCCCAACCATCCTTCGACTGCGCTCAGGACGAACGGGTGGTTGGCCAATTTATAAAAAATAGAAGGTCACAACTTAGGTAAAATTTAAATAAGATTACTTTTTAAAAGCATAATATTGACTATTTGGAATAGTGTGAGTTATTATAAATAATGTGAGCATTATCATTTCGGATTTAAGTTTTAATGTTTTTTATAAACATTTTTAAAAAGGAGATTTTATGAAAAGATTCTTACTATTATTTTTTGCTTTAGGTTCATTTTTGAATTTAGCTGCAAGAGGTTTTGAATGGGAAAATAAAACGCCGGATAAAATAAAAGTTTATTTTGAAGGTATTAAAGGGGATGGTACAAAGGTAGATAAAACTATAAAAATTAAACCTTTTTCTACATATAAAGCTCCTGAACTGGTAGAAGTATATGGCCTTACTGCTACAACAAAAAAGAAAATGGGTTTATGGGAATATCTAAAAAGCTGGTTTAAGTCTGATGAAAATATAAAAATAATAAAAAGAAAAAAAGTTTATAGTAGACGCTGGGAAAAAGGTGATACGGATATGAAAAATTATAGCCCAGACAAAAAGGTTTTGAAAGTAAAAATGCGTATAAAAAATGGTAAATTATGCTTTAAAAGGAAATGGACTAAAGAAAAATCATGGAATAAATGTAAAAATGGTAATAAAATTAGTAGAAGACCTATGTAAAATTAAGCGCTAAATTTTGTAAAAATATCATTTTATTTTAAAAAAAAGGTCAGGAAAATCTGACCTTTTTTTTATTGGTAGGACAAAGCCACCGACAAGGTAGGCGGTAGTTTACCAATAAATTTTAATTTATTATCTTTATTTAATTATTGACTATTTGTAATAATATTTATTACTCTAAGAATAGAAAGGTTAAATAAAAATTCTGGGTTTTTTATAAAAAAGGGAGATTTTATGAAAAAATTGTTGATACCAATTTTGGCTATTAGTTTTTTTACAGGTTTATATTCTCAAGGTTTTATGTTTGTTAATAAAACAGGTCATTCTATAAAGCTAGATATTGAAGCAGAGAAACTAAATGGTAAAAAAGAATTAAGGAATATTGAGCTTAAAAATGGTCAGGCATATATGAGAAGAGACTGGGGTAAAATTGATGGATTCACCGCTACAACGATGAAGAAAGATGTTTATTTTTGGACTACAGATAAAGAAGAAGCTAAAATAAAAAGCATGGAAGTTCTTAGTGAACATTGGGAAAGAGATATTGAAAGTAAATCTAAAATGATTAGAAAAATAAAGATTTATAAGAAAAATAATAGATTGAGGTATAAATCATATTGGAAAAAACCTGAAAAATGTGGAGTTATTTGTTCCGGCTATCCTATACGCTAAATTATCAAAATAAATAAAAAAGGTCAGATAAATCTGACCTTTTTTTATTGGCAGGACAAAACCACCGACGAAGTCATACGCCTCGCAAGCTCGGCACTCAGGACGAACGGGAATGAAATGTTTTTTAGTTGATAATTGAAAAAAAGGGACCGAAAGAACATTGTTGTTTGAAATCCCTTTTTAAAAGCCACCGACAAGTTCGGTAGTAGTTTATTTATAAGAAAAACACCGAGAAATTTTGTCGTCGTTTATTTTATTTTAAAACTTTCAAAAACTTGAAAATTACAATCTTTTTTCCAGGTATCTTTAGATAAACCGGCTTTTAGGCTAAGCTGTTCTAGCGTTTTTTCTTTATTCCATCCCAATCCAATCGGGACTTCGGGTAAAAATACTGAACTGGCATTGTAACCGGATTTTGTTTTTTTATTCAAAATTATCCCATGTTTGCCTAATTTAATGTTTTTATAATCTTTTATTTTTTTAGGTTTTGTTAGTACAGAAAGTTCTATTTTAGTTTGATCTAATTCATCTTTTTTAAGAGGATTAAATCTTGTATCATCAAATGCTGCCGCTTTTGCCATTTCTTGAACAGTTTTAAATAGCGGTTCATTTGTTACGATTCGTCCTATACAGCCTCTAAGCTTTCCATTTTTATTTAATGTTACAAAAACTCCCTTTTGTTTTTGCAAAGCATTACTTTTTATTGGCCAGAGCAAATGATCCGGTAATTTGTTTTTTTTAAATTCATTTTTTATAGATCTAAACGCTAATTCTAATAATGATTTTTTTTCAAAATCAGTTAATTGTTTTTCTTTTTTTAAATCTTTTAATTTTTCTTTTGTGAAAATTAAACCTGCATAGCTAACGCTATTTTTTACTAATTTATCGGGTAAGTTTGATAATAGTTTTTTTATATTTATATTATTATTTTTTCTGGCGTTTGATAATTGTGCAGAAGTATAATAACAGGTAAGCTTTGGTTCTAAGGATTCAAAATTTTTTTTATTTAATATTTTTAATAAAATTTTAATACAGTTTTTACCGCAAATGGTTGTACCGCTATTTTTTAAAACAGTATTGAACATATTAAATGATTTTTTACCTATAGCTTCTAATGCTGCAGAATCTACAAATCTTATAAAATCTAAAATATCTTTATTAAATGGTGTGTAATTATAATTTTTACCAAAATGCATAAAATCTGTGCTTATAACAATTAAAGTATTTTCATCGATAAAGGAATTTATTTTTTTAGCAATTTTTTCATAATTATTTTCTTTAATATTTCCTACAATTAAAGGTATTATTTTGAAATTTTTAATGGTTTTTTGTAAAAATGGTAATTGAATTTCAAGTGAATGTTCTTTATTAAATATATTTTTTATTATTTTAAAATTTTTATCAGTTTTTAATTTTTTTATTGTAT
>WJLJ01000043.1 GCA_014728525.1 Candidatus Babelota bacterium | reverse complement strand
GACTATTTTTATGTCAAAAAAATAAATTTAAAAAATAAAAAAATAAATCCTAAAAATCTAATCAAATAAAAAAATAAAGAAAATCTTTTAAAATTTTCAATTAAAAATGTTATTGAAAAATAGTTTGTCCATTTTTTAACTTTTTAAAAAAAAAGGAGGATTCTGTGCTAAAAAAAAATTTAGCAATTCTATTATCATTATTCCTTATATCTTCACTTTCAGCTATAAAAATCGTATTTGAAGGTGTGCCTGAGAGCGGTAAATCTACGTTAATAAAATTCTTTGAAGAAAAAGGATTCAAAACAATTCCGGAAGCAGCAACACTGGTTATAGAAAATGCTTTAAAAAAAGGAAAGAAGCACCCTGTACTTGCTGATCCTGAAAAGTTTCAAGCCGATATAATCGATATGCAAATAAAACTTGAAAAGGATATAAAAGAAGAAGAAGAAATTGCTTTTTTAGATAGAGTACCTATCAGTTCATTTGGTTATGCAAAACATAGAAAACACCCTTTGCCACCGGAATCTGAAATAAAGGCAAGAAAACATATAAAAAAATCTGAATATGACATTATATTTCTACCGGAACCTCTTCCATACAAAGAAGATGAAATAAGAAAAGAAAAACCTGAAGAAATTAAAGAAATTTTTGATACTATGTGGGAAACATGCCTAGATTTTGGATTTCGACCTGAAAACAATGATCTCTTTATTCTACCCAAATTTTCCGCAAAAACAAAAGAAGAAGAAATAAAATGGAGAGCATATTTTATTGTAGAAATTATTTATAAAAATTTTGGAATAGCAATAGACACTTCTAATTGGTAAAGAAAAAGAGAGCTTGTGCCCTCCTTTTTGTTTAACTCAATTCAGGTGTTTTTTTAGATTTTACCCAAAAATCTAAATCAATTAAATGTTTCAAAAAATCTTCTAATTGAGAAAATCTTACAGAATTTGGTCCATCACAAAGAGCTTTTTCAGGCTGATCATGTACCTCCATAAATACACCCGCTATCCCTTGAGCAACAGCAGAAATTGCAAGAGGAGAAACAAACCTTCTATCCCCTCCAGACGAACAACCTTGGGCGCTAGGCATCTGAACAGAATGAGTAGCATCAAAGACTACCGGCTTGCCAAAACTTTTCATAATTGGAAAATTTCGATAGTCTACAACGTAATTATTATAACCAAAAGAATAACCTCTCTCGCAAACCCAAACATTTTTATTATCAGTATATTCAATTTTTTCAATAACAGACTTCATATTTTGAGGCGCAAGAAATTGCCCCTTTTTTACATTTACGATTTTTCCGGTTTTACCTGCAGCAATCAAAAGGTCGGTTTGTCTACATAAAAAAGCCGGAATTTGCAAAACATCAACAACATTTGCAACCTCATCTATTTGAGTAGTTTCATGAATATCTGTAATTACGGGAACTTCAAATTCTTTACGAACACGTTCTAAAATTTTTAAACCTTTTTGAATACCCATACCTCTGAAGTTATTCAAAGAAGTTCTGTTAGCTTTATCAAAAGAACTCTTAAATATAAAGTTAAACTTTAACTTTTCAGACAAATTCTTTAAAAACTCTGCTGCCATCAAAGAATGTTTTTCATTCTCAATTACACATGGCCCTAAAATAAAAAATAGAGGCGAATTATTTGCCTCTATTTTTTTAAAATTTTCTAAAATTTTATCTATTTTACTCACTCTAATCCTCGCAAGGTTGATCTTTAATTATATCTTTTTTTTCTAGGCAAAGATTAAATTTTTTACAAATTTCGTCAAGAATACCATTAATAAATTTATAAGAATCTTTTTCTGCAAAACATTTAGCTAATTCAATAGCCTCATTTATTATAATTGACGGAGGTGTTTCTTTTTTTAATAACTCCCAAATAGACATTCTAAGAATTAAACGGGTACAACAGCCCAATCGATTTAATTTCCAATTTTTTAACAAAGGTTCAATATTTTTATCTAATTCTTCACGTTGATCTATAACGTTAAAAGCTATAATAGCAGCTTTAGAATCATCATCGATCTCTATATTAAAACCGGTTCTGAACATTTCAACAATTTCATCCATAGATATTACATAATCAAAAGCCTCTGCAACATATAAAAAATGAAAAGCCAAAGCTCTTATATCACGCATAGATTTTATTATCTGCTTATCTTTCATAGCTTGAAAATCTCAAATTAAAAATTTTGTATATTAAAAATTTCAAAAATCAATAAATATTAATCAATTCTCTCAATATATTTATTATCTCGAGTATCTATTTTTATCCTCTCACCCTCTTCGATAAATAAAGGAACACTAACAACAAGCCCTGTTTCTAATGTTGCCGGTTTACTTCCACCTTGAGCCGTATCTCCTTTTACCCCAGGAATCGTTTCTTTTACTTCCAAAATCATAAACATTGGAGGTTCTACATTAATAGGTTTTCCTTTAAAGAATAATATGTTGTATTCTTGATTCTCTTGTAAATAAAATTTAACACTAGCAATAACATCAAGATCAAGCTCTATTTGATCATAAGTATCTAAATCCATAAAATGCGCAAGATCATCGGCATATAAAAATTGCATTTTCTTTTTTTCAAGATCCGGTTCCGGAAACTTTTCTCCGGATCTAAAAGTTTCATCCAAAACACGACCGGTTATAAGATTTTTTAATTTTGTTCTTACAAATGCTCCACCTTTACCGGGCTTCACATGCTGAAAGTCCACAATTAACCAAGGCTCGTCTCTGAATAATATTTTAGTAGAACCCTTACGAAAATCTGAAGTTGCAATCATCCAAAAATCCTCTTAATCTTAAATAAAGCAAAAAAAACAAAAGATCTCCCACAAAAAAGTAGGAAATCTTTCTATCCCTATAAATAGAACAATACTATTGTACTATAAATAAAAGTTTTTAAAACCAAATTAGATATTTTATTTTACTATTTGCTTGGAATTTGACGCTTTAAATCTGCTATTTGGTCTTCAAGATCTCTTATTTGATCTCTATACCTATCCTCATTCTCCCTTATTCTATCTTCTAAGCGCTTAAAGTCACTTCTAATTGCTTGCTCAAGTCTTATCATTTCGTCTCTTGTAACTTTCCCACTTTCTTTTACTACTATAGTTTTAGAATCACGACGAGTCATAGCTGAACCAAGCGTTGTACCCATCATACTTCCAAGAAATGAGCCGCCAAAAGCCGACCCGCCTCTTCCGGCATTAAGAATTGGTGTTGCAACTAACAAAATAAATAAAAAACGCTTTAAAAGCATTTTTATTACTCTCTTCATTATTCCCCCCTCAAATTTTTATTATTTTCTTTTTTTAATAAGAAAATATCCTAAAACAAAAATAGCCAAAAACATTATTACTAAGAATATAACTAAAATGTTAAAGGACATTCTTTGTCTTGCATATCTATCATATTGCTGCTCTCTTTGCATAGCGTCTACTTTTTGCTCTGCACGCCTACCGGATCTATCTCTAGTCATTGCACCAGAAACAAGACCTCCAACCATACCTCCGGCTAAACCACCGGCAAACGAATCACCGCTTCCGGCATAAACATTAACTCCGGGAGCTAATAATGATAAAGAAAGAACAGCAGCTAAAAGAGTTTTTTTCATGACTCTCTCCTCTTTTAATTTTTAACCCTTTTTTAAAATTTTTAACAAAAAAATCTTTAATGCTATAATTTCAAACTAATCAATAACAGATTAATTAAGCCTAATTATAAAATGACAAAAAAATATACAATTAGTCAATACATAAGCCATATATATAAAAAACACCTTTAATAAAGGCTAATTAATGAAAAAAAAGGATTTTCAATGAGCAACTATATAAAACAATTAATAAAAGAAGAAATCGAGAGAGAAGAAAATACTATAAATTTAATAGCGTCAGAAAATTATGCTCCTCAAAATGTTTTAGATGCAACAGGATCTGTTTTAACTAATAAATATGCAGAAGGATACCCAGGAAAAAGATATTACGGCGGTTGCCAAGTAGTAGATAAGGTAGAAAATTACGCAATAGATAAAGGTAAAAAATTATTTAAAGCAGAACATATAAACGTTCAACCGCATTCAGGCTCTTCTGCAAATTTTGCAGTATATTTAAGTCAATTAAAACCCGGAGATACTATTCTTGGTATGTCTTTAAGTTCCGGGGGGCACTTAACTCACGGACATAAAGTAAATTTTTCAGGAAAAATATTTAACTTTGTTCCATATCATGTAAGTCCTGAAAATGAAATGCTTGATTATAAAGAAATTGAAATTCTTGCAAACCAGCATCAACCCAAAATGATTGTTGCCGGAGCAAGTGCATATTCAAGAATAATAGATTTTGAAAAGCTTTATGATATAGCAAAAAATAATAATGCTTTACTTTTTGTTGATATGGCTCATATCGCCGGATTAATTGCAGCAGGAGTTCATCCGAGCCCCGTGCCATATGCAGATTTTGTAAGTAGTACTACTCACAAAACTTTACGTGGGCCAAGAGGCGGAATAATAATAAGTAAAACAGACTATGCAAAAAAATTGGATCGTGCCGTTATGCCGGGAAGCCAAGGAGGACCTTTAATGCATGTTGTTGCTGCAAAAGCTGTAGCATTTGATAATGCATTAAATCCAGAATTTGTTGAATATCAAAAACAAGTAGTTAAAAATGCGAAAACAATGGTAAAAGAATTTAAAAATTTAGGTTATAGGATAGTTGCAAATGGAACAGATAATCATCTTTTTTTAATAGATCTAAGAAACAAAAATATTTCAGGAAAAGAAGCAGAAATTATTTTAGAAGAATGCAACATAGTATTAAATAGTAATTCTATTCCATTTGATCCAACACCTCCTACAATAAACAGCGGTATAAGAATAGGAACTCCTGCAATTACAACAAGAGGCTTAAAAGAGAAGGATTCTATTGAAATCGTCCACTTAATAGATGAAGTATTAAACAATAAAAATAATAAAGTCTCTTTTAGCAAACTTAAAGTAGAAGTTAAAAAAATATGCAAAAATTACCCTATTTATAAAGATTAATCCTTGTTGCTTTTTTATTTATTTTTTTTAAAAAAAGTAAACTACCACCGACCTTGTCGGTGGCTTTTAAAAAGGGATTTCAAACAACAAGTTCTTTGGATCCCTTTTTTTTCAATTATCAACTAAAAAACATTTCATTCCCGTTCGCCCTGAGTGCCGAGCTTGCGAGGTGTATCGAAGGGTCTTACCGAACGGTCAAAAAAAACTTTATTAAACCATTTTTAAAACCCTTCGATACAATTTTTGCAAGCAAAAATCACTCAGGGCGAACGGCTTTTTATAAATTACCAAGCTCAGCAACAATGTTGCTTCACATTTGTGTGGGGTCTTCGCCCCCACGGCCCACCAACCGACTTAGTCGGTGGTTTTGTTCTGCCAATAAAAAAAAAGAAGGAAGTAAAAACTTCCTCCTTTAACTGTTTTTTAATACTTTTTGTTATGTTGACGGCTAATTAACAAAAGTTAAAAAAACAGTAAAACTGTCTTAAGTTAATCAGATTATTCAAAAGTTTAATAAATAAACAATTGAACAATTTAAAACCGTACATATCAAAAAGTACATTATTAATATAAAACTATTAATTACAAAATGTCAATATTTTTTATATTTTTATTTTTCATTAATTTTTTTTAATGAAACAAGTCTTGCATTAATAGCAACAATTACCGTACTTATAGACATTATTATTGCCCCTAAAGCCGGAGAAATCAATATGTTATATTTGTATAAAACTCCGGCAGCAAGAGGAATTGCAATAAAATTATAACCACTGGCCCAAATTAAATTTTGAATCATTTTTTTATAAGTAATTTTTGATAAATTTAAAATATCTAAAACATTTCTAGGATCATTTTTAACTAAAATAATATCTGCTGTTTCTGCCGCGATATCTGTTCCAGCACCAATAGCAATTCCGGCATCGGCTTGAGCAAGAGCCGGAGCATCATTTATACCATCTCCAACCATCGCAATAAAATTACCTTTCTTTTGAAGCTGTTTAATTTTTTTTGCTTTTTCGTCAGGTAAAACTCTTGCAAAAAACTCATCTATACCTAACTTTTCTGCAACTTTTTTTGCAACTTCCGGAGTATCACCCGTAATCATTACAACTTTAATACGGCGTTCTTTTAACAAAGAACATGCCTCTTTTGATTCCTCTCTTATCTCATCACTTAAAACTATAATTCCTTTTATTTCTTCTTTTATTGCAACAACAATAACTGCACCATCTTTTTCGTATTCTTTTATTTTATTTTCATCTACAAAAACATTAGTAAAAGTATCTTTTAAACCTGATAAAGAACCAACAAAAATCTCTTGTGATATTTGACCCAAAACTCCTTTACCCGGAAGAGATTTAAAATTATCTACTTTTTTTAATTTGAATTTTCTTTTTTTAGCTTCATCCAATATAGATAATCCAATTCCATGCTCAGATAAAGATTCTATTGACGCTGCTTTTATTAAAATTTCATCTTTATCCCAATCAGACAAAGAAATAATTTTAGAAACCTTGAACTTCCCCTTAGTCAATGTTCCGGTTTTATCAAAGACAACGGTATCTACTTGCCTAGTTTTTTCAAAAATCACTCTATCTTTTATTAAAAAACCATTTTTAGCAGCCAAAGAAGTTACAACAGCTATAACAAGAGGAATGGCCAAGCCTAAAGCATGCGGGCAAGTAATAACCATTACAGACACCATTCTCTCTAGAGAAAAACTAAAATTTTTTCCTATAAAAACCCAAGATAAAAGGGTTATTATACCGGTTACAATTGCAATAATAGTTAACCACATAGCAACTTTATCTGCTATCGATTGAGATCTACTCTTTTTTTTAGAAGCTTTAGAAACTAAATCTATCATTCTTGATAAATAAGAATCTTTACCGGTTCCCTTTACTAAAACAGTCAAAGAACCATCTATATTCAAAGAGCCACCAATAACTTCATCATCGGTTTCTTTTTGTATAGGTTTAGACTCTCCTGTTAAAAATGCCTGATTAACTCTCGAACTTCCTTTTATAATAACTCCATCAGCAGGAATAGATTCTCCCGGTTTTACTAAAACTTTATCTCCCTCTTCCAATTTTTCTATATCTATATCTTTTGTTTCATTTTCATCTACATATAAATGCACGGTTGAGGGTAAAAGGGAAACTAATTTTTCAACAGATTTAGAAGCACTTAAAACCGATTTCATTTCTATATAATGCCCTAAAAGCATGATATCTATTAAGGTTACAACTTCCCAGAAAAAAATCTTCCCCTGTATAGCCTGCCAAAAAACAAAAGAACTATAAATATAAGCAACGGATACGGCTAATGAAATTAAAGTCATCATGCCGGGTTTAAACTTTTTTATCTCAGAAATAAATCCTTTAAAAAAGGGTATTGATCCATATATAAAAATAAAAGAAGAACAAATAAATAAAATATAGCTAGAACCGGAAAAAGAAATTTTAAAAGAAATTATTTCTTGTATTGTTTTGGAAAGCAATAAAACCGGTATAGTTAAAACAGAACAAATAATAAAACGTCTAAAAAAATCCTTAACCATATTATTATGATGATTATTATTTTTATTTTTGCTAGAATCCATATAAACTCCTAATTAATTTAACAATAATCTTTTTTATTATTACTAAACAAATAAAAAATATTATTTTGCAAGTAAGTATAAAATCTATATTAAAATTAGATTAAAAAATGAGATTATAATGAACACGCTAAAAAGAATATTAAGTTACACTAAAAAATACTGGAAATATCTTTTATTATCTGTAATAACAGCATCTTTTTATGGAGTATTTTCTGCTGCACCCACGTATATTTTAAAACATGCTGTTGATGATGTTTTTATAAAAAAATTAGATTATTTATTAATTCCATTTATATTAGGGTTTATTTCCTTATTCGCATTAAAAGGTCTGTTTATGTACCTTTCTAACTACTATATGAACTGGGTAGGAAATAAAGTCGTAAATGATATACGACTAGATCTATTTCAAAAAGTTATTTATTTTCCAATATCTTTTTTTCAAGAAAAAACTACCGGTCAGCTTATGTCTCATTTTTTAAATGATATTCAAATGATCCAACAAGCATCTTCCACCGCAGTAAAAAATGGTGTTAGAAGTTTTTTTGAAGCCATATTTCTATTGGGAGTAGCATTTTCACAAAACTGGAAATTAGCAATCATAATGTTATTTGTAGCACCTGTTATAGGTATATCTATAAAAAAAATGGGCTCTTCAGTAAAAAAAGCTTCGGTCTCTATCCAAAAAAATATTGGTAATATTAGTTCACTGTTACAAGAGGTTTTTATAGGAGTAAGAGAAGTAAAAGCTTTTAATGGCGAAAAAATTGAAATATCTCGTTTTATTAAAAACCTAAAAAAAGTTTTTTCCTCCATTATGCGCAATGTTCACATAGAATCATTTGGCCCTGCATTTATAGAAACAGTTTCTATGGTTGGGAGCGGAATCGTTTTTTATGTTGCTGCACATCAAATTATGAATGGAACAATTACTGCAGGCCAACTAACAGCATTTTTTGCATCAATACTTCTTTCATATCAACCATTAAAAAGATTAATAAATGTTTATGCAGAAATTAATTACGGTTTGGGAGCAGCAGAAAAAATATTTGCGGTTATGGATAAAGTTTATCCTGCAACAGCAAGAAATAAAAATTCTTTAATTTCTGATAAACAAATAAATGAAATAAATTTTTCTGATGTAAATTTTTCTTATGATAAAAATAATCACGTTTTAAAAAATTTAAATTTATCAATAAAAAAAGGGGAACGTATAGGAATAATAG
>WJLJ01000042.1 GCA_014728525.1 Candidatus Babelota bacterium | reverse complement strand
TAGCAAAGGTTATGGGTAAAAGTGAAGGCGATTTAATTTTTGTTTTGCTTAAAAATGGAATGGCTTGCAATAGAAATTATGTTTTACCCGTAGATATTATAAAATCTTTGGGGATGAATTTTGGAATACAGGTTGAGGTTTTAGAGCAAGAAGAGTCGGTAGATAAGTTTTTATCAGCTTCGGCCAAGGGTGTTTCGCGTTGGCCAATAGTTGTTGTTATGGGTCATGTTGATCATGGAAAAACTACTTTATTGGATTTTTTAAGGCGTAAGAATACTGTTGCAAAAGAAAAAGGTGGCATTACTCAGCATTTAGGCGCATACGAAGTTGATAGTAAGCATGGTAAAATTGTATTTTTGGATACTCCGGGGCATGAGGCTTTTTCTTATTTAAGATCTCGAGGTGCCAGGGTTACTGATATCGCCGTTTTAATTATTGCCGCAGAAGATGGTGTAAAGCCGCAAACGGTTGAAGCCATAAAGCATGCTAAAAAATCTGATGTACCCTTAATTGTTGCTATAAATAAAATTGACAAGATTACTGAAGATAAACGACCGGCTGTATTACAAACTATTTATAGGGAATTGGCAGAAAATGATGTTTTAGTGGAAGATTGGGGTGGGGAAATTATAAGTGTTCCAATTTCTGCAAAAACAGGAACAGGTGTTGATGAGCTTTTAGAAATGATTGTTCTTCAGTCCGAGATGATGGATTTAAAATCCGATCCTAAAGTTCCTGCCAAGGCTTTTGTTTTAGAATCAAATTTAGAAAAAGGCTTAGGGCCTGTAGCAACCGTTGTTTGCTTAGAGGGTACTTTAAAAAAAGGTGATTATTTTGTTTGTGGAAATGTTACCGGTAAAGTTAGGCTTCTTATAAATAGTCTTGGAAAAAGGATAAATGAGGCCGGACCTTCTGTGCCGGTTAAAGTTGTCGGTTTTGATAGCTTTGCCGAAATTGGCGGTTGGTTAACTGTTGTTTCGGCTCAAGAGTATAAAAAAGCTAAAACTTCAAAAAAAGCTCCTTCGACTCCTTCGGGTGTTTCGGTTTCTCCTGCTTCTATCGAACAAGGACAAGGGCAGATAAATTTAATTATAAAAACAGATACCAGGGGGTCCAAAGAGGCTATAGAGGGTTCCTTGTTAAAGCTAGATAAATTAACGCAAAAAGGTTGTGCAAAATTAAATGTAGTTTTAAGCGGTATCGGAGATGTTTCTGAAAATGATGTTGATTTGGCAAGTATAACTAATTCTTTGGTTATAAGTTTGCATACAAGGGTAGAGAAAAAAGCACAAAGTTTGGCACAAGAAAAAGATGTAAAAATAAAAAGCTTTGATGTTATTTATCATTTAGTAGAATATTTAGAAGAAGAATTAAAGAAGACTAAAAAGGTAGAAATTAAATGGAAAAAAGTAGCACAACTCCTTGTAAAAAGAGTATTTAAAATTAAAAAATTCGGAGTTATTGCGGGATGCTCGGTTCAAGAAGGGACAGTTGCTAAAGGCAATAAGGTTGTTTGTGTTAGGGGTGGGCATAAGATTGGTGAAGGTCTTATAACTAGCCTTCAAAGAGAAAAAAAGACTGTAAAAGAAGTTCATGCCGGATATGAATGCGGTTTTATTTCTGACGGATTTCAAGATTGGGAAGAGTCTGATATAGTTCATGTTTTTGCTCCTGAAAAAGTTGTTGAAAGTGATTAATAAAAAACTGAGCTCTTTTTTTGTAAAATTTTGGGAAAGATCTAAAGATTTTTCCCAATTTTCTTTTTTAGAAAAAATATTTTTTATTTTTAAAAATGTTTTTTCTTTGCCTCATATTTATCAAAAATACTGATTAACACTGTTCCCAAGATAAATTAAAATGTACCGCTTTTATTTTCATTTTAATGCCAGCATGTAATTTCATTCCAGTTCCAGATATCTGTACATAAAATGTATCCATTTATTAAATCATTGTGTTGAAAAAGTTGAATAAGGATTATTTGAAATGAGTAGACGTTATTCTGAGTACATTGGGTCAAAAAGAATTCCCGGCTTTATTTTAACTAAAAACCTAATGTTTGAGCACCAGCAAAATCTGGATGCATCGATTACCCGGGGCGAACTGATCGGCTATTCTTCCCATTTTGATGAGCTTAAAAAGGCCATTCCCTATCCCGGCGTGCCGGAAGATGATTATAAATTATCCTTATTCGATAAAAAATTCGGTGCACTGAAGGGATCGAAAGCAGAATTCGATGACTCTCCGTTGGATATTCATGAAGGAGATCCTTCAGATTATGAAATATTTGGGGAGTCGTACACAATTTCCTGGATCTGTCTCCCCGATCCCGGGGAGGTCTCGGAATATCTGGTGGAACGATATAAGGAAAAAAGAGATCTTATTGAAATCTGGGATAATTATATCGATAGAATGCATGTATTTCCCTTTTATTCGCTGGAAACATCCTCTGATCAATTTTATGAAAATGTATGCGATCTTTTTGAAGGAAAAGTGAATGACATATCCCAGCCTCCGTCGGAAAAAGAATGGGATATACTAAATGATTATCTTTAATTGCCCTGGAAGATAGC
>WJLJ01000041.1 GCA_014728525.1 Candidatus Babelota bacterium | reverse complement strand
ATATAATAGTTTTATAGATTAGGGGTTTGATAATATGAAAAAAAATTTTATTTTTTTTATAATTTTATTTTCTTTTTTTTATGTTTATCCAAAAGAAATTTTAGTTCAAGGATCTTCTAGCGTAAAACAAACAAAATTTAACATTAAAGCCGGTCCAATAATTTTCACTGAAAAATTTCAAAATATTAACGGTAAAATAACTCAAGAATGGAATATTAATAATGATAGTGTTTCGAAAGATGAATATTTTAAGCGAATGTCTATTGCCGCTAAAGAAGAGGTTGCTTTAAAACAAGAAGAAGAGAGAATAAAAAGAGAAGAAGAAGAGGAGGCAAAAAAGTTAGCATTATTAAAAAAAGAAGAAAAAGAAAAAAAATTTTCTAAAAGTTTAAAGTTACAAACCTTAAAAAGGTTAATTTCTTTAGAAATAGATAATATAGAAAAAGAATTTAAAAAATTAGATAAATATAAATTGGAAGAATATTTTGTTTATGAAATAGATACTTTTACATCATCACAACATTTGGAAGATATTAGGGTTACTTTATTAAATAGAGCAAGAACTATTTTTATAAAAGATGAAGAAGAATTAAAGGAAAAGGAATTAAAAGACATTTTATCTAAATTAGAACTTTTGCCTAAAAAAATAAAAAATTTTTTCAGATCTTCAATTAAATTTGCCATTAAAAATTGTAGTGATACTAAAAAATTAAAACAGTTTTTATCGTTAATTTAATTTAAAAAATATTTAAGTTTATTAAATCTCTTTACAAAATTTTTAAATAAATGTTCAAATAAAAAATATAAAAAATAGTATTTTTTAAAGAAAGGAGATAAATAATGGGTCTTCTAGGAAGAATTTTTGCTCTCATATCGGGAATAGCTTCAATTAATTGGGGACTTTATACATTGTTTCAAATTAATTTAGTTGAATATTTTTGTAATATGTTAGGAAAAGATTCGTGTGGAAAATATATTTATGCTTTTATAGCTGTGGCGGGCATATTTACAATTTTTTCAGTTTTTAGTCATTTTTGCTCATATAAAAAGAGGAATTTAATAAATAAAATATAAAAATTATAAAACTCTTTACAAATAATGTTAATAAATGTTGAAATAATAAATATAGATCAATGCTAAATAAAATTTAAAAGAAAGGAGATTTTAATGGGCCTTTTAGGCAGAATTTTTAGCCTTATTTCTGCAATAGGTGCAATTAATTGGGGGTTGTATGCACTATTTCAGTTTAATTTGGTTGAATATTCTTGTGATATGTTGGGTAGGCATATGTGGGATAAATATGTCTATATAATAATAGCTTTGGCAGGAATATTTACGGTTGTTTCTGTTTTTAGAGATTAATTTTTTAAAATAAAAAAAAGGAGTTTGTTATGTGTATGTTATTAAATTATATTGCTCATGTTCTTTGTTCTATTGGTGCAATTAATTGGGGTTTAGTTGCTTTTTTCAGATTCAATTTAGTTGAATTTATTTGCAAATATATTCCTATTCCTAAATTAAATTTAGTCATTTATGGATTGGTATTTTTAGCCGGTATCTATTCATTAGTTATTCTTTTTATGTGCTGTAAAAGTTTAACTTGTTATACTAAATAGGGATTTTGGAAAGATATACCAATGAAAAAGATAAAAGTTTTTATCTTATTTTTATTTGTAAGTTTATCTATAAATTCCGTTAATATATTTGGAATGGGAGACTTAGATTCTCCCAAAAAAAAAGGACGAGTTGAGCGTTTTAAAGAATCTTTAAAAAAATTTTTAAAAGAATTTGAAAATTTTTTAGAAGAATTACCTCAAAAGGCCAAAAAAAAGATTAATTCTTTAGATTATGATGAATTAGAAGAATTAAACTTTACTTTTCCAATGTCTTTTGGTGAAAAGAATTTTTCTTTGGGTTTTAAATGGTCATGGGAAAAAGGACCGGGAGATGTTTCTTTAGGATTTTCTCCTATTAAAGGGGAATTAATTTCACCAAGTTTTAAAAATCTTGGTTTGTCTGGGTTTGACAGAGTAGCCAATTATGGAGTTTTAAACGTAATTTTAGGTATTGGTACAACAGCAGAAGAAAGATTTGGTAACTTAAAATTCTTAGAGCCTATTATAAAACCTATAAGGGGTTCTATAGGTATAAAAAATCTGGATACTTTAAGAAATTTTTTAACTTTAAAATCAATATACGTTTTTTATATAAAACTTATTTTATTGGCAAAAACATATGTTCCTCAAAAAAGATTTAGTGATTTATCTAAGCAAATGATGTTTTTATTGTTGCGTTTAGTACAAACGGTAAATATAGAAAAAACAATAATTGCAAATAATGGCGAAAGAAATCCTGCTAAATGGACAAAGAGAGTTTATTATGCAGATCCTAGAGAATTTATAGATAAATTACCTAAGTTTATTCAAAATATTTTAAACAGACTTCAAATTCCTATTACCTCATATGGCAGTTTTCGAGAATGGCAAGATAAAAAGCGAGGTTTTAATGAATATGATAAGCAATTAAGTGAGACAATGAGAAGAAGCAATTTGGATTCTGAAATTAAATATGCAAAAGAAAATTTACAACCTTTATTTGAAAAAACGAATCCAACTCTGACAGATGCAAAAATGATAACATATCTTTGTGCTAGATGGGTTTATAATAAATCTAATGCAAAAAGAAATGATTCCATCAAATTTTTAGGTGAGTTTATACTTGCTTCCATTCAAGCTGTTCAAAAGATAAACACTTCTGATAATAACTTGAAAAAATATAAAGATATGTTGATTGCAAAATTGAATCAATACTTTAAAATGTTAGCTTCTGATGAGTCGATAAAAAATGAGCCTTTGGTTGATGATTTTAATATTATAGGAAAAAAATCGGTAAATGTTGTAACTGCTCTTTCTTATTACATGTATCTTTTAAAATACAATATGTCCTATCCTTTTTATGGAGATCCCGGGTATCTTTTTAGTGATGCGAAGTTAGGAAAAGAAGGTACTAGGAGTTTTGCTATAAAATTGGCCTTAAGAGCTTTTAAGGATTCAAAAAAAGCTATTAATTTTGCAAAACAAATATCTGATGTTATTGCAACAGATAGTGACGGTAATCCAATAGAAAAAGATGGTAATTATATAAAAATAGGAAAACAAGCTTATAAAAATATTATCGGAGAAACTTATTTAAATTATATGAACGCAAAAAAGTTATATAATCAAGCTTCTTCAAGACTAAAACAAGCCAAGGCAAAAAGTGATCCTATGATTAGTAAGTATGAACAAGCTAAAAAAACAGCAATGAAATCATATTTAAAAGCAAAAAAGGGTTATATTTTTGCTAAAAATAAATTTACGATAAGAGTAATACGTTATTTTAAATTTAAGAGAGCAGAAGAATTGCCGTCTGAGACTGTAATGCGATTTATATTAAGAGAACTTAAGAGAGTATCATTAAGATCAAAACAATTTGAACCGGCAGTAAAATCAATAAATGAATTTTTTAAAGAATTTTTTGGAATAGAAGATATGATTACAATGTCAGATTTGGGTAAAGAACCTGAATTTGATGAGGAAGCTATTCAAATAGAAGAACAATTTGATTATTCAGATATAGGCGAAACTTTTGAATTTGAAGGATTCGAAGAAGAACAATTTGCATTCTAAATTATTATTTTTTGAGTTTGAGACCGTAAGTAGTTAATACTTACGGTCTATTTTTTTTAGTATTTACTTTATTATTTTTTTGTAATTAATCTATTTAAGATAAATATAAAAGGAATAATAAAGGAGAGCACAATGAAAAAGGTTTTAATTTTTATTGTTTTATTTTGTTCTATTAATCTATTAAATACTCAAGATGAAAATAGATTGAAGTTAAAAACTCCTTCTTTGCAAGATATTATTAAACAAGATATACGTGATACAAAGGAGGGATTAAACCAGATAAAAAATTTGCTGAAAAATTTTTCTAAATATATAAAAAAATCAAGTTATTTAGAGTCATCGAGAATTCTTATTGAAAAAGAAGATGAAGGAAAAATTATTTTTAATTTTGGTTATAAAGGACATGGTGATTTAAATAAACCATATGAGGGTTTTGCAACTAAAATAGACTTTAAAAAGGTTCCAAGTTGGCTACAAGAAATACTAAAACAAAATTTGTCTTCTTTAGGTTTTGAAAGACTTATAAACGTAAATCCAAAAGATGAATTTTTTATAAAATTTGTTTTGTTAGTTTTAGATAAAAAAAATAATAAGATAAATTTACATAGATTTTTTGCAGAATTAATATTTATATTTTATAGATTGGCCTTAATTAAGGATTTTCAAGGTATGGATATATTTTTAAAAAATTTATCCGGTCCGTTTGCCGATTTAATTGGTGACATAAAAGTAAAAAATAAAAAACTTTCTGCATTTCTAAACGAATATTGGGAGCATTTTAAGTTTATTGTGAATTATGATTTTGCAGTTGAAGATAAGCTTTCTTTTGAAATTACAAAAGAAGATTTAATAGAAAGTAATGATTGGAGAAAAATTTCTAAAATCTCTTTTGCGATAGGATTAAGAACTGTTATTGACTACTATAAAGCAAGAGAAGAATTTATAAAAACTTCGGAAGGTAAAAAGTTATTAGAGAAAATAAATTCTGCTCCGAATAAAAAAGAAAAGTTTGCAAGAATTTTAGAATTTAATAAATCTATGGATGAATATAAAAGAATAGTAAGAGAAACTAGAAATAGAATTATAGGTTTTTTAAGAAGAATAAAAGGTATAAGAAAATTTTGGAATAAAGTTATTGATAAAATAAGACCTAACTTAGAGCCTTTTTTTGAGGAAGTTGGAATTCCTTTTGAATTAATTTTTCCTAAGCTTGATGAATTAGAGGATATTAATAATATTGAAGAATTATATAAAGAAGAAGATATTATTTTTGAATCAAATTTTGAAAATGATCCTTTTTCTTCAGATTTTGAGTTTTCAGATTTTTGATTAAATGTTATATTAAAGGCCCTTGGAATATGCCAAGGGCCTTTTTATTGGCAGGATAAAACCACCGACGAAGTCGGTTGGTGGGGCGTTGGGGCGAAGGCCCCTCACAAATGCGAAGCAACATTGTTGCTGAGCTTAGTAATTTATAAAAAGCCGTTCGCCCTGAGTGATTTTTGTTTGCAAAAATTGTATCGAAGGGTTTTAAGAATGGTTAAGTAAAATTTGCTTTGACCGTTCGGTAAGACCCTTCGATACACCTCGCAAGCTCGGCACTCAGGGCGAACGGGAATGAAATGTTTTTTAGTTGATAATTGAAAAAAAGGGACCTAAAGAACATTGTTGTTTGAAATCCCTTTTTAAAAGCCCCCGACCTTGTCGGTGGTAGTTTACTTGAATTAAAAGTAAAAAAAAAAGGAAAATATGATAAAATTTTTCATAAAAAATTTAGTTTTTTTGTTTTTTATATCACTTTATTTGGGTTGTTCTCTTAATCATTCAGAGAAGGTTATAAATATGACAGATTTCGAAAATATAATATCTGGTAAGTTTGAGAATTTAAATGATTTTGTAAAATTATTTCCATCTACTCTTGAAGATATTAAAAATAGAATAGAATATTGTAAAAAATTTACTACTGCCGGATTAAAAAAAATTATTAATTTGGAGCCCGAAAAAAGATCTTTTGATAATACAGTTAGAGCTTTAGATGATTTAGAATTTAAGTTTGGTGTAGGATCACATTCAATTGAGGCTTTTGAATTAATTTGTCCGGATGATGAAATGCGTAAAGCTTGTCATGATGCGGCTTTAGAATTAAACAAATTTGCCGTAGAAGCTTTCTTTAATAAGGATGTTTATAAGGCATTCAAAGAATATTTGGATAATAAAGGCAAAACTGAAAAATTAAATTCTGAAGAACGTTATTATTTAGAAGAATCGTTAAAAGATTTTAAGAGAAGCGGTTTTGATTTGCCGGATGATAAATTTTTGCAGGCGAAGAATCTAAAAAAAGAAATATCTCAATTGGGTTTAGAATTCGATAAGAATATTAATACTGATAATAGTTTTATTGAGGTAGAGCAAAAAGACCTTACAGGTTTAGAAGAAGATTTTATCAAAAACCTAAAAAAAACGGATGATGGAAAACTTATTTTAAGATGTGATTATCCAACTTATTTTGGTGTCATGCAAAATTGTTCTAATGAAGATGTGCGTAAAAAACTTTATCTTTTATTTCAAAACAGAGCTTATCCTAAAAATTTGGAAATTCTTAATTCTATAATAAATAAAAGAGATAAACTTGCAAAATTACTAGATTTTAAAAGTTATTCTTGTTTAGATCTTGATTCTGAAATGGTTAAAACATCGGTCAGAGCTAAAGATTTTTTAAAAAATTTAGCATCTAAAACTATGATTAAGATGGATAAAGAATTTGATATGTTTTTAAAAGATCTTCCTATAGGTGTAAATTTAGATGAAAAAGGAAGAATGAAAGCTTGGGATTATAGTTTTGTAAAGGAAAGTTATAAAAAAAAGCATTTTAATATAGATGAAAGAAAGATAGCGGAGTATTTTCCGGTCGATAATACTTTGAATAAAATTTTTAAAATTTACCAAGACTTTTTGTCTTTAAAATTTGAACAGGTAAAAATCGATGGGTTATGGCATAAAGATGTAAAGGCTATAAAGGTTTTTGATAAGGATGGTAAGGATTTTAAGGGAATGTTGTTTTTAGATCTTTATCCTCGAAAAAATAAATATTCACATGCGTGTATGATTGATCTTTTACCAACATATAAGTTTAAAGATAAAAATGTTCCTGCAGCAATAATGGTTATAGGAAATTTTCCTAAAGCAACTAAAGATAAGCCTGCTCTTTTAAAACATAATGATGTAGAAACATTTTTTCATGAATTCGGACACGCAATGCATGGTTTGATTGGAAAAACAGAATTAGCAGGATTTTCTGGTACAAATGTTAAAAGGGATTTTGTAGAAATGCCATCACAGATGTTTGAAGAATGGCTTTGGGATAAAGATATTTTGAAAATGGTAACTTCTCATTATAAAACAGGAGAAAATTTACCGGATGATATTATTGATAAAAAAATTGAACTTAAGAAATTAACTTCCGGATTTTTTGTAACTCGTCAATGTTGGTTATCTTTACTTTCCTTAAGTTTTTTTGATTCCGGAGAAAATAAAGATACTAATAAAATAATGAAAGAGTTACATGAAAAATATATGTACCGGTTAAGGTTTGAACCGCAATCACATTTTCAGGCTGCTTTTGGACACTTGGTTGGATATGCTGCTAAATATTATGGCTATATGTGGTCAAAAGTTTTTGCGCTTGATATGTTTTATAGCATGAAGGATTTAGGGCTTTTAAATCCACTAGCCGGAAAGAAATTGATAAGAACAGTTTTAAGTAAAGGGGGGAGTGTTGATCCGGATATTATGTTAAAGGAGTTTTTGGGGCGAGAACCAAATCAAGAAGCTTTTCTAAAGGATTTAGGAATAGCTTAATAAAAAAAGGGCCTTTTAAAAGGCCCTTTTTTCATTTATTAAACAGTATTGTTAATATAATTGTAAGTACTACAGGAAGAGTTATTAGTATAGAATATATTTGTTTTATTCTAACCATCACTAGCCTCCTCTTTTTATTGAGGCTAGTTTAGCACAATTTAAAATTTTGCAATAGATTCTTTATTTTTTTATAAAATTTTTTAACACTTACATTTTTCACAAGTACATTTATATTTGCTGCAATCGCATCCTTTGCATTTGCAGTTGTGTCTGACTTCGCCACATTTTTCACATTTTTCGCAACATTCGCATTTACTTGTTTTTTTTATTATTTTGTCATTTTTCATAATTTCTTCCTTTTTTGTATTGGGTTAATATTAAATTTTTTTGCTTAATGTTCATTTTTTTTTCAGAATTTTTATTAAAACATCCTGCTAATATGATTATAGTTATTATAGGTGGGCCTAGCAGTATGAATCTTATTTTTTTTGGGCATAACATTTAATAACTCTCCTAATTTTAAAATTTTTACATATTTTATATTGTTTATTATTCTTTATTTCATAATATCAGTAAGTTTTTTTTTATAGCAATAGATTAAATTTTTATTTTATAATTATATTTATATTAAATTTTACATCGTGTTTATTTTTAATAGGGAACATTTATGAGTATTTTTGATCCGGTTATCTTATTTTTTTTATTTGGCGTTACTGTTGGTATTTTGCCGACTAAGGTTCGTTTACCTCGGCAGATATATGATTTTATAACAATTTTATTATTGTTATCTATAGGATTAAAAGGGGGTATAGAGATTGCAAAACAATCTATTGCGTCTTTGATTCCGCAGATGGTTGTTTGTTTATTGATGGGCTTTTTATTGCCTTTTATTATATTTCCCATATTACGTTATTTAGGTCGTTTTAGTTTGGTTGATTCTGCATCTATCGCGGCTCATTATGGATCTGTCAGTGTTGGAACTTTTGCTGTTTCTATTTCTTACCTTTTATCTAAAGGTGTTTATTTTGAAGAGCATATGGCATTGTTTCTTGTTTTATTAGAATCACCAGCTATTTTGGCTGGTATTTTATTAGCAAGTAGTAGGGTAAAAAAAACGAATTGGAAAGAAGTTTTCATTGAAGCTTTATTAGATAAAGGTGTGGTCTTAATGTTTGGAGGATTGCTTATTGGATGGCTTATTGGTCCTGTGGGGGTAAAGCCAATAGAGCCCTTATTTTTTGATATGTTTAAAAGTATTTTGGCATTATTTCTTTTTGAGATGGGTTTAATTGCTTCGGCTCAACTGGGATCTTTAATGCAACATGGATTGTTTTTAATTTTTTTTGGTGTTTTTATGCCAATTATTTCTTCTGTTATTGGAACTTTCGTTGGCATTATTCTCGGTTTTTCGCTAGGTGGAACAGTTATTTTTGCTACGTTGGCAGCAAGTTCTTCTTATATTGCTGTTCCTGCAGCAATGCGAGTTTCAGTTCCGGAGGCAAATCCGACTTTGTCTTTAGCCTCTTCACTTGGTATTACTTTTACATTTAATGTTTTAATTGGAATTCCTATTTATTATAACTTTGTTAAAAAAGTATTTTTACTTTTAGGAAGGTAGTATATGAATTTTCACAAAGAAAAACTGTTAACGATAATTACAGAATCATATTTGGAAGAGCATTTGGTAAGAGATATAAATAAACTTGGTGCGAAGGGTTATACTATAACTTCAGTAAAAGGAAAAGGGGAAAGAGGCATAAGGAATAATTTATGGAGTGCTAGTTCAAATATTAAAATTGAAATAATATGTGAAGAAAAAGTTTGTAAAAAAATTATTGAGTTTGTTAAGGCTAATCATATAAAAAATTATGCTATGATTCTTTATTTTTCAGAAGTAAGTGTTTTGAAACACTAAGCAAAGCATTTTAAATACTTTGCTTAGTGTTCGTTTTTTAAGCTTGCGTTTCTTCTGAATCTACATCTATTGGTTCATCATTGTTTTTATTTTTTTTGTTTTGATCTTGTTTTTGTTCTTTTTCAGTATTTGCTTGAGAAGCTTTAGCTTGTTGTTCTTTATAAAGTATCTCTGCAACTTTATGAGACGCTTTCATTAAGTCTTCATTAGCCTTTTGAAGAGCTTGTGCATCATTTTCATTTTCTTTTAAGACCTTTTTTGCTTCTTGTAAAGCTGTTTCTACTTTAGAAACTTCATCTGCGGGAAGTTTTTCTTTATTTTCCGAAATTGTTTTTTCTACAGACATTATAAGATTGTCTAATTGATTTCTTTTTTCAACAACTTCTTTTTGTTTTTTATCTTCAGCTTCATGTTGTTTTGCTTGTTTTACAAGATCTTCCACCTCTTCTTTTGATAGTCCGGAAGAGTTTGTGATTGTTATGTGTTGTTCTTTTCCCGTACCTTTATCTTTTGCTGAAACATTAACAATTCCATTGGCATCTATATCAAAAGTAACTTCAATTTGAGGGATACCTCTTGGGGCTGAAGGGATACCGTCCAATCTAAAGCGTCCTAGAGTTTTGTTGTCTTTTGCAAACTCACGCTCACCTTGAACTACATGTATATCCACAGCTGTTTGATTATTTTCGGCTGTTGAAAATATTTGAGATTTTTTTGTAGGAATAGTTGTATTACGTTCAATTAATTTTGTTGCAACTCCGCCCAATGTTTCTATTCCTAATGAAAGAGGTGTGACATCTAATAATAAAACGTCAGTAACATCACCAGCTAACACGCCACCTTGTATTGCGGCACCTAAAGATACAACTTCATCCGGATTTACAGATTTATTTGGTTCTTTTCCAAAGAAATTTTTAACCATTTCAGTAACTTTTGGAATACGAGTTGATCCGCCTACCAATATTACTTCATTTATTTGATTTTTTTCTAGTCCGGCATCTTTTAATGCTTTTTGACATGGAATAAAAAGTTTATCAAAAAGATCTTTACAAATATTTTCGAGTTTAGCTCTGGTAAGTTTTATTACTAAATGTTTAGGACCGGATGCATCTGCAGTTATGTAAGGAAGATTTATTTCTGTTTCAGCAGTTGAGGATAATTCTATTTTAGCTTTTTCTGCTGCTTCTTTTAATCTTTGAAGAGCCATTTTATCTTTTCTAAGATCAAAACCTTGGTCTTTTTTAAATTCTTCTACTAAATAATCAATTAATTTTGAATCTATATTGTCTCCACCAAGTAGAGTGTCGCCATTTGTTGCTTTTACTTCAACAACCCCATCACCAACTTCTAATATTGAAATATCGAATGTTCCGCCACCAAAGTCAAAAACAGCAATAGTTTCGTTTTTCTTTTTATCTAAACCATAAGCCAATGCTGCAGCTGTAGGTTCATTTATTATTCTTTTTACATTTAATCCTGCAATTGTTCCGGCATCTTTTGTTGCTTGTCTTTGTGCATCATTAAAATATGCGGGTACTGTTATAACTGCATCGGTAACTTTTTCACCAATATAATCTTCAGCTGCTTGCTTCAATTTTTGTAATACAGCTGATGATATTTCTTGCGGGGTATATTTTTTATCTTTTACAATTATTATTGTATCTTCATTTTTACCGGAATCTAATTTGTAAGGAGTTTGATTTATTTCATCTTTCGATATAGTTGAAAATTTTCTACCAATATATCTTTTAGCTGAAAATATAGTGTTTTCAGGATTTGTTACTGCTTGTCTTTTTGCAACAGAACCGACTAATCTTTTTCCTTCTTTATCAAAAGCTACTATAGAAGGAGTAGTATTACCACCTTCTTGGTTAGGTATAACCTTTGAACTACCACCTTCCATGAATGATACAACAGAGTTTGTTGTACCTAAGTCAATACCTATAATTTTTGCCATGTAAAATTCCTTTCTTTAAATATAAATCTGACAACAAGATACTAAGGTTTTTTTGTTTATTAAGTTGAATTAGATTTCAAATTGCAATTTTAAAAGCTTTTATCTAGCCGTTTTATAAAAAAAACATAAATTTATTGATATAAAAACACTAAATTTATACAAAAACACTTAAAATATCTTAGTGCTTCAATGTAGATATGTCAAGCGCAAAATTTAAAATCTTAGTCTGTTTGACTAACATTACAGGTCACACAAATATCTTTTTATGTGAATGACTTTATTAATAACAAACGAGTGTCGCGTAAAATTTAATTATGTAAACTCTGAGTTGGGGGGTTGAAGATGGGATTTTGTTTTAGAAGAGGGCGTTTTCGCACTCCGTCTGCACTCATTCTGCCTTTTTAGCGATTGAAATTAAAGAAAGCTTGTGGGCTTTGGAGGGTGAAAGTTTTTAAATAGGGCGGCTTTGATAGTATTTTTGAGAGAAAAAAGATTGCAATTTTATGGGGCAGAATTCCTTTGACTTCGTGAAATAAAATAAAGAATGAACTAATATAAGAAAGAATGTACTAATATAAGAATGTCTTATATAAGTAACAAACATTATAGGTTGATAAGTTGATAGGAGGAAAAATAGTAGAAAGAAAATAAAAGAAATTAAAGGAAATAGTAATAGCAATAAGGAAGTAGTATTAGCAATATAGTTAGATAAAATTAAAAAGTAAAACTTGTATGTTAATAATATGTTATATGTTATTAACATATTGTTATACGTGAGAGAAAGAGTAGAAAGTTTGTGGGTATAAATAAATATGACTAAAAAGGGATACTCAAAGTTTCTAGTGTTTAGTATATGATTATTATCATAATTAAGAATTAATATAAAGAGAACCAATACAACGTTTAATTGTAAAAATAAGTTTAATAAACCAATATGACGAAAATTATTTTTTATAAAATTTTTAACTTTTAAATCTTTTTAAAAATTATTTTTAAAAATTCTTGAAAAAACGAAAAGTAAATATAAAAAAAAACCTAAAAGGGGATGTAGGGCGCCGCATTCTTTTTATTGGGTTTACTTTTTTTTACAGCTTTATTAGTAAAGAAAAAATTATTGATATTAATATAGATAAGAATATTACAGCTTTGTTTATTTTAAAATACGGTTTTAATTTCCATTTAGAATATGCATTTATGGCTAATATAGAAAAGCTTATGAGTTTTACTATTACTAACCCTAATAATATTAATATGGGATTGGTTAAAAATTTTGAGTTTATAACCGAATAAAATAATATTAATTCCATTAATTTAAATATAAATAACTTTGCAACACTTTCTTCTACTATATAAAATTGCTCGTATGCCATGAAAAAAAATTCTGTCCCGGTGATAATAAAAAATAGCAATGCCATTGTGGTTGCAAAAGAGGTTATGTTTTGCTCGCTAAATTTGAATATAAATTTATAGTTAATCGTAATAAATATTATTATCGGATATATTATTTTGTTTAAATTTTTACATAGTATTTTGAAAGCTCTTTTTTTTATTTTTAGGGGGGCCTGTTTGAATTTGGAAAATAATCCTCCCCCTGAAAAAATTACTGTTGCTTTTGTTAGTGCTTTGAGTGATTCGGCAAGCTGGTTGGCTATGTTGAAGATTCCTGCTTCTATTAGACCAAAATTTGCAGCAAAAAATGGGGTTAGAAAGTTTCCGTTAAAAAAGTTTTTCGTTATGTGCGTAGAATAACTAAACCATCTTGTTTTTATTATTCTTTTTATGATGCCTTTTGTGCTTTTGTTTTTATTGGGTAGTTTTTTATAAAACTTGTGTATGAATTTCGTAAAGAAAATTAATGCCAAAATTGAGTTTATTAGGTGTAATACAAAAACTCTATTTATAGTTATTGTTTTTTTTGCTATGAATGTTGGCATCCATAGTGCCGTTAAAAACAAAAACATTAGAATTGTTTCGAGTAATACAGTTTTTTTTGTTAAAAATATATTATGTAAAAAACGTCTTAAAAGAATCCTCATTCCTTCTGTTATTATTAGTGGTAGTACTACAAACATATACGGGGAGTTTGGGATTTTTAGGAAACTTTTGTTGTAAAAGTATACAGCAATCAAAGAACTTAGGATAAAAATTACTACTTGGGGAATGATATATTTTTTTATAAATATGTTCTTAAAGCTTTCCTTGCTTTCTATAAATATATTTATAAAAGCCGGAAGAGCTTGGGTGGCTCCCAACTCGGCTAAATATATTACAAAGTATATTCCTGAAAATATTGTTGCTAAAAATCCATATTTTGGGGGTAGCATATATTTTAAAAGTAAAATTTGGTTTAAAATTTTTGTTGTTTCGTAAAAAATACTTCCAAAAATATTCCATCGAAAACTTTGCTTAAATTGTTTTTTTATTTTGTTCATAGGGGTAAAAAAAGAAATATTATTAAATTGTTAACTTACTTTGGTGTTTTAATATATCATATAAATAAGAAAAAGGGTTGAGGGGGCGAGCAAAAAGGGTTTGTTGTCTGTATAAGCAAATCCTTGCTTGCTTTTTAGCTGATCATTTGTCTGTGTATGTTTAGGTTTGTTTTTATTTCTTCTATTTTTGTTTTATTAATTAGGTTATCTATAGATTTATTTTTTGCTTCTCTCTCTATTAATGATAGTTTATTCTCTATTGTGTTTAATATGTGGTTTTTTTCTTCATTTGATCTTCTATCTATTTTTGACAGTAAAAAATCTTGTTCTTCTATGTAGGCGTTTATTTTTTCTACATTTCGTAGAATTTGTTCCGGTTTTGTTTCTTTGTTTTCTTCTTTTTTATTTTTGTATTTTTTATTTATAGTTTTTTTGTTGGCT
>WJLJ01000040.1 GCA_014728525.1 Candidatus Babelota bacterium | reverse complement strand
TTCTGAAATAATAGATGAGGCTATTCGCTTATTTGAAAAAAATAAAGAAAAATTTAAAGGTTATAAAAAAACCATATTGGGAAATTTAAAGTTAGAAAAGTCAAAAAATTATTTTTTAACAATTTTAAATTTACTTAATGAATTTGAAGAACAATGTTATGCTAAACCTTATCTTATAATAGATTTAGAAACCATGGAAAAAAACAAAACAAATATAAAAAAACTATTTAAAAAACTTCAAAAAAAAAGATTTTTTAGTAATAAAAACTTAAATACTGCATTTAATTTTTTTAATTTTTCTGCAGCAACTATAAGCTTATTACTTCTACTTCTTTAAAAAAGGAAATCAAAATGCCTGAAAAAATAGAAAAAACAATTATTATTGGTTCCGGACCTGCAGGTCTTACTGCAGGAATATATCTAGGAAGAGCAAAACAAAAGCCTTTATTAATAGAAGGAAGACAACCGGGAGGTCAATTAACTACCACAACAAAAGTAGAAAATTGGCCGGGAGATAAAGAGATTCAAGGTTTTAAACTCATGATGAATATGAAGGAACATGCAAAAAATTCTGGCTGTGAAATAATTTCTGATACAGTTACAAAAATTGATCTATCAAAAAAACCCTATACCGTTTTTACAAAATCAGAAAAAGAATTAAAAGCCGAATCAATAATAATAGCAACCGGAGCAACTCATAAAAAATTAGGCATCCCGGGTGAAGAAGAATATTGGTCAAAAGGTGTTTCTGTTTGTGCAACTTGTGATGCTCCTTTTTTTCAAGATAAAAATGTAATTATAGTCGGTGGTGGTGATAGTGCAGTTACAGAAGCAGAGCATTTAAGGAACTTTGCAAAAAAAGTAACTATTATTCATATATTAGAAGAATTAACAGCAACCGATCCTATTAAAGATAAAATTTTAGAAGATCCAAAAGTCGAAATTATATACAATTCAACACTTACAAAAATAGAAGGTGATGGCGAAAAGGCAACAAAAGTAGAAATTGAACATCAAAAAACAAACGATAAAAAAACTTTAGAAACAGATGGTGTTTTTATAGCAATAGGAATGAAACCTAATACAGAATTTTTAAAAGATCAAATAGAATTAGATGAATACGGTTATATTATATTAAAAGAAAAAACTTCAACTTCTAAAGAAGGTGTTTTTGCAGCAGGAGATGTTCATGATTATGTTTACAAACAAGCAATAACAGCTTCAGGCTTCGGTTGTATGGCCGCCCTTGATTGCCAAAAATATTTAGGAAAAAAATAAAAGCAAAGGGACTTTGAAAGTCCCTTTTTTATGCCCAGCTTTTTTCTTGATTAAATTCTTTTATTTTTCGATCAACAACTCTTGTTACAATTTCTTTTGTTAAATTACCATTGCCTTTTATATACGCAGCAATTTGTAATTCCGAAACAACTTGTTCTATATCTCTTCCGGATAATCCATTCACTTTTTGAGCTATTGAATAAATAAATTCTCTATTTATTTGCGGTGAAATATTTATTTTATTTATAACTTTTTGGCCATTCTTTTTTACAATTTTTTCATCATCAATGATATATTTTTTGAAATATAAATTAAGAATTTGCTCCCTCTCTTTTAAATCCGGTAAAGTAAAATTAATTTTTTTATGAATACGGCTCAAAACTGCAGGATCCAAGTCTTCCGGATAATTAGTTGCAAAAATAAACATAATTTTTTTAGAACTTTCACCGGTTCTTGATAAAAAAGCATTAATAAGATTTATTGCATCATTATCCAAATCTTTTCTATTTCTTAAAAAAGAATCTGCTTCATCTATAAATACTATTAAACCTCTTTTACTGTTATTGGCCCAATCAAAAAATTTATGTAATTCAGTTATGGCTTCTCCATTTTTGAACTGAGAAAAATCAGCACCGGAAAGTATTGCATAATCCATATTGCAAAACATAGCCAAACGTTTTGCAAACATTGTTTTTCCTGTACCGGGAGCTCCGTAAAATAATGCGTTTCTAAATACAAGCCCATTTAAATAAGATTTTTTAGTCTCTTGAGCAAAATCACCTAATAAAGTTTTAAGTTCCGGATTTAAAATAACTTCTTCAATTTTTACAGGAACTTCCGGTCTGCCTAATATTTTTTTAAACCAAATATTTTTCATTGTTTGTTTAAAACCAAGCTTATTAGATTCTCTTACCAAAGTGGGTTTACCAATTAAAGCCTCAACATATTTATGACCTAACTTTGCACCATAATAAGAAGAAATCATTCCTGCGGTTGTAATAACAGCAAATGTCCCTGTTTTTATTAAATTTTCTTTCTTTAGGCTCTCATTTATAACAGCCTTAATGGACTCGGTAGCCTTTTTTAAATCAGCTTTTCTATCCTTTTCTTTCTCTTCCTCTTCTATTTTAAGCTTTTCTTTTAATGTTTGATTATCAATAAATCCCTTTGTAGAAGAAATTCGTAAGTTTTCATAATACTTAATTTTGTTATTAATAATCTCAAGATTTTTTTTCAATCCTCCTAATTCTCTTCTACAACGATCGGAATCAAAATATGAATGTTTAATTATTTGTTCTATCTGAGCAATATAATCTGTTAACTCTTTTTGTTTTTTTGAATATATATCTATATTTTTACCAATAATATCTAAAATTTCATTTAAATTTTTACCTGAAACAGGAATCTCTTTTACCTTAAATGAAGGTTGATATTTTTTGTTTAAATGCGCTAATTCGAGTTCTTTAAATTCTGAATTATTTTGGAAATTGTTCCAAAAATTTCCAAAAAGATTTGAATTCAAAATAGAAAAATTAACTATAAAAAATAGATTAATAATAAAAATTTTATTCTTTAACATATAAAATCCCCCAAAGAATTTCCCTAAACTAAGTGCTTAGTATATTAAAAATAAAAAAAAGGGCAATTTATAAATCGCCCTTTTTATATTTATAAAAATTAATTATTAAAATTTATTGATAATGATTTTTTTAAATTCTTCTTCTTTTTTTCCACCGGTAAAACGATATATCTCTTTTCCATTTTTAAATAATAAGAAAGTTGGAACACTGCGCACACCCCATATATTACCTAAAGAATCCACTTTAGAAATATCTGCTTTCACAAATTTGATATTCGGCAAAACTTGAGCCATCTTTTTTACAATTGGCATCATCATTTTACATGGATAACACCAATGAGCATAAAAATCCACTACTACTTTACCATTATAATTTAAAACTTCTTTTTTAAATTGATCGATATTTTTTATTTCTATTACTTGGCCAGATTTTGATTCTTTATGATTTTCTCTTATATCATTTTTTTCTTTAAAAGAAAACTTTGTTGGATCATAACCAATGTTCTCTAAAAATTTTTGAACTTGCATAGCTGCTTTTGCACCTTGACCCGCAGCAATAACAAGTTGTTTAAATTCCGGTTCACAAACATCTCCAACAGCGAAAACACCCGATTTTGAAGTTTGTTGATCTTTATTTAATAAAATATATCCTCTTGTATCCATCTCTAACTTATTTTTAAAAAGCCTACTATTAGGAATAGATCCAATAGCTAAAAACATACCGTCAACATTTAAATTTGAAGTTGTTTTATTTTGATTATTATAAATTTTTAAACTTGTAATTTTATTACCATCACCAATAACTTCTTTTACATTTGTATTATATAAAATTTCAACATTAGATTTTGAAACAACCTCATTTACAACTTTTCCTTTAGCTCTTAATTTATTTCTTCTAACAATCAAATAAACTTTTTTTGCAATATTAGAAAGATAAGAAGCATCTGTAATTGCAGTATTTCCACCACCAATAACTGCTACAACTTTATTTTTATAAAGAGGCCCGTCACATGTTGCACACTTAGAAACACCTTTTCCAAAATACTTTTGCTCTCCGGGAATATTTAAAAACACAGGCTTTGCACCGGTAGCAATAATACAAGATAAAGCTTTTATTACCTTAGATTTATCATTTGGAGATTTAATTTTTATTAAATAAGGCCAAACAGAAAAATCTACCTCTTTTACTTTTGCTTGTAAAAAATTAGCCCCACTTTTTCTTGCATGATCTTCAAGTTTTTTGGCCAAAGCCATTCCCGAAATATTTTTTTCACCCGGCCAATTACAAACAGAATGAGACATTGTAATTGCACCCCCGGGAGTCTTTCCGGTAACAAGTAAATTTTTTATATTAGCCTGTCCGGTATATATTCCGGCTGTAAGACCGCCAAATCCACCACCTATAATAACTACCGGATAAGTATCTTCATCTATCTTTACATTATTAAGATTAAAATTTTTCAAATCACTCGAAGTTGAACTAAATTTTATACAACCAATTAAAAAAAATAAACAAAGAATAAGAGTCAGATTTTTTACAGAATTCATAATTTACTCCTAAATAAAGAGTTAACATAAACAACTAAGATAGTAACAAAATTTAAAGCAAAGTTAAGGGCATAAAATTAAAGCTTGAAGCAATAACCGAATTTTGTTTATCTTTAGTAACATAATCCTAAATTTATTAAAAAGAAAGGTGTATTAATGCTAGTAGTAAATAAAAAAAATAAAATAATATTTATGATGTTATTTATTTTTACATTATTGAGTTTCATAAATACAAACAAAAAACTTTCTGCTGCTGCAAGTAATAATGTTACAAATGTAGAAAAAACGCCAGAAACAAAAGAAACAAAAAAATCTTTTTTTTCTCTTGAAAATTTAAAAGAAACATTTTCCCCGGAAAAATCACCTATTTACTTAATTCTTTTAGCATTTTTAATAGGTATTATTACAAGTTTTACTCCTTGCATATACCCAATGATACCTATTACTTTAGGAATATTACAAACTCAGGCCTCAACTTCAGTGTGGCGAAATTTTTTATTATCAACATTTTATGTTTTAGGAATAAGCACAGTTTATGCAATATTGGGTTATATAGCAGCAACAACAACTATGATTTTCGGACAATGGCTTTCTAATCCTTGGTTAATATTAATCGTTTCAATATTTTTTATTTACTTGGCATTTTCAATGTTCGGATACTATGAAATAAAAATTCCTAAATTTTTAACAAAAAGAGAAAATGTAAAAGTACAAGGATCTTTGTTATACAGCTTTCTTTTTGGAATGATATCGGGTACTGTTGCTTCTCCTTGTCTTACTCCTGCATTAGCAATTCTTTTAGGATTTGTTACAAAAATAGGTAATCCTATTATCGGATTTTTTACCTTATTTTCTTTTGCATTAGGGATAGGAGTTCTTTTAATTGCCGTCGGAACTTTTTCAACTAGTTTAAATTTACTTCCTAAAGCAGGAACATGGATGATTGAAATAAAAAAGTTTTTTGGCTTTGTTCTTCTTGCAATGTGCATTTATCTTTTTCAACCGTTCTTGGGAGGTAATGCAGCATTAAAGCTTTATGCAATTTTATCTTTTATAATGGGTATTTATTATTTTATAACATCTAAAAAAAGTAAAATTAAAATAATTGTCGGAATATTTTTTATTTTGCTTTCAATATTTTTAATATCTTGGGGAATAAAACAAAAACGCTCAAAATTAATGGCTCAAAATTTAAAACCGGATAAACTTCTAGTTTGTTTAAGCACAAGTAAAAATCAAAAATTATAATTTTTTAAGGAATAACCATGGCAAGATATTTTAGTTTAAGCAATGGAAATCTCCTTATATGTTTAGATAAAAATGCAAGAATTGCTGACTTTTATTTTCCTTATGTTGGTCAAGAAAATCATATAAACGGACTAGCTCATAAATTTGGTGTTTGGGTTGATAATGAAATAAGCTGGTTTGAATCTGAGGAATGGAAAAAAAATTTATTTTATAAAAAAGAAACCCTTACAGCAACAACTCATGCAACGAATGAAAAACAAAAAATTTCTCTTGAAATAGAAGATATTGTTCACCCAAAAAAAGACATTTATTTAAGAAAAACAATTGTAAAAAATAATGAAAACCGAGAAAGAAAAATTAAACTTTTTTTTCATCAGGTTTTTCAAATTTACGGTGGCAATATAGGAAACACCGTTTACTATAATCCAATGTCTGAATCTATAATCTTTTATAAAAGACAAAGATATTTTTTAATCAATGGTTTAGTCTGTAATAAAACTAAACATAGTATCTCAGATTATACTACCGGCATTTTTAATGATCAAAATCTTATTAGCACATATCTGGATGCAGAAGATGGTAATCTTTCTAACAATCCGATAGAACATGGTTCTGTAGATTCAACCATATCATTTGAATTCGATTTAAAAGCAAATGAAGAAATTTGTGTTTACTATTGGATATGTGTGGGCAAAAAAAATGGAACAGTATCGAGATTAAATGAATATGTACATGAAAATAAACCCGATAAAATTTTAGAAGAAACAGAAACATATTGGAAAAATTGGGTAAATAAAACAAAATTTAATTTCTATGGAATGCAAAAAAACTTAGTAGATCTTTTTAAAAGAAGCCTTCTTATAGTAAGCACTCATATTGATAACAATGGAGCCTTTATAGCCTCAGGTGATTCATCAACTTTATATCTTAAAAAAGATACTTATGCTTATATGTGGCCAAGAGACGGTGCCTTAATTGCAAGATCACTTGATAGATGCGGATATAAAGAAATCACAGAAAAATTTTTCAATTTCATTTGTAATGTTCTAACAAAAGATGGTTATCTTTTTCATAAATATAATCCGGATGAATCTTTAGGAAGCTCTTGGCATCCATGGATACACGATGGTAAAGTTCAACTTCCAATTCAAGAAGATCAAATAGCTTTAATTTTAGATGCCTTATGGAAACATTATCAAACACACAAAGAAGATGAATATATAAAAAATATTTTTGAATGCACTATAAGAAACAGTGCAAATTTTATGTATAACTTTATAAATAAAAAACTCGGATTACCAAAACCAAGTTATGATCTTTGGGAAGAAAAATTAGGGATACATACTTTTACTTGCGCCACAGTTTACGCCGGCTTTATGGCTGCATATAATTTTGAAAAAACATTCGGTACAGAACAAGAAGCAGAAAAATTTTTAAAAATAGCAAACACTTTAAAAGAAAATATAATTAAATATTTTTATGATGAAAAGAAAAAAACTTTTATCAAGGGCATATATTTCGAAAATGATGAAATAATAAAAGATGAAACAATCGATACAAGTAGTACGTATGGTATTTTTGAGTACAAAATATTACCGGTAGATGATCCAAGAATAAAGGAAAGTTTTGAAACAATTGAAAAAAAACTTCAGTGTAAAGAACCAATAAAAGGATATACAAGATATGAAAATGATTATTATTACAGAATTAATAGAGAAGGACCCGGAAATCCTTGGTTCATTACAACCCTATGGGTAGCGGAATATTACATCACTAAAGCAAAAAATGAAAATGATTTAAAAAAAGCATTAGAAATTTTTGAGTGGGTAGATAAACATAAACTAGAAACAGGAGTTTTATCCGAACAGTTAAATCCAACCACAGGAAGCCCATTATCTGTTGCGCCTCTAACGTGGAGTCATGCTGCTTATATAATAGCTGTAAACAAATATCTAGAAAAATTAGAGGAGCTTGGAATCTGTAAAACTTGTGAAAAGTAGAGTATAAAAATGCAATTAAAAATTTTAATGTTGGGGTGGGAATTCCCTCCTTATTCATGGGGTGGATTAGGAACAGCTTGTTATGGACTTATAAAAGGTTTTTCTAAAACTGACATAAAAATAAACTTAATATTACCCTACAAACATAAAACAAATATAAAAAACTGCTCAATAAGTTGTGCAAAAACTGATTTGGTAAAGTTCAATAAATATAAGAACAATCAACTCAAACAAAAGATTTATAATAATTTATATACAAACTTAAGTAAAAAAATAACTTATTACGCAAAATCATGTTCATTGTTAGCCAAGCAAAAAAAATTTGATTTAATTCACGCACACGATTGGTTAACATTTAAAGCAGCAATAAAATTAAAAAAACAAACAAGAAAACCTTTAATAGTACACATTCACTCAACCGAATTTGATAGAAAGGGAGAAAAAAATATAAAAAAAGAAATTTTCAATATAGAAAAAAAAGGAATGGAATATGCAGATAAAATAATAACTGTTAGCTTATTTGAAAAAAAAAGAATAATAAAATATTACAAAATTAATCCAAATAAAATAGAAGTTGTACACAATGCGATTGTAATAAATAAAAAACATTCAAAAAAAGAGACCATAGAAAATTTATCTCCTTTAAAAAAAATTCAAAAAATATCTGAAAAACAAAGTAAAATTATTTTATTTTTAGGCCGTCTTACTTTCCAAAAAGGTCCCGAATTTTTTATTAAATCTGCAAAAAAAATATTAAAACAAAAAAAGAATGTTCACTTTGTTATTGCCGGTGATGGTGATATGAAAAATAAATTAAAAAAACTATCTAATAAACTTGGGTTAAATAAAAATATTACATTTACCGGTTTTTTGAAAAAGGATAAAGTTAATTGGATTCTAAAAAAATCAGATATCTATGTAATGACATCTATTTATGAACCTTTTGGAATTGCTCCTCTAGAAGCAATGATAAATAAAACCTCCGTTATTATTTCAAAAAATGCCGGCGTTGGAGAAATTATAAAAAATTGTATTAAAGTCGATTATAATGATACACAAAAAATTTCTAAAGAAACTATAAAATTATTAAATAATGAAACTTTATACAAAAAAATTATAGAAAAAGGTCAAGCTGAAGCCAATAAAATAAATTGGTCAACAGCAGCAGAAAAATGCAAAAACATATATAAAAATTTATTAAACACCAATTTAATTTGTATAAGAAAAGAAAGACAAATTAATGTTTAAAAAATATTTATTATCTATTTTTATGCTAGGAAATTTGATGTTTAATTTTGAAAATTTAAAAACAAAAAATATAAAAAATGAAAACAATAGTTATATTTTTGTTAGCGATATAGGAGGCACAAATTCTAAATTCGCCTTAGCAAAAATAAATAAAAAAGAAAAACCGGAATTAATTTTAAAACTTAGATTAGACAGTAAAAAAATTGATAATTTTGCAGATACAATCAATTTAATAATAAAACAAATAGAAAAAAAGATTAATATAAAAATAGATACTATCAGTCTTGCAAGTGCCGGAGTTATTTCTGCAGATAGAAAAACTTGTAAAATAAGTAATTTAGATAAAACTATTTCTGTAAACGAAATCATAAAAACTACAAAAATAAAAAAAGTATTTTTATTAAATGATTTTGAAGCTATAGGATATGGATTTCAAACACTTGAAAAAAAAGACATACTTGAAATAAATAAATTAAAAACAATTAATAATAAATTTGTTGATAAGGCATACATTGGAGCAGGAACAGGCCTGGGCAAGGGAATTCTTGTTTGGAATGAAAATAAAAAATTATATATTCCAAAACAATCAGAAGGAGGGCATGCCGATTTTGCAGCACAAGATCAACAAGATTTAAATTTAATAAATTTTATAAAAGAAAATAAAACAAAAAATTGTAACGTTGAGTGGGAAGATATTCTTTCGGGAAGAGGTCTGCAATATATTTATAAATTTTTATTAAAAAATGCTAATCAAAATAAATTCACTAAAGAAATAGAAAGTAATTCTTACGATCCCGCATTAATCTCAAAATACAAAAATGAAGATGTTATATCAAAAAAAACATTTGAATTATTTAGCAAATATTATGCACGTTGTGCAAAGTGTTTTGCTCTAGATACTTTAAGTAGAGGAGGTATATATA
>WJLJ01000039.1 GCA_014728525.1 Candidatus Babelota bacterium | reverse complement strand
CTTTTTGTATTTTAATGTACAATCTTTATCCTGTTCTTCTAACTTTAATTTTTCTTTATTTAAAGCATCAAAAGATTCTAAGTTCAAAAATTTATAATGAGTATTTTTCCAATTAACAACCAATTCTTTAAAATTTTTTAATTCCAAAGAAAACTTCTTATTAAGGTTTTTTAATTCTTTTTCAAAAAAAAGATACTTATCTTTTTTTTTGTTAAAAGAACTTTTATCACCTTCTAATTTATTTAAGCTCGATTCTATTTTTTTTAAATCTTTCTTTGCAGCTTCCAGCTTAAATTTTTCTTTCTCAAGTAAATCTTTAAAGCCTTTTTCTTTAGATATTTGTAGATCATCATTCTCTTGTAATTTTAATTCAATCTTGTATTCCTGATTAAGCATTTTTGATTTTTGTAAAGCCAACGACATTAAATTATCATATCGCGAAAGTCCTAATATATTACTTAAAATTTGCTTTCTTTCTTTAGGTGTTTTTTTTGAAAATTCATCAGCTTGCCCCTGACGCAAAAAAGCCGAATTTGTAAAAGTCAAATAATCTAAGCCTAAAAGTTTTTCGATTTTGCTTTGAGTAAGACGTACAGTTTTACCAGTTAAAGGCAAAAATTTGTTTTTACACTTATCAAAGATCTCTAAATCTAAAGCAATAAAAGGTTTTCCGTAAGTTTTTGAATATTCTCTTCTTACTCGATAAATATTTTTTGAAAATTCAAACTCTAAACTCACCACCATTCTGGTTTGCCCTAAACGTAATAAGCCTTCATCCGGTTTTATAGTTCCTGAAACTTTTCTTGCCTGCCCCCACAAAGCCCAAGTAATGGCATCCAGTAATGCAGATTTTCCATTTCCATTTTTACCGGAAAGACAAATTAACGAGTAGTTTTTAAAATCAACTGATTGAATAGCTGATCCGTAACTTAAAAAATTTTTCAATTCTAATTTTATAGGAATCATAATTAAAACTTTTATTAAATTTTTGCTAAATTAACATTATGTATTGTACAAAAAAATAACCGGATAAAAAACTATTATGCTAAAAAGAAGAAACCTTAAACATTTTGACTGGACAATTACCATATTAACTATCTTATTAGCAATATTAGGGTTAATATTTGTATTCAGCTCAACTTATAGACCCGAAAGACCTTTTTCAATATTTTTTAAAAAACAACTTTTTGGTATTATAAGCGGAATTTTTATATATTTATTTTTTAGTATAAAAAATTTAAAAACAATCACTCGCTGGAGCTTTTTTGCTTTTTTTATTACGCTTTTCTTATTATCTTACACCTTCCTTAGCGGATTTATGGCAATGGGCGCAAAACGGTGGATTTCTATATACTTTTTTAAATTTCAACCGTCAGAACTTACAAAACTATTTTTTCCTTTATTTTTATCTTTTTATTTTTATGAATATAAACCTCTAAAAATAAATAATAAAAAAAAAATAAAACTTTCGAATTTTTATTTACCTCTAATAATTCTTTTTATTACGTTTGTTTTAATTCTAAAACAACCAGATCTTGGCACAGCACTCATAATATTATTTTCGGGAATAATTTTATTCTGGGTCATAGGTATCAATAAAAAGTTTTTACTAATTAGTAGCATAATTTTAATAATAAGTGCCCCTTTTTTATGGACTAAATTAAAACCGTATCAAAAACAAAGAATTCTTGTTCTACTGGGAGAAGGAGATTCTAAAAAAGAAAGATATCAATATGAACAATCCAAAATAGCAATAGGATCAGGTGGAATATTCGGAAAAGGCCTATTAAAAGGAACACAAAACAAACTATCTTTTTTACCGGAAGACCATACCGATTTTATTTTTTCTGTGATTTGTGAAGAAACAGGCTTTTTAGGTGCATTAATTATATTTATCTTGTTTAGCTTATTATTTCTAAAAATAATAATAATGACCATTCAACTATCAAACATATCGGAACAAATAATATCTATTGGCCTACTTTTACATATAATGTTATCCTTTTGTATAAATATAGGAATGGTCATAGGAATTCTTCCAATTGTCGGAATACCTCTTCCTTTATTTAGTTATGGAATTACAAATCTTTGGATAACATTAGCCAGCTTGGGATGTATTAATAATATATCTATGAATAGGTTCTATTATTAAAATAAAGGGCGGGAATGCAACTACTATCAATATTAATTTTTGCAATATATCAAATAATTCAAATCATTCTTTTACCTTTACTTCCTATATACCTTTTAATAAGAAAAATAAAAAACAAACCGGCCTTTGGAAACCCAAAAGAAAGAATCGGTTTGGTTCCCAAAAATAAAAATATCCAAAATACTATTTGGATTCACGCCGTATCTGTAGGTGAAATACTTTCTATTCAAAACTTAATAGATCAAATAAAAGAAAAAAATAAAAATATTTGTTGTTATGTAACAACCGGTACAATAACAGGAAAAAAGATAGCTATAAAAAATCTCAATGCTGATTATATAAGTTTTTTACCTTATGATTTTTTAATCCCTATGTTTCTGGCATTTAAAAGAATAAAACCAAAATCATTGATTATAGTTGAAGCAGAAACATGGCCAAATTTAATATTTATCGCTAGATGGTTAAAAATAAAAACTTTTTTAATTAATGCAAGAATATCCAAAAGATCCGAAAAAAAATATTTTCTTTTTAAATTTTTGTTTAAAAATATATTGCAAAAATTTAAACTAATTTTAACACAAAGCAAAAAGGATAAAGATCTTTTTACAAAACTAGATATAGATAAAAACAAAATAAAAATTTTAGGGAACATAAAAACATTAAACGTTTTAGCAAAAAAAAATAAGATTAAACCTGCAACTCTAATAAATGAATTTCCAACATTATTAATAGGTTCAATACATGCAGGTGAATTAGATACTTATCTTGAATTGTATAAAAAATTAAAAAATGATTTCAAAAATTTAAAATTAATAATCGCACCAAGACATTTTTATTGGAAAAATGAGCTAATAAAAAAAATTAAAATAAATAAATTTAAATTTTTTTTATGGGATAAAGAAAATCAAATAAACAAATATAATTCAAATCTCATAGAATTTGTAAATAAAATCTTTACAACTAATGATGTTTTACTAGTTTGTAAACTTGGAGAGCTATTTAATTTATATAAAATTACAGATATTTTCTTTTTGGGTGGCACTTTTGTTAATATTGGTGGGCATAACCTTTTAGAACCAGCTGTATGGGCTAAAACATCAATAATTGGACCCTATTACCAAAATTGCAAAGATGTTGCAGATAAACTAGAAAAGGTAGGTGGAATCATAAAAGTAAAAAATTTTATACAACTTTATAAAGAAACATCAAAATTACTTAAAAATAGAGTCTTAAAAGAAAAAAGGGGGGAAAATTCATATGACTGGCTAAAACAAGAAGCCTTTTACGTTCAAAAAAATATAAATAATCTTATTAAAAAATTATAAAATTTTTATGGGGAGAAGAGATGGGAAATAAAAAAAAACTTTTTTTTATTTTAATGATTCAATTATCAAAAAACTTAGTTCCTAATATAGATTTTCAACCTTTTAATGCATATGTTCCAAGAGGTGATACATTAAATATTTTAACCGATATAAAATATTTTAATGATAAAATAG
>WJLJ01000038.1 GCA_014728525.1 Candidatus Babelota bacterium | reverse complement strand
TTTTAGTATTATATATTTTATGTTTTTCAAAAATTCTAAAATACTTTTCATAATTAACCTTCTTTTCAATAATTAAAAAAAACTTTCATTTAATAAAAGAATAAAAATAAACAACTTGAAATATAAAATTATTATAAATAAAAATTCAATAAATTCTTGATTAAAGCAAACAAGAATCACTCTATTTTGTATGATTTTATTTTTCATGAGCATTTTTCATTACTAAATTGCCTATATAAAAAAGAAAAAAACACTTGCTCTTTTTATGCAGTTCTTTTACAATTATTTTTACTTAAAATAAATATGGGGCTATAGTTCAGTTGGTAGAACGCATGAATGGCATTCATGAGGTCACCGGTTCGACCCCGGTTAGCTCCACCATACCTTGTCAAACTCTAATAAACCGGTCATATTATAGGGCTGGATTTTAATAGATAGAAATAAAAATTTTTTCTTAAAATTTATAACAAATTAATAGTTTTTTTTAAAAAAGGGAAAAAAATGGAGCAAAGATTTAAACTCAATCTTCTATATTTTACAATACCCGTAACATTTTTAATTTTACTTTTTTTATCATTTTGGATGAATCATAGTTTTTTTACTGCAATAATGGCAACTTTTATAACATGGAGTTTTTACATATTATGTATTCCTGCAAATCATGGAAAACTTATATTAGGAATTCCCTATAAAGTAATTACAGGAAAAAAATTATTATATCCTGAAAGAATTATTTGGCCTGCCGCTCTAATTTTTTCAGTAATAACAATGATTTCTTATGTAAACATCTATCAAACAACAATAATAACACATCTTTTTTATAACATTCTTTCTACACCAAGACCCCAATGGCTAATTATTTTTGTATCTTTTCTCGGTACATTTTATAAATATTTTATCGGCTATGAAAGATTCTTTAAACATAAATATTTCCATTGTTTTATAAGATTAATATTAGTTATTTTGGGCATTTTAACTTTTTTTTATCTATCGTATAATGAACTAGTCATTTTATTAGATGTAATGGTATAAAAAACATCAAGGAAAATTAATGCTAAATATTCCTCTTTCGGGTATAAAAAAAATAGAAAGTATTGCAAGAAGCAGTGATGAATACGTTTCTTTATCTCAAGGTGCATTAAAGGTTGGCGGGATTCCTCTAAAAATAAAAGAACATGTACAAGAAATATTAAAAACAGATAAAACTGATTATTATCAAAGTGCCTGGGGAATATTTCCTTTAAGAGAAAAATTAGCTCAAATTCTTAATAAAAAATATAATGCAAATTTATCTAACTACCAAGTTATGGTTTCTCATGGTGCCATTGGTGCATTATCTTCATTATTTTTAACATTATTAGAACCTGAGGATGAGGTGATTTTACCGGAACCAACATATCCTGCATACGAAAAATTAACTTATCTTGCAAGATGTAAACCTATTTTTGTATCAACATTAACAAATAACGATACAAATTTCTGGCAACTGGATTTAGAAAAAATTAAAAAGGCAGTAACAAATAAAACCAAAATTATAGTTTTTTCTAATCCTTGGAATCCTTTAGGTTTAATTATTGATAAAAATAAAATAAAAGAATTACTTAATTGGTGCGAAAAAAAAGGTATTTATCTAATAGTTGATGAAGCTTATAAAAGATATGCTTTCGATCAAAGTTACAAATCTTGTATTGATCTTGTAAATCAATCAGAATTTTTTATTACTGTAAATTCCTTTTCTAAAAATATGGCAATGAGCGGCTGGAGAGTAGGATATATGGTAATACCGGAAAAATTAAATTTTCCTGTTGGTCGTATGCAAGATGCACTATTGAATTGTCCAAACGTTCCGGCTCAATACGCAGCGCTTTTTGCATTAGATCATGACGAATTTACTATTAATTTTCATAGCATAATAAAAAATAATTTAGAATTAACATGCCAACTTCTTGAACCTTTGGTAAAAAAAGAAATTTTTTCTTATCAAAAACCGAAAGGTAGTTTTTTTATATTTTTAAAAACAAAAGAAGATGATTCTGAAAACCTTTGCATGGATATCTTAAAAAGAGCAAAAGTTTCATTGATTCCCGGTAAATTTTTTGGTGAAAGTGGAAAATCTTTTTTAAGGTTGTGTTACGCAAGAGATGAAGAAATTATAAAAGAAGGTCTTAATCGTTTAAACAATTATTTTCTAGAAAGCAATAATCAAAATGTATAAAAAACAAAAACATATACACTTTATAGGAATTGGCGGAATTGGTATGAGCGGAATTGCAGAAATTCTAAAACTGCAAGGTTACACTGTTTCCGGATGCGATAAAGATTTAAATTCCAAAATAATTGAACACTTAAAAGAAATTGGGTGCAAAATTTATAAAAATCATTGCTCTAATCATATAAAAAATGTAGATGTTTTGGTTTGTTCAACTGCAGTAGATAAAAAAAACAAAGAAGTTCTTGCTGCCTTGAAAAAAGGTATTCCTGTAATTCCTAGAGCCATAATGCTTGCAGAGTTAATGCGAATGAAACATGGTATTGCAGTTGCAGGATCACATGGAAAAACAACAACCACTTCTATTATTTCTCATATTTTATTAGAAGCAAAATTAGATCCTACAATAGTAATTGGAGGAGTCCTCAAAAATATTTCTCGAAATGCAAAACTCGGTAAAAGTGACCTTTTAATTGCAGAAGCTGATGAATCTGACAGATCCCTGCTTTATTTAAATCCCAGCTTTGCCGTTGTAACAAATATAGATTTAGAACATTTAGATACTTACAAAAATTTAAAAGATATCAAACAAACCTTTAAAGACTTCTTGGGACGCTTACCTTTTTATGGAAAAGCATTTGTTTGTATAGACGATAAAAACTTGAAATCCATATTTCCATTACCTCATATTAATGCAGTAAAATATGGTTTTTCAAATGAAGCAGATATAATTGGTGAAATTTTAGAACTAAAAAAAACAGAATCTATTTTTAATGTTTATTTAAATACCAAAACTATTTTTTATAAACAAATTCTTGCTAAAAATGAAATATCTAAAAATAAAATTCTTTTAGGCCAAATAAAACTAAATATGCCGGGAGAGCATAATATCTTAAATGCTTTGGCAGCAATAGCTCTTTCTTTAGAATTAGACGTTCCATTTGAAAAAATAAAAGAAGCTTTAAAAACTTTTAAAGGTGTTGAACGAAGGTTTGAATTTAAAGGAAGCTTTAAGGGAACTGATATTTTTGATGATTATGGTCATCACCCAACAGAAATACATAATACTCTTCTTGTTGCGCAAAAAAGAACAAAAAAAGACTTACATGTAATTTTTCAACCGCATCGATTTTCGAGAACACAAAAACTTTGGAATGATTTTATCAAAATTTTTACTGAAAATAAAAAAATTAAAACTCTATATCTAACAGATATTTATCCTGCAAGTGAAAAACCTATCCCAAATATTACAAGTAAAAATCTAGCTTTAGCGATAAAAGAAAAAAATCCTAATTTAAATGTTATATATTATCCAAACTATCCGGAAATATCTGTAGACATACAAAAACATTTAAAACCGGGAGATTTATTGCTAACTGTAGGTGCCGGTAAAGTAAATAAAGTTGGTGAAGAATTAATTAACACAAAAAATTAATCTTTACTGTTAATCCCATTTTTCTATGTATTCAAAATCTTTGTCAAATTTTTTCAGTTGCAGTTCAGGATTTAAAATTCTTGGAAAAGGTGCTGTATTAGCGCCTACTTGTACCATGTATTGCCAATTGCCATTATTTAAAATGGGATCATAATCTGTTAATTTTTTAGCAAAATACTTTTCACCCAATCGCCAATCAACTTTTTCTTTTAAAGATAAATTATTAGATACCAACATTCTAATTCTATTATGCATATAACCAGTTTCATTCAATTCTTTCATTCCTGCATCAATTAATGGAATTCCGGTTTTACCCTTTTTCCACTTATTAAAAAAAGTTTTACTTTTAGTCCAACGAATATTTCTTTTCCTTAAAACATCTTTAAATAACTCCGGCATATTATAATAAAGTTGGTAAAAAAATTCTCTCCAATAAAGTTGTCTTATTAACTCATGCCTTTTGCTAAATAATTTTATTATTTTATGATAAATTTCTCTTATAGATAAAGCTCCTACATTAATATAAGCAGAAAGTTTTGTAGTTCCATCTATGGCCGGATAATCTCTAATTTCTTTGTAATTTTTATATTTTTTTAAATTACGTAAAATTTTTTTACCATTAGTCCGTCCACCATGTTTATGAATATTTTCATTTTTGTTTTTTAGAAGTTTTGAAATATCAATATTAGATTTAATAAAATTTTTTGGAACATAATTCTTTTTATTGCTATTTACCGATTTTGAAACATTTTTTTTAGTTGCGTAGCGTAAAAAGGGAGTATAAACTTTATATACTTTCTTAGATTCTGATGGCTCATTTAAAAGAAAATCATTATAAATGTTAAATTCCATATCTTGTTTTTTACAAAAATCAGAAAGCTTTTTTTCTTGTAAAATGTGTTTCGGATGATAAAGTCTATTAAGAAATATACTATCTATATTATTTTTTTTTATTATTTTTATTAATTCAGAAATATTTTTAATTACAAACAAACGTGAGCGTGATTTTGTTAATTCTTTATCCAAATCAATCAAAGTTTCAATAATAAATTGCTGTTTATTATAATTTTTTAAATTAAATAAATCCAAATTTTCCAATAAATATATCGGTATAACTTTTTTGCTATTTTTTAACGCTTCTATTAAACCAATATTATCTTGTAAGCGTAAATCATTACGAAAAATAAATATAGATATATCTTTTTTATTTTCTTGCATCCAAATTCCTATTTTTTCTAATCTTATTTTCTAAAATATAAATTATTAAGTAATTTAATCATAGGGGGATAAAATCTTGAAGAAAAAAAATATTTTCAAAAAAATTACTTTATTCTTGGTAATTATTAACTTTTGCAATGCTGAATTACGAGAAGTAATAGTACCGGTAACAGATTTAAAAATTAAACCTTTTAAATCAAAAGAAAAATTTGAATATCCACTTTTTTCAGAAAAAGTACCCCATCAAGATAGCCAATTATTATTAGGTGAATATATTTATTCAACAGGAAATGAAAATGTCGTAGATTCTGAAAAATGGATAGTAGTAGAAACACTAGAACAAACAAAGTGTGACGAACTTAAATTAGAATTTAAAACAGGATGGGTAAAAGAAACAGATACTAAAAAGATTGATTACATACAAAATAAAAAAATTGTAGTAATTAATAATTGGGCACAAGTATATTCATTAAAAAATAAACCTTGGTTCAATGTATCTATAGGAACAAAGTTCTATTGTTTAAAACTTGGTTTTGAAAAATGTATGATAGAACTTCCCGGAAAAAAGAAGGGTTATATAAATTCAAAAGATGTAGCTTATTTTTCTCATTTTGATTTAAGAGAAAATAATTTAAGAAAATCCATTTTAAAAAAATATGAAAATTTTTTAGAAATACCTTATTCTTGGGGAGCAAGATCATCTTTTGATCCCGAATATCCAAAACAAACTGGTTTTGATTGTTCAAGTTTTGTTAACCTATTATATAGAACAATGGGATTAGAAATACCCAGAGATGCAAAAGATCAATATAATTATTGCAATAAAATAAAATGGGGTTCAGAACTAGAAACAGGCGATTTAATATTTTTAGCTGATAAAAAAACTCCGGAAAAAATTAATCATGTTTTACTTTATTTAGATGGAGAAAATATTCAAGAAAGCATCGGTTCAGCAGAACCATTTAAAAACAGAATAACTACTTTTAAAGAAAAAATAGGAAAAATGAAAAATAAAATTACTTCGGGAAATCAATATGGTAAAAAAATAGTGTATTTAGGATCTTTATTAAACAATCCTACAAAAAGAGAAGAGATGCGTCGGTTTTTCTTTAATTACGATTTAATGGACTAATGAACTATAAATCTTCTTATAAAAAATCTGATCCATTTTATTTTTGTTTTTGCTAACCAACAATCTGGATCTACAGTCAAAGAAAAATATTTACCAACGGTACCAACAAGAATAAAAAAAACTATTGGCAATATTATAAAAACAGATAAAAATAGTAAGATTGCTTTGATAATAATTAACATACAAAACTATCCTTTCGCAAAATCACTAAAAGCTAATTTTTTATTTGTAAAATCTTGATCAAAATCTTCTTTTAATTCTGTAATATTTTTAGAATTAATATCTCCAAAAGAATTTACTCTATCTTCTTTATTTTTAACAAATAAATAAATTTTTGTCTTATTTTTACTTAATTTTCTCAAGGAAACAATACATTTCTTTGAAGGTTTTGAACAAAACAATAATCCTTCACAATTATTAGATAAATCTTCTATCTGCCAACCCTCTCTTTCTAACGTTTTATAATAAAATTCTAATGTTGAAATTAAATCTAAGCTCCCTTTATATGTTAAAAAATCAGATTTATTTTCAAAATCAAAATCACTAGATGATTGTTTTACATATTTAAAACCTAAAGGAACAGGCATATCCGAATATTTTGCTTCATTTAACATAAAATAATCGGGAACATTTTTACTTAAAGAATTAAAAACGTAAACATTTTTTTCAGACTTTTTTTGACCACAAGATGAAAATAATAACAAAATAAGAGTAAAAATCTTAAGGCGGCCAAAAGGCCGCCAAAAATCTAATTTAGAATAAATCATAAAACTAAAATTAATCTAAATCTTAAGACTTAGATTCTTCTTCCTTACTTTTTTCTTCTTTTTCTTTAACTACCGGTTCTTGAGGAGCTACATGATCAGCATCAGCTAATTTTTTAGCAGCTTTTTGTTCTTTTGTAAGAACCATTTCTTTTATTCTTGAAGCTTTACCTATTTTATCTCTTAGATAGTAAAGTTTAGCTCTCTTTACATCTCCTACCTTAATAACTTTAATACTATCAACTAAAGGAGAATAGTATGGAAATATTCTTTCTACATAAATACCATCAGCACTTAACCTACGAACTGTAAAACTAGTAGAAATACCTTTATTATGAAAAGCAATTACATCACCTTTAAACATTTGTATACGTTGTTTATTTCCTTCTTTTACTACCTGACCAACTTGTATAGTATCTCCAACTCGAAATTCTGGAAATTTTCTAGATTCTGTTCCCAAATTAAGTATAGTTTCTTTTGTAAGATTGCTAGCCTTCATCTCTGAATTTTCCTTAAAGCATTATTTAAATTAACCAAAATACATATTTACTCAAACAAATATAACTCCATTTACCCTTTTTATCAACCCCAATCATACAATCTATAACTTATTAAACAAACCGAGCCATCTGTCCAAAATAATAGCCACAGCAGACCTTACAGATAAATGATTGTAATTTGTCATTCCATTTACAGGTAGTAATAAATAATCACTTTTCTCCAAAATAGAATAACTTAAACCTTTGCCCGTTCCAAAAAGAAATAAAACCGGACGTTTTTTCTTAAAAATCTCTTTTTGACAAGAATAATCTATAATTTTGGGTCTAATATTTTTTGAGTTATCTGCTTTAGCAGAGGTTGTAATTATAATAGGCTCTACACCTTCTTTTTCTTTTATCTTATTAAAAACATCTTCAAAATTGAATGCCGGAATAATCCTCTTTACAGCTTCAAATCTACTCAAATTATATTCTTTACCTTCATCAGATAACCAAAATTCCATAAAAGATTTTAATATATTTTGTTGATCTTTTAATTGTGAAACCACAAAATAATTTTTTATGCCATAAGTGGCGCTACTTCTTGCAATATCATGGATATCTAACGATGTAATTGAAGTATTGCCCTCTTTATTATCTTGAACAAGTACTTGAGTATGCATCAAAGCAACATAATGATTGGGTATAAATTCTTTTGCCAATTCAATTTCTTCTTTTTTGGGATTTGATGATCTAAACCAATCAAATCTATTTAAAACAGTTTTTTTTGCAGCCTGTTTTTTTCTAAACTTTTCAATTTCTGCATGGTTGCCGGATAATAAAATCTCCGGCACCTTTAGGCCATTCCATTCTTTTGGCAAAGAATAAGTCGGATAATCTAAAAATGGTCCCGAAAAAGATTCTTTTTCTACCGATTCAAACTTTCCAACAACTCCGGGAACTAATCTTAAAAAACTCTCTAAAAAGACTTGGGCAGGTAAATCTCCCCCCATAACAACATAATCACCAATAGATAAAATTAAATCTGCGTAAAAATCTTCGACTCTCTGATCTATACCTTCATATCTCGCACAAACCAAAATTATATGATCTTCTTTTGTTTCTACTCTTTGAGAACTTTCTTTTAAAAAAAACTTTTGTGCTAATTTTTTTAATAACGGTTGCTCCAGCCTCTCTCCCTGAGGTGAAAAAAAGATTTTAAAACCCTTTCCCCATTCCCTTTCACTTTTCTGAATGGCCTTTTGAATCACTTCAGGCTTTATAACCATTCCAGCACCGGGGCCACATGCAGGATTATCAATTCTAACTTTAGGTTCACACATATCAGAAAAACGAATTAATTTAACATCAATTATTTTTTTTTCTATAGCACGACCTATAAGACTAAGTTTTAAAAATGATTCATAAATATCTGGAAAAACGGTAATTATAGAAATTTTCATTTTTTTTATTTCATATTTTATAAAAAAACCCACGACCCAATGGTCGTGGGCACAATCTAATAAATTTTATAAATTTTAAATATCACTCTAAAATTTCAAGAACAGCTCTTTTTCGTTCCTTGCTTGCAGCAGCATGAACTAATGTACGAATTGCTCTTGCTGTTTTCCCCTCTTTTCCAATAACTTTACCCAAATCTTCAGATGCTACACGTAATTCAATAATAGTTGCTTGTTCTCCGCTTATTTCCGTAACAACAACTTTTTCTGGTCTATCAACAAGTTTTTTTACTATGTATTCAACAAGTTCTTTTAGCATTATAATAACTCCTAAAAACAACAAAACTTTACTGTATGAAATCCGGTAAATAATTTTACCTTTTTGAAGATTTTATAAGTTTCTTAACTGTTGGTGAACAAATAGCACCTTTAGAAACCCAATTATCAATACGATCAGTATCAAGTTTGATTATTTCATGTTTAATAGGATCATATGTTCCTAAATTATCTAAAAATGCTCCATCTCTTTTTTTTCTAGAATCCACTGCAACAACTCGCCAATATGGTCGGTTACTTTTGCCTATACGACTAAGACGAATTTTAACTGCCATAACAAAAATCCTTCTAATAACAACTACCGGTATACGAAAAAAACTAAATAAGTGTTAATATACCACTAACAATAAAACAAAGCAAAAACCAATATGCCTAAACTTAAAAGGTTTTAAACTTTTTAAACATTTTAGCAAATTGCTTACTTTGTTCAAATTTTTGAAGCAAAATATTAATATCTTGCACCAATACACCGGCTCCCTTTGCAATTCTTCTCTTTCTTGAGGCATCCAAAATATTTGGTAAAAACCTCTCTTTAGGCGTCATTGAAGAAATAATAGCTTTAAATTTTTTCATTTCTACTTGACTTTTTTCTAACATATCAGAAGAAATATTTCCCATACCGGGTAAAAACTTAGCTATTTTTTGTAAAGATCCAACTTTTGAAACCATTCCCATTTGATCCGCAAAATCTTGTAACGTAAATCTACCGCTCATTAATTTCTGAGCAACATTTTGTTGTTCTTTTACATCTATCTTTTCTTCAGCCTTTTCTATCAGAGTTAAAATATCACCCATTCCAAGAATTCTAGAAGCCATCCTTTCCGGTATAAAATTTTCTAAATCATCAATTTTTTCGCCAGAACCTACAAAAGATATCGGTTTTTTTAATGCGTACCTAAAAGCAAATGCCGCCCCACCTCTTGTATCACTATCCATTTTACTTAAAATCGCAGATTGAAAACCAATGTTTTGCTCAAAAGCTTTAGCTACATTTAACGATTCCTGTCCTGTCATAGCATCTAAAACTAAAATCTTATATTTTGGATTAATAGAATTGTTAATTTTATTTAATTCTTCCATCATATTTTGATCAATATGCAATCTTCCTGCTGTATCTAAAAATAAAATGTGATAACCATTTTTTTTATAATAATTATAAATATCTTTTGCCGCAGCAACAGGATCGCTTAATGAAGATTGATAAAAATCAACTCCTACCTGTTTTGCTAACACTTTTAATTGTTCAACGGCAGCGGGACGATAAAAATCTACTGATGCTAATAAAATTTTTCTTTTTTTCCCTTTTTTATTTGCTTGCTTTAAAACATAATTTGCCAACTTTGCTATAGTTGTTGTTTTACCTGATCCTTGCAAACCCATCACCATGACAACAGCGGGAAATTGAAAATTACTTAAAGTTAAAGCGTTTTTTCCTCCTAAAAAATCCAATAATTTTTCATGAACTATTTTTATAAATTTCTCTCCGGGACGCAAACTTGATTGAACCTTTTGCCCTATAACTTCTTGCTTTATACCATTCAAAAATTCTTGTATTAAATCATAAGGAACATCTGCTTGTAAAAGAGCTTCTTCAACTTGATCAACAGCTTCATCTATATTCTTTTCAGTTAAACGTCCTTTATCTTTTAACCAGCCTAAAACTCCTGAAAACTTTTTAGATAAAAATTCAAACATATTAATCCCAATAATTTTAAATTAAATAAACCCACTAAAAAAGAGCTATTTTAACACACAAAAAAGAAATTCGATAAAGTTAAGAATAAAAAGATTTAAAGAAATTGTAAAACTCTTATAAAGAAGGCAAATCTCACAGAATTATATAAAATAACCTCTCCCGGCCATGCTCCACCTTCGCATAATTACCTTATATAAAAACATTTTTAATAGAAACCTCTCCTGGCATCGCCAGTCGTAGCTGAGTATAACGAAGCGAAGACTGGTGCCGGGAGGCAGAATCGAACTGCCGACACAAAGATTTTCAGTCTTTTGCTCTACCACTGAGCTACCCCGGCTTAATATTAAGAAATTAAAATCAGATGTTTGTATGGTACAAATATAGAGATTTAATGTCAATAAAATAATTCTATTTTTATTTTCAATCTCTTTGTAATTTACCTAATATAATATCTAATTTTTTATAAACTTTAATTTTATTTTTTATCATTTCTTTAAAAATTAAACTATCAGAATTTTTATTCTCTTCTAGAAGTTTTTTATATTTATTTAAATAATCAACAGCCAAATCATGTGCTGTTTTATCGTCTCTATTTTTATAAAGGATATCTATGTTTTTTTTATTTATCATATAATTAATAAAATCAACTTTTTTATCTAATGTATCAGGTAAAAGAGTTGTAACAATTAAATGAAATGCGGTATTCTTCCAAATATCTTCTAATTTTACGGTAACATCATTTTCTATAAGAACTTTTAGCCAATTTAAATTACCACGCATAGCAACATAATGAATTAAAGCTTTTAAATTAGGGTCTTGACCATAAATATCTCTATATTCCAATAACGTATCCATAAGATCCATTTTTTTTATCTCTGAAACAAAATTTCTTATTGTTTTTAAATCATTTTCTCTCGAAATAGAATCTAAATTTCTTAATATCATCTCTGAAGTAGGTTTAATACCACTTTTCATAATTTTAGTAGCTAATTTTAAAGATCCTGAAGCCAAAGATTTTTCAAGCAATAATAATTTAGTTTTTTCATTAATTTGAGAAATATCCAGAACATTAAAATATTTCTTTAAAACTTTTGTATCACCAATTAAAGCCAAATAGTTTAATAGCTCATCCCTGTTTCCCTTAAAAACTTGATTTAAACCCTTCTTAACTTGATAACTATCACCAACAGACTTTAAAATATCTTTTTGTTTTGGAATATCTTTCATAACCATTGCCTTATCTAACTGTTTTATAAAAATATTTCCTACCAAGATAGAATGAAATCTAGATACAAGTATAAAAACGTAAGCTAATAAAATAAAAATTAACGTTTTTTTTAATTTAATCATGATCCCCCCTCAATCTATTAATATCTTCAGCTAAAAAATAACAAATTTACAAATAGAAAATCAACTAGTTTGTGTTTTCAAATAGTTAAGCAATAAAATATAAGACTCCGAGTTAAATAAAAATCAATAAAGAAAATAAAAAATCTAGAATTTGGGTAAAATAAAAAAAAATGATAAAATTTTTTCTATTAATATAATATTTTTCAAATCTTGTAGGAATTAAATAATGGCGGATATAAAAAATCAAATAGATCAAATAAAAAATGAGATAAAAAATGATCTAGAAAAAATATCTAGCTCCAAAAATATAGATCAAATAAAAATAAAATATCTGGGGAAAAAAGGAATAGTAACAAAATTAATGTCCAATTTAAAAAATTTTTCTACTGAAGAAAAAAGAAAATTCGGGCCAAAATTAAATCAACTCAAAAAAGAAGCTGAAGATCAAATAAAAGTAATAAAAGAAAAATTAATAAAAAAAGAAACTGAAAATAAGATCCTTAAAAAACAAAGTTTTGATGTCACTTTATATAAGCCACAAAAAATTCAAGGACACAAACATCCTTATTCTTCATTTACCGAAGAAATAGAGAATATTTTTATATCTATGGGTTTTTATCCTTCTGATGGTCCCGAAGTTGAATCCGATTTTTATAATTTTACAGCATTAAATGTACCAGAAAATCATCCTGCCAGAGATATGTATGATACTTTCTGGTTAGATAAAAAAAATATGTTATTGCGAACACATACTTCTACAATACAAATTCATGCAATGAAAAATAAACCTTTACCAATAGCAACTTTTGCAATAGGAAAAGCCTATAGACACGAAGCAGTAGATGCTTCACATGATATTATGTTCATGCAATGTGAAGGAATGTTAATAGATAAAAATATAACTCTTTCTCATTTATTTGCTGTTGCAAAAACTTTTTTACAAAAAATGTTCGATAAAAAAGATTTAGATATAAGAACACGCCCCGGATTTTTTCCATTTGTTGAACCTGGTGTTGAAATTGATATGAGATGTCCTTTTTGTAAAAATGGCTGTTCTGTTTGTAAAAAAACAACATGGATAGAAGTATTTCCTGGAGGTCTAATTCATCCAAATGTATTAAGATCTGGCGGAATTGATCCGGAAAAATATTCGGGATTCGCTTTTGGCTTTGGTCTTACTCGTTTGGCAATGCTCAAATATGGAATAAATGATATTAGACATTTTTACAACGGAAAGTTAAAATTTTTAAAACAATTTTAAATATAAATTTTACTTTAAACAAATGTAAAAACTTTTGGAGAGTTTTATGAAAATAAAAGCTGTTATTCCTGCTGCCGGATTTGGCACACGTTTTTTACCGACAACAAAAGCAGTACCCAAGGAACTATTGCCCATAGTTGATAAACCGGCAATTCAATATATAGTTGAAGAAGGACTTTTATCAGGAATAAAAGATTTTGTTATCATAACAGGAAAAAACAAAAAGGCTATTGAGGATCATTTCGATAATTATCAAGAGCTACAATCTAATTTAAAATCTAAAAATAAAGAAAATTTAATTGAAAGTATTTCAAAAATAATAGAAAAGGCAAACTTTTTATTTGTACGCCAAAGAGAACAGTTAGGATTAGGTCATGCAATACAAACAGCAAGGCCGGCTTTTAGTGATGAACATTTAGCAATATTTTTACCGGATGATATTTTTACAGGAAAAGTTCCCGGTATGGCACAATTAATAAAAATAGCAACTCAAGAAAAATGTAATGTAGTTGCTGTTCAAGAAGTTCCCAAAGAAGAAGTAAATAGGTATGGAATTATAGATATTAGAAGACAATTCTCTCCAAATTTATTTCAAGTAAGAGACTTAGTTGAAAAACCTCCGGTAAATGCTGCCCCTTCAAATTTAGCAATTGTCGGAAGATACGTTTTATCTTCTAATATTTTTGAAAGCTTAGAAGACTTACAATTCGGATCTGGAGGTGAAATTCAATTAACTGATGGAATACAAAATCTTTTATTAAATGGAGAAAAAGTTTTTGCATATAAGATTCAAGGTCAAAGATACGATGCAGGAACAATTTTAGGATGGCTTAAAACAAATATTGAATTTGCCTTAAAACATCCCGAGTATTCAAATATAATTTTGGAACATTTGTCAAAACTTGATAGAGAGTTTTTGGTAATGCAGGGAAAAGCAGAAAGCTTAAGTAAAAAACAAGTTAAAATTAATATTTAATCAATCTTTTTCACCAAATACTAAGTTAAATGATAAATCACCTATTTCTGATTCTTGTTTTTCTCTGCAAGATTTATCTTCTCTTTTTGAAGAACCTGACTCTAAAAAAGGATTCCGTGGATTTTGACATCTAAAAAATTCCTTCCAATTCTCTTCTGTATTACTCTTTATCATAGAAAAAATATTATTCGAAAAAAATAATAAAACTAAAAAAAATATTAATTTTTTTTTCATAAGATCCTTAATAAATTATAATAAAAAAAAAGCAAGAAAAAATGAATTCTATTATTAAAATAATGCAATAAATAATTTTTTTTTACAATAAAATAAATATTCTTTCTAAATTTAATATCTATTTTCAATAATTCGAATAAACCTTAATTTTAACTC
>WJLJ01000037.1 GCA_014728525.1 Candidatus Babelota bacterium | reverse complement strand
TTTAATCCCTTTTAAAAATAAAATTAAAAAAATTAAAAATAATAATAAAAAAATACTCTCCGACATTAAAACACCGGAATAAAGCCAATTTCCAAAATTAAAACAAAATAAAAATGAGCTAAGTTTTGCTAAAAGCAAATTACTTGGAAACAAACAAATTGAAAGAAAAAATATTAATATTGGAATAAAAGCAGATAGAATAATTTGAATTAAAATGGCACTTATCTTATCAAAATTAAAAATTTTATAACAAGCAGCTAAAAATATAGAATAACCGGGAACTCTGTAATAAGAATCAATACCATCAAAAGTTTTAATACCATTACCATTCGCTATCTGAACAGCAATCTCATCATACCATGGAGTATCTCCCCTCCAATAATCTTTATTCTGCTTTAAAAAAAAATGAAAAAATAAAAAATTTAAAACTAAAGATAAACAAAAAATCAAAATCAAAAATTTTTTATTTTTTTTAGCTGTTTTAAATAAATCCATTTTCTCTTTTTATCTTTTTAAAATTTAAAATAATAAAAATAAAACTAAATGATAATATTATTAAAAAAGGTTCTATAGGCAAACGCATTCTGCTATAACCACCAGCCAGCCCAATGATTAAGAAAAAGGCAATGATAGGTAAAACTTTAAAATACAAACAAATACCTGATTTATAACCAAACTTAAAAAAATAAAATAATGCTAAAAATAAACCGCCTAAAAATCCAAATAAAATAAAAGAAAAAAATAATATTTCCATATAAACCAAAACTTTCAACCAAATATTTTTGGTATCAGGCAATAAATATCTTTTAAATAAGCTCCATATTGTTCTTTTGTTAGAAAAATAATCTATAGATTTTCTACCGGATTCTAAATATAAAATTTCTGCAGAATATAAAGATAAACTTGTTCTCAGGATATCTGTAAGCCAATTTTTTAAAGTTAAAAAAGGATATTTTTTAAAGTATTTTAACGCTAAATTCAAACGTAAATTACAAACTTCAATATCATTTAAATTCCGCCCAATTTCTGCCTTTTTTCTACTAGAAATTTTAGAAACCTCTTTTCTTAAATAATTCTTAGATTGTTCATAAGTATAATTCCTTTCATGCATTACATTTCTTGCCGCAGAAAAATATAAAAAATGACCTCCCGGCAATGTATGAAAAAAAATCTGGCCTAATAAAATATAATTACGTATTAACCAAGGTAAAACAGTAATAAACCATCCGAGAAATAGCATAGTGCTTTTTTTTATTTTTAATTTAAAATCATTTTTTTCAAAAAATAAAAGAAAAATAGCTAAAAATATTAGATAATGCCCAACCGGTCTTACTAATGAGGCTAAACCTAAAAATAAGCCCGCCAAAAATAAATTAATAAATTTGGGCTCATAATATTTTGTATTTTTATTGCAAAGAAATAAATTTAAATCTTTAAAAAAGAAAATGGAAAAAAATAAAAGAAAAAATATAAACAAAGATTCTGTCATGAAGAATCCCGAATATAAAACTAATCCCAAATGAATTGTAGCATAAATTGAAGATAATTTAGCTACCCATAAGTTAGAAGATAATAAAAAAGAAAGCACAAAAATTAATATTGGAATAAATGAAGCCAAAAAAATTTGTAACCATAAAACATTCTTGGTGTCCACCCCAAAAATTTTATAATAAAAAGCTAAAAAACATGAATATCCCGGTAAACGATAAAAGTTAGGTTTATCATTAACGCTTATACCTTTACCCCTAACAATATTATCTGCAATTTTGTTGTACGTATTTGAATCAACTTGCCAATAATTTTTATTTTTACTCAAATAAAAACCAAAAACAAAAGCTCTAACAACAAAAGCAAATACAAATAAAATTATTAAAAATATTTTATTTTTTTTTAAAATATCACTTATCAATAATCTCAAAGCCTCCATTATTGCGTGCTAATTTATCAACAATTAAAGTTACCTTTGTTGCATCCAAAATCCGACTCAAAGGAACCGGGGATTTAGCATCTTTAATTTTTGATTTTTTGATAAATTCGGAAATTAATAATTCATGTCCTTTATCCGGATATTTAGATTTTCTATTAAAAGCAACAGGAAGTCCAAAGCCTTTCAACTCTCTGTAATCAGACATTAAAATTGATTTACCTTCATATAAAACCTCCATTCTTTCTTTTTCCATATTTCTATTTCCAATAGAAGAATAAATCAAATTGCAACAAGAACCGCCACTCATCATAATTGTAGCAATAAAATTATCTGTAGATAAAAAATCAGACTCGCAACTATTTAAAGATTGTACGGCAACACTAATAGGAGTTTCATCAGTTAAAAAACAAAACAATTCAAAAATATGACAAGCCTCACCTATGATTCTTCCTCTGTTCTGATCATCTTGTATCCAATGATCTTTTGGTAAATATCCAACATTCATCCTATAATTAATAATCAAAGGATTTTTCCGCACAGAAAGTTCTTTTTTTATTTGCATATTAAAAGATGCAAAAGATCTATTAAAATCAACACAATAAAAACAGTTTTTATTAAATTTAAAAAATTTTTCTAGTTTTTCATATTGTTCAAAATTAACAACTGCAGGTTTTTCTACAAAAACAGCTTTACCGTTCTTTAAAGCTTCTAAAGATTGTTCTAAATGAAATTTATGTGGTGTTGCAATAACAACCAAATTTATATCGTCATCCAAAAAAACTTTATTAGCCTTATTACCTATTCTTTCTATATCATACACTTTTGAAATATTTAAAAGATTGGTAGGGTTTGTATCTATAATAGAATGTAATTTTATGTTTTTATCTCTAGAAAAAATCGGTAAAAGTTTTACTTTTGCAAAACCGCCAACACCAACAAAACCCGTATTTAATTTTCCTAAAGGCGGTTTATATGGTAAAGCTCTAAAAACATTTTCCTGTTTACATTTACCTGAATCTAAATCCCGGTAAGAACCAATTTCTAATTCTTCTGTTAAATCTTTTAATAAATTTTTAGAAATATTTTGATCAAAAGAAATAACAACACCCAAACCTTTATTTTTTCTTAAAAAAGAATATGCATTTTCAACATTAAAAAGATCAAATTCATTTGAAATAAAAGGTTCCAAATTTAATTTTTCTTTTTCCAATAAATCAACAAATAATTCCATGTTCCTATTCTCAGTCCAACGAACATAAGAATATGGATAATCTTGACCTTTTATTTCATATGAAGAATCATAACGTCCCGGACCATAAGAACAAGAAATTAAAAAATCAATTTCTTTAGAATAAAAAGGATCTCTATTAAAATTTAAATTAACATCACCAACAAGAACAACTTTACCTTTTCTTCGAGTTATGTTCATTGAATTATCAATAATTTGTCCTTGAGAAGATGCTGCAGTAATAATTGTTGCATCAACACCATAATGATTTGTAAAAAAATTTATTTGATCAACAACATTTGTACCATTAGCATTAAAAACAAAATCAATTCCTAATTTTTGAGCCAATTCTATTCTATCCTCTTGAATATCTATCCCAAAAACCTGGCAACCTGCGAGTTTGCAAAGTTGCGCTGTAATTTGCCCTATAAGGCCCAAACCATAAATGCAAACCTTTTCACCTAACTCTAATTCTGCCCGTCTAAAACCTTGCATCGCTATAGCACCAATAGTAGTAATACAAGAGCTTTTTAATAAATCTTTATTGGTAACTTTTGTAGCCAAATTCATCGGAACAGAAACAATTTCTGCATGGTTTGCAAAACCGGCACCGGCACACGCAACATAGTCACCTACTTTAAATTTTGTTACACCTTTTCCAACAGCAATAACTTTACCGGAACAAGAATAACCTAAGGTTGCAACCTGTTTTAATTTACTTTTTATTAATGCCAATGTTCCTAATATTCCATCTGTTTTTATTGCTCCTGAAATTTTATTAATATTCTTAGAAGTATTTTGAGTAAATTTTTTTAAAAGAGATTTTTCAGATTCTGAAATTGTGGCTATTTCTGTACCGGAACTTATAAAAGAATAATAAACTTTTACAATAATATTATTATCTTCTAATTGAGGGTTTGGAACTTCAGCTAAAAAAACCTTACCTTTATTTAAAAATAACTGCTTCATTGCTCTCTCTAATTCATAAATTCAAATATTTTTCTATGTTATCATCTATAGAAATATTTTTTTGTTCATTTTTTATTTTATATAACAGACCACATTCATCAATAATTAACTTATCTTTTAAATCAAAATCATTTAATTCAAAAAAATTCTTATGTCCAATTAAAACCAAAATTACATCTGCCCAAAAAATAGCACTCGATAAATTTTTAAAATATTTAAAATTAAAATCTCGTAAAATCTCATCTTTAATATTCGGCTCAATAACAGCAAGCTCCAATTGTTCTTTTTTTGTATTTAATTCCTTTGCAACTTTTAGTGCCGGTGAGCCCCTCAAATCATCAACATCTGCTTTAAATGTTAAACCCAAAGCCAAAACTTTTGGTTTTTCTATTTTATTTAAACTTTTTAATTCATTTAAAACTTTATCTATAACATAATAAGGCTTAGAATCATTAATAATTCTAGCCATCCTTAATGTTTGTGAGCTTTTTGGGAAAGTTTGAATTAAAAACCACGGATCAACTGCAATACAATGTCCACCAACACCACAACCGGGATTTAAAATATTTACTCTCGGATGCTTATTGGCAATATCAATCACTTTAAAAGGATTAATACCCACCGATTTTGCCATAAAAGAAATTTCATTAGCAAAAGCAATATTTAAATCTCTATAAGAATTTTCTACTAATTTTACCATCTCTGCAGTTTTATCATCAGAAATGTAAATTTCACCTTTCACAAATTTAGAATAAAATTCTTTTGCAAGGGAACATGATTTATCACAAACGCCCCCAACAACCCTATCATTAGAAACTAATTCCTCAAAAATACGCCCCGGTAAAACTCGTTCCGGACAATGTGAAACAAAAAAGTCTTTTGATAAAATCAAACCCGATTCTTTTTCTAAAAATTTAGCTATCTTAATGGTAGTACCAACAGGAACAGTTGATTCTAAAATTACAAGATCCCCCTTTTTTAAAACCAAAGCTATTTTTTTTGCAGCATCAAAAACATAAGATAGATCTGCAATTTTTTCCGATAAGTTATTTGTATCTTTTATAAAAGGTGTAGGAACAGAAATAATAAAATAATCAGCCGGTTGTAATTTATCAGAAGCTATAAAAGTATGATTTTGCAAAACATTTGCAAGTTTTTCTTTGATGCTTTTTTCTAAAATTAAAGGATCCCCGGAATTTATACTTTTTATCTTTTTTAAATCAATATCAAAACCAAAAACCTTATATCCGGAATTTGCTAAAACTATTCCTGTGGGAAGTCCTATATATCCTAATCCTAGTACGGATACAGTCTTCATTACTACTCCCATAAAAAAGCGAAATCAAATATTAATATTTTTAATTTCAAAATTTTCTAAATTATTATTAGTTTTTAAATCAAATTTTGTTTTTATTATTGATACAATTCGCTTACAAGAATTGCCATCACCATACACAAAAGATTCTTTTTTTTGTAAATAAGGAAAATGATAACATTTTTCTAAAGAAGATAAAATTAAATTTTCATTAGTACCCACAAGCTGTTCTGAACCATCCCAAACACCTTCCCAGCGTTCTGTTATATCTCGCAAAACCAAAACATGTCTGCCTAAACTTACAGCTTCTTCTTGAATTCCTCCTGAATCAGTTGCAACATAATCAACATTTAATAATAAGTAAATTAAATCTTTGTATAAAAGAGATTTTGTTGCAAAAATATTTTTCGATTCTAAAATTTTTGATTCTTTTACGGCTTTTAAAACATTTGGATTTGGATGCATAGGATAAAAAATCAAAACATCATCATATTTATCCGCAAACTTTTTTACACTTCTAAAAATTCTTAAAAGTCCTCCATCAAAAGACTCCCTCCTGTGAGCCGTTAACAAAATTAATTTTTTATTTTGTTTTTTAGATTGCAAAACTTTATATTTTAAATCTTTATCAATTTCTATTTTTCCGGAATTTATTCTATTTCTCATCCAAAATAAACTATCAACAACAGTATTTCCGGTACAAAAAACCTTCTCTCTTGAAACACCTTCAGCTAAAAGATTTGCTGTTGAAAAAGCTGTAGGTGCAAAATGAAAATCTGCAATTTGACCAACCAATTTTCTATTCATTTCTTCCGGGAAAGGAGAACGTATGTTACCGGTGCGCAAACCCGCTTCAACATGCCCTACAGGAATATGTAAATAAAAGGCACCAAGAGCAGCCGACATCGTGGTTGTAGTATCTCCATGAACTAACACAAGTTTTGGTTTTACTTTTTCATAAACATTTTTAAGTCGTTCAAGTATTGTATTTTGCAAATAAAAAAGATCCTGATTTTTTATCATTACATTTAGATTAAAATCAGGATTAACATTAAAAATATCAAAAACTTGTTGTAAAAGATCTGAATGTTGGAAAGTAGCACATAAAAGACATTCTATGTTTTCTTTTTTTAAAGCTATATAAAGAGGTATTAATTTAATAGCCTCTGCACGAGTTCCAATAACAACTAATATCGGACTTTTAATATTCACTTTCAACCCATATTAAAATTAATTCCCACATTAGCCGGTCTTTGCCCTGCTAAATTTTGCAACAACTCTCTATCCTTCTGTTTTTCTCTTTGCTTTTCCCATCGTTGGTGCATTTTTTCTTGCCTTTTTCTTAATTCTTTTTGATATTTTTCATAACGCTTCAGTTGATCTTTATAAAAAGGATGTGAAATTAAAACAGACATTCTATCAAAAATTCTATCTAAAAAATCATCTATTATTTCATAAAATTCTTTTGCTCCATCATATAAATATTTATGATCCTTTACGGCTTGGGAACATGCAGATGTTAACAAAGTACGAGCCTCTATCAAATTAAGCTTTATTGACTGTAATTTTTGCCTTGCATCAACTAAAGGCCAATTTGAACTAAATCTTCCCAAAATATATCTTATATAAAGTTCAACAGAATTAAATTTTTTAGCCACCAAATCTTCTAACAAAATTTTATTTATTATATCACTAGCCCTATTAAATTTAGCTTTTGGAGTATTATACATAGCTATTTTATATGCAAGATATCCAACCAGACCACCTACACCTAAACCAAATACTGTAGCAAATAAAACATCATTATTACGTCTGCGGTTTGTAAATCTACCTCCGTATTCAGACCTAAAAGAACCGGAATCATATAAAATTCCTGCTAAAGTAAGAGCTCCTGCACCTACTCCACAACCTACACCAACCCATTTTGCACCATTTTCGGAAATAGGATTTAAGGTAGTAAAAAAAATAGATAACAAAATTCCAAGCAAAAAAGATTTTTTCATAAATACTCTCCCTAAAAAAATCAAGGTAAATTATGTTAAATATACAATAGATGCATCTGACCTTAATTCTTTTTCAAAATCTTGAGCAAATTTAGCCCTTTTTTCTTCTTGAAGCAAATTTTGAATCTCATTACGTCTTTCTTCTAAGCTTTTTAATCGTCTTTCTGATCTATCTACCACTTTTACAACTTGATAGCTATTACCCATTTTTACAGGATTGCTCACTTGTCCTTTTTTCATAGAAGAAACAAATAATAAATCAGAACTTAAATCATCCTTTTTTATCCAACCAAGATTATCCCATTTAAAATCATCTTTTTTAACAATATTCCCCTTTTCATCAACATCCTTTTCTTCAAGTTCACAAATATTTAACAAATATTTTTCATCTAACCAACTAGGATTATCTTTGTAATAATTTTTAATTTCCTGTTCGGTTACAACAACTCTTTCACTATACTCTGCGCCTTTTAATCTTTCTATTGCAATAAAACGAGCCATCTGATTTTTATATTCCTGAAAAGTTAAACCTTCAGTTTTTAACTCTTCTTCCATCTCTTCATCTGTTAAATTAGCAATTCCATTATGTATTTTTAAGTTGGTTATTTGTTTATCAACCTCTGCAGCAGTTGCTAGTAACTTTCTATCTTTAGCTTTTTGAAAAAGAAGCTCGTTTGTAATAGCATCTTCCAAAGTTAACATCTTACCACCCATAACAGCCTGAGGCTTTTCTAATAAAGATTTAGTTATATTAACCCCATTAACACGAGCCTTAATCTCATCAACAACTTCTTTTTTAGATTTCTCATTATCTTGTTTAGATTCAATTTCATTTGAAAATAAAGGTGATAAATTTACAAGAAAAAATAAAGCTATAAATATCTTTTTCATAATTCTCCTTAATAAAAATAAAAGCTTGATTTCTCAAGCCTTTATTTTATCTATTTATGTGCTTTTTTCAAACCCATATGATATTTACAACTTTATTATTTCAATAAAATATCTTTCAAAAAACTAAGCCTCTTCAATTTCTACGATGGGCTCATAAGATGCAATAACTTCAAAAATACAATCCTGATCAGTAAAAACAAAATGTTTTAAATTTAAATCTTTTGCATGAGATTTTCCGAAGTCACTAGCTTTATTAACTAACCAATCAACATATTCAGAATTTTCAACAATATAAAAATCGCCATCTAAATCCCAAGAACGCCAATAAAAACTTTCATCTATGCTTCGATATGATACAACATATCCATCAAAAATTATTTTCAACTTAGAAGAATCATCTTCAGAGATAAGTTTAATAACTAAACCTTCTTTATCATTTTCAAAAATAGAATCTAATATATATTTTTTTTTCAACTTATCGAGAGGCTTAAATTTCATCCAAAGTTCTTTATTTTTTTTCATTAGGATACCTATATTTTCTTTTTTTCTTTCCGGGTCCTTGTATTTCTATTGTTGGATCACCCGTTTTACTATGTTTCCTAGATACAACTTTTTTTCCATCAGGAAGAACTCCAACAGAAACACCATTACCTTTATCTATAATTTTATCTAAAGGTAGTTTCTTAAAATCAGATTCTCTATCCCCAAAAGGCTTTTTTCTATCTATTGTTCTACCTTTTGATTTTTTACCAGGAACACTTCCTTTATCTAATACTTCAGCAATAGGATTAGAATCACAACTGTCTCCTTCAACAGGAGAAACATCACATGAATCTCCAATATTAGGAGCAGCTTCATTAAAAAAAGTATTTTCTAATCTCTCTCCTGTTGTTTGATATCCACTAACATCACCACCACCTTTTCTAACTTTATGTTTAAAAAATCCTTCCGCTGCCTGCCAACCAACAACAGAAGCTAAAGTTCCTAAAGCAACAAAAGTAACTTTACCACCAAATGTCCAAGTAAGAATTGGTACACTTATAGCAAAATTATGAACTAAAATATGATTGCCACTTTTAGTCAAAATCAAGAATAAATTACCATCTTTAATTGAAATATCATATAAATTTACTTTATTTTTTAATTTTTTCCTTTTTATCTGATCAATTTTTAAATTACCCAACTCCGGAGAAAATAAATTATCTCCAACCTTCAACTCTTCTGCTGGAATAAATTTAAAT
>WJLJ01000036.1 GCA_014728525.1 Candidatus Babelota bacterium | reverse complement strand
GGTAAAGTTTTTATAAACTTCGGTTTTTCTAAAGGAGCAGTTCGCGGATGTGTTTCTAAAATCAATTTATCAAGCTCATCAGATTCCTTTTTTAATTCTAACCAAACTTCTTTTTTATCTTCCGGAAGAGGTAAAACTTCAATTTGGTTCATAAAAAAAGGATCTAAAAAATGTTTTGTAAACTTTTTTATTTTATTAGAATCAATTTTTTCGAGTCTTTTTACTTTAGAGAAAATATCCAATTCATCTCTTGTTGCTATAAAAGATTTGATCCATTCATATGTAAAACTTGATAAACTCTGTAATTTTTGAAAAAACTCTCGTTCTTTTGTTTTTACAACTTTATCAAGTTCATAATCTTTTAAACCTTCTTTAATTAATTTATTTAATTCTTGAGCAACCAATTCTCTACATCTTTCAATATTACCCTGCAAAGGTTCTACTAAAATAAAAAATATTCCGGCTTCCATTAATTGATGCCCCATACATCCGACAGATGCCGCAACCTTTTCTTCTTCTACTAACCTTTTATATAACCTGCTGCCTTCACTGTTTCCCAAAATAAATTGCAAAACAGATACAATTTCTTCACTTCCAGATCTAAGCCCGGGAATTAACCAATAAAAACCTAATTGTTCCCTTTTTACATCTTCATAAATTTTAGTCTCATGTGTAACGGTATCCGGTATGAGCTTAAACATCGAATCTTTATCTCTTATTATCTTGTCTTCAGGAACACCATCAGGAATGTCTTTAAAATTTTTTGTAGCAATCTGAATAGCCTCATCTATATCAATATCGCCAACCATAAAAAGAGTTGCTCTTTTTGGTCTATAATATTTTTTATAAAATTTCTTCAATCTATCTGCTGTCATGCTAACAAGATCTTGTTTAAATCCAATTATAGGAAAGTGATAAGGATAATTTGAAGGAAAAATAATCCTTGCAGCCTCAGATAACATAAATCTCCAAGAATTATCAGACATCATTTTTAATTCTTGTATAACCGCTCTAAATTCTGAGGCCAAGTGTTGAGAATCAAAGCGAGCATTTTCCATGCAATCGGCAAGAATACCAACAAAAGGCTGCCAATTATTTTTATCTACTTCAAAATAATAACTAGTCATATCTTTACCGGTAAAAGCATTAAAACTGGCACCATATTTTCTTGCAATAGAATCAATATCACCTTCTGATAATTTTTCGGTTCCCTTAAAAATCATATGCTCAATTAAGTGAGCCATACCTCTTTCACCCTCTTGTTCCACCCAAGAACCAACATCATAAGCTATTTGTAATAAAACTTTTGGTGTTTGTGTATTTTTAAAAACAAGAATTGTAAGTCCGTTATCAAGAATTACTTTTTTTATTTTTTTATTCATAAAAGTTTCAACTTTCTTTTTTTGCTTAAAACTTTCTTTTCTTTTTCTACAAGCTTTTAAAAAAAGTATAGAGGATAAAGCTAAAATAAAAAATATAATTATCCATTTATATTTTATTGCCCAAGATAAAATTTTCATATTCTCTCCAAAAAAAATAACTTTATATAACTTAGAATATACCTAAATCAAAAAATAAATTAAAATAACAAAGAAAAATAATAAAAATTAAATTACTAAAAATAAACTGAAAATTTAAATGGATATATTAATATTAAGAGTATCTGCAATTGGTGATGTAATACACACATTACCATCGATTTTTTTTATTAAAAAAGTTTTGCCTAATGCAAAGATAAGTTGGATAGTGCAAAAAAAAGCAGCTGACTTATTAATTAATCAACCATTTTTAGAAAATGTATATGTTTTACCGGATAAATTTCTATATCCGCACCATCTTTTAAAAATTCTAAAGCTAATAAAAAAAATAAATAAAACTAGATGGGATATGATTATAGATTTCCAGGGTATTTTAAAAACTTCTATATTCGCTTATTTTATTAAAGGAAAAAAAATAGGTTTTGATAAAAAAAATGCAAGATTAGGAATAACAACTTTTTTTACAAATAAACAGATAAAACCTAAATATAAAAATATTATTCAAAAAAATTTAAATCTTACCTCCGGTACATTACAAGAAATTTTGAAAAACAATTTTAAAAAATGCCCCACAATAGATTCAATAAAAAAAAACTTTAAATTAAAAATAAAAAGTAAAGATAAAGTTATAATTAATAATTGGCTAAAAAAAAATGATATTAAAAAATTTATAATTTTATCACCAAACACAACTTGGCCTTCAAAACACTGGCCTGTTGAAAATTGGAAGAATCTTATAACAATATTAACAAAAAATAATTTAAATAATAATTCAATAATACTACTAGGAAAAGATTTTGGGGCTCAGGCAAAAAATATATTTGAATATTGTAAAAAAAATAAAATTAGAATTTTATTTTCTCCTAAATGGAATTTAATACAAACAAGTTATTTAATATCATTGGTAAATTTGCTAGTAGCGCCTGATACAGGCATACTTCATATAGCAGATTTTTTAGGGAAAAAGTCTATTGGCATATTTGGTCCTACATCTGCAAAAAAACATGGACCATTTTTATTGCAAAACAATATTTCAAATGCAATACAAATAAAATGCCCACATTTTTATAAAAAAACACATGGAAAATTAAAAACTTCTGGAAATAAAACAAACTGCATGTATAAACTAAACGCTGAAACATTAGCAAAAAAAATTTTAAAAATAATAAAAAAGGAAAAATAATGAAAAAAAATATTATATTTTTATTCTTATTTGTGCTTCCTAAGTTATATTCGCAACAAATAAATGTTTTGAATATGGATAAAGCGGTAAAAATAGCACATGAAAATAGATCTATTCTTGAAGCATTAAAATATTCTACTCAAGCAAGCAAATATAATGAAAAAGTTGCAATATCTGGTTATTTACCAAAACTTTATTTAACCTCTGATGAAAAATTTAATACAGGAATTAAAGGACCAAAAAACAACACAACACTGCAAGCAAGTCAATTAATTTATAGCTTTGGTGGTCCGAGACAATTAAAAAGAGCGGCAAAAAAGGGTACGGAAATCGCAAAATTAACAGAAAGAAATCAAGAAGATATTATTCAATATGAAGTTGAAATTGCATTTTTACAAACATGGTTATTACAAGAAAAAAAAGCAGTAATAAATAGTTTAAATCTATCATCAAAAGAAAATATAAAAAAAGCAGAACATCAAGATGAATTAAAACTTTTAGGAAAAAATGATTGGCTAAAAGATGCTTCAACTTACGCCACTAATATGTCTAATGTATATCTTTATATAGATGAATTATCCAATGCTCAAAATCAACTGGAATATTTACTTGGTGATGTTTATAGCATAAATAAAAATAATTCGAAATTGATATGGAATTTTAAAAATCCAATAAAAATAAAATCTTTAATTTATTACTACACAAAAGCTTTAAAAAACAGAAAAGAAATAAAATTAAAACAAAAGGAAGCAGAACAATATGCTGAAAATTCAAAATATTACAAAAAAAATTATCTTCCGGAAATAAGTCTTACCGGGCAAATTTCTAGATCTAGTTTGATATCAAGCAGATATTATTATGGAAACAAAAATAATAGTGTAGGAATAAATCTTAGTTGGGATCTATTTGATGGTGCTTCAAATTATTATGAATCACAAAAAGCAAATGCTAACAAATTAAAAGCTTTAAAAGAAAAATCCAGCTATATTAAACAAGTAAAAAATGAAGTACAAAAAGCATACTACGAATTACTAAAGCTCAAAAAACAACTTATAGCTAAAAGCGTAGAATTAAGACAAGCAAAAAACCAGTTCGATTTGGCTAAATTAAAATTTAAAATAGGTGATATTTCTAAAGTCGATTTCGATACTTCAAAATATAACTGGCAAAATAATAAATTTGATTGGCTAACAGTAAAAATACTAACCACCATGAAACAAAGAGAATTATATTTTGCTTGTGGCTATCCAAAAATAATTTAAAAACTACTTTCATACTATATGATTTTTGAATGCCGAGAATATAAATCCCGCATTAGTCCGGCGAAGCTTTAATAAAGGCTGATCAATTGCGTAACAGTCCAAAGTTAAAAAAACGTTATGTTAAAAGTCAAAACTCTCCTTATAAGTCATCCCAGACTTGATCTGGGATCTATATTCTCGGCTTTCTAATATTTTTTTGTTTTTTTCAAATTTATATTTAATATAAAAAAATTATTAAAATAAATTTTTATTAATTTTACTTCGAAGAGCAAGAAAGAGATCCCGCATTAGTCCGACGAAGCTTTAGCGAAGGCTGATCAAGTGCGGGATGACTTATAAATATTTAATAAAATGAAATTTTTAAATTTTGGACAATTATACATCACATACGGGATGACTGTGAAGTTTTATACCTATTTTAAAAAATAAAAACTCAACAATGAATAATATTCGTATAAAGTAGTAACAGTAAAGTTCAACACTAATTAAAAAAAATAAAATCAAAACAGCTAAATAATAATGCATACCTAATAAAATGAAATAAGTATTATCTATTTAATAAAATTAAATTATTACTCCTTCAAGATTTATTGTATATTATTTTTAATAAACAAAAATTTGAAGGGGTTAATAAAGTGAAAATAAAAAAGCCTATAATTATCACATCTGTTATTTTAATTCTTATTATTTTAACTAATCTTATTTATAAAAAGTTTTTTAAAAAACAACCACCAAAACCATATAAAACAACAACTATCCAAAACAGAGACATATATCAAACAATAAATTCAACAGGTAAATTAGATATAAAAGATACTATGAAAATAGGAAGTTTGGTTGGCGGTACTGTAAAAAAAATATTTGTTGATGAAAATGATATTGTAAAAAAAGAACAACTTCTTGCTTTAATAGATAACGGTAAAGATGATACTGATGTTAAAAGAGCTCTAGGCGAAGTTAAAAATATAAAAGCAGAACTTGAATATCAAGAAAAATACTTTAAACGTCAACAAGAACTATTCAAAGCAAATCAAATATCACAAGATTTTTTTGAACAGGTAAAAAAAACTTTAGAACAAACAAAAGCAAATTTAATTTCTGCAAAAGCAAACTTACGTAAATTTGAGATAGAATATAATAATACAAAAATCATTGCTCCTGATGATGGAACCATAATATCTGTAGGAATATCAGAAGGTGAAAGAGTTACAACAGATCTTGATGCAACAGTGCTTTTTAAAATAGCCAAAGATTTAACAAAAATGGAAGCCGAACTAAATATAGATGAAAGTGATATCGGTCAAATAAAAAAAGGTCAGAAAGTTAAATTTAATGTTTCAAGCTATCCGGATAAAACTTTTAAAGGATTTATAACATCCGTAAGTTTTTCTCCTAACAATAAAACAGGTATTTTATCATACAAATCATATGTTATTGTAGAAAATAAAGGAATGTTATTGCGTCCCGGAATGACAATAAACGCAGAAATAAAAGTTGCTAAAAGCAAAAACTGTCCCTCTATAACAACCCAAGCATTTCAAATCAGTTCAAAATTAATAAAAGCTGTTGCAGAAAAACTAGATTTTGGCGTAAAAAAACTTGATAAACAGATAAAAAAAACCATAGAAGCAAAATGTAACAAAAAAGAGGTCGTAAAAACTGTCTGGATTATAGAAAATCAAGATTTTATAGAAAAACCTGTGGTTGTTGGCATTACAGATGATAGTTATTATGAAGTAATATCCGGATTAAATGAAAAGGATCAAACAATAATTGATATAGAAGAAGATGATAAGCTAAAAAAAGTTTATTCAAAAATATTTAAAAGTGCTATTTAAAAATGGAACTAAAAACTTTATTAAAAATATCTTTTTCAAGTTTAAAAAAAAATAAAAGTAGATCGTTTCTTACAATTCTAGGAATTATTGTTGGTATTGCAGCAATAATAACAACTTTGGCTATCGGATATGGAGCTGAAGCAAAATTAAGAAAAAGAATTCTTGGAATGGGTAAAAACTTTATCTTTATACAAGCAGGAAGTATTGCGCAAGAAGGAAAAACAAACTTAACTCAAAAAAAACGCCCTAACTATTTAAGAAAAAATGATATAGAAATCTTAAAAAAACAGTGCCCTGAAATTGATTTTATTACACCAATTATGTTTGCAAGAAACATTTTGAGTTTTAAAGCAAACAATGTCTATTGTGATATAAAATGCGGAAACGAAAATTATTTAAAGGTGATAAATAGAAAAATAAAATTGGGACAATTTTTTAACAAACAACACTATTTAAAAAGTTCAAAAGTTATTGTTATAGGATGCAAAACGGCAAAAGAACTTTTTGGATATTTAAATCCTATCGGAAAATCTATAAAAGTAAAAAATGTTATATATAAAGTTGTCGGTGTTATTGATAAAATAAAATATTATCAAGGAATTCATGATCCTAATTTTGATGTTTACATGCCATTAACAACCGCAGAAAAACAAATTTTTAAAAAAACAAATCCCTACATTCACGGTATAGCAATATCAGCTAAAAACAGACAAGATATGCCCTACATAGTAAGAAAAATAAAAAGAATAATGAGATTCAGACACAGATTATCAGAAAAACAATCTGATGATTTTTCTATCATAGATCAACAAGAAATTGTTAAAGCGGCACATCAATCATCCAATGTTTTAAATTTATTACTTTTAATAATTGCTGCAATTTCTCTTTTTGTTGGCGGTATTGGAGTTATGAATATAATGCTTGTATCTGTTTCTGAACGAACACAAGAAATTGGAATAAGAATGGCTATTGGCGCATCAACAAAAATTATTCTCAAGCAATTTTTAGTAGAAGCAATTACACTTTGCAGTATTGGAGGCATATTAGGAATAGTTATAGGTATAATTACCCCCTATGTTATAAATTATTTTACTGATTGGTTGGTAATTCATAGAATTTCTTCCATTATAATATCTTTTGGGATCACAACTATAATCGGTTTAATATTCGGATTTTATCCAGCAAAAAAAGCTGCTCAATTAAATGTAGTAAATGCACTGCAAAATAATTAAAAAAAAATTAAATTTATAATTTTATTCAATTTGATTCTTGTTGATGCTAATATTATTTTTTTAATATATTTATAATTTATAAGGTTTTTTAAAGAAAGAACAATGAATAACAAAAAAATAATTATAATATCATCCATAATAATATTAATAGCCGGTATAGGATTCTATTTTTATAAAAAAAATCATAAAGATAAAAGACCGCCATTTAAAACTTCTAAACCATATAAAAAAGATTTAGTTCAATATGTAAATGCAGCAGGAACATTAAAAGCAAAAGATGAAATTACAATAGGAAGTTTGGTTGCAGGAAGAGTTATAAAAATACTTGCAGACGATAATGATTTTGTAAAAAAAGATCAGGTTCTTACAATTTTAGATGACGGTATAGGATACAGCTCAGTCAAAAAATTCAAAGCTTTATTAAAAGAAGCAGAAGCTTCTCTTACTTACTATCAAAGTTTTTATAACAGACAAAAACAACTTTATAAAGCAAATCAAATTTCTCAAGATTTATTTGAACAATACACAAAAAATCTTGAAGTTTTAAAATCTAAAGTTACACAAACCCAAGGTGATCTAGAAATAAGAGAACAAGAATATAATAATTTATTTATTAAATCCCCTGCTGATGGTGTGGTCATAGCAAAAGAAGTAGATCTTGGTCAAATGATAACATCACGTCTTCAAGCAACAGTGTTATACAAGATCGCAAAAGATTTACATTTTATGGAAACAGAAGTAGACGTTGATGAAGCAGACGTAGGTCTTGTGCAAGAAGGACAACCTGCAACATTTACAGTTGACGCTTTTCCCAGAAAAAGATTTAAAGCAAACGTAAGACAAATAAGATATTTAGCAAAAATAGTTGATAATGTTGTAACCTATGCAACGGTTTTAGATGTTTCTAATCCAAAATTAAGATTACGTCCCGGAATGACTACAAATGTAGATATAAAAGTCAGAGAAGCTAAAAATGCAATGTGTGTTCACAATAGATCTTTAAGGATTAATAGCGTAATTTTAGAACAAGTCGCTAAAAAGTTAAATTTAGGTTTTTATAGAATTCCGGGAACAGATTCACGTACAGAAATCGATCATGTATGGATATTTGATGGAAACGGTTTTAGGCAAATAAAAGTAAAACTTGGAGTAAAACAAGGAGCTTACACTCAAATAATTTCTGATGAAATTAACGATGAAACTCAAATTCTTACAATGGTTGATGAAATAAATAAAGAAAATGTTTTATTAAAACAAGTATTTGCCAAACCCGGCACAATAGGAAGTAGCAAAAAATGATAGTTTTGCAGGCCAAAGATTTAAAAAAAATTTATAAAATGGGTGATATGGAGGTTCATGCATTAAAAAATATAAATTTAGAAATTGCAGAAGGAGAATTTGTATCAATCACAGGGACTTCCGGTTCGGGAAAATCAACCTTAATGCACTTATTAGGATGTTTAGATGTACCAACTTCCGGAGAATATTTTATTGATAGTAAAAATGTAGCCAATATGACAAAAGATGAACTCGCAAAAATAAGAAATGATAAAATAGGCTTTGTTTTTCAAAAATTCTTTTTACTTCCAGACTTAACAGCAACCGATAATGTTGCACTTCCTGAGCTATATGCAGGAATACCCGAAAAAACAGCTCGCCAAAAAGCTAAAAAAATACTTGAAATGGTAGAACTGCAAGATAGAACTAAACACTATCCATACCAATTATCCGGAGGACAGCAACAAAGGGTTGCGGTTGCTCGTTCACTTATTAATAACCCCAGTATTGTTCTTGCAGATGAGCCAACAGGAAATCTAGATACAAAAACAGGTGAAAATATTTTAAATCTATTTAAAAAATTAAATAGAGAAAAAAATGTAACGGTTATAATTGTTACACATGAACCGGAAATTGCAGAAAAAACAGATCGAATAATTCAACTTCTGGATGGAAAAATTGTATCTGATAAAAAACTAAATAATAAAAATCAAGAATTAAAGGTAGAAAAAGATGAATAGCTACCAACTCTTATTAACAGCACTCAGGTCATTGAATAAACATAAAATGCGTTCTTTATTAACAACTCTTGGAATAATAATTGGAATGATCTCTATTATAGCTGTTATGTCTATCGGTGAGGGAGCAAAATATAAAGTAAAAAAAGAAATAGAAGGTTTAGGTACTAATTTTATAATTATTTTAGGAGGCACACCAAAAAGATTAATGACTCAAAGAGGTGGAGCCGGAAACTTAACTCTGAAGAAAAAAGACTTTGAAGCAATAATAAACGAATGTGACGGTGTTGCCATGGCATCTCCCGGTTTACAAAAAAATTTCAAAATTGTATTTGAGGGGGAAAATTGGCAATGTATGGTTGGTGGAGTTAATGAAGACTATCTTGAAATTAGAAAGTGGGATCTTACGGACGGTTATTTTTTCGATAGAAGATCTGTTAAATCCGCAAAAAAGGTCGCCGTTATCGGTCAAACAATTAAAAAAGAATTATTCGGCAATACAAATCCTTTAGGAAAAACAATAAGAATCAAAAAAGTTCCTTTTAAAGTAATAGGTATACTTGAAGAAAGAGGAAAATTGCCCGACGGCAGAGACGAAGATGATTTGATCTTGGTTCCTTTAAAAACATTTCAAAAAAAGATAGCGGGTATTAAATCAAATAGATATGGAGCTATAATAATTTCTGCTAAAGATAAAGATAATATGGAAGAAACAGCAGACGATATAAGATCTGTTTTAAGACAACAACATCATCTTTCACCTACAGATGAAGATGATTTCACTCTTTTTACCCAAGACGATATAACCCAGGCTTCTGATGCAGCATCTAAGGTTTTAAATTTGCTGCTACTTATAATTGCCTCCATATCTTTGATTGTGGGCGGTATTGGAATAATGAATATCATGCTTGTAACAGTTACGGAAAGAACCAAAGAAATCGGAATACGAATGGCAATTGGTGCTACGACAGGAGCTATTTTAAAACAATTCATATTAGAAGCTATAATAATTTGTTTATTTGGAGGTATTCTTGGAATAATTGGAGGAGTTATAGTATCTAATTTAGTAGGACATGCATTAAGTTGGCCCGTTGTTATATCTTTTGAATCGATTGTTTTATCTTTATCTTCTTCGATGCTTATCGGATTATTTTTTGGTTTTTATCCTGCAAAAAAAGCATCGCAACTAAATGTTGTAGAAGCGTTAATAGAGCAATAAATTTATAATTCAAAAAATATTAACTTACGCTCCCTTTTCCCTAGTTTATAATATTGTTCTTTTTTAAGATATTTTTTGGCTTTTGGATAACATTCCCAATTCTGAGAAGCCCAATAAACCAACTTTGAATTTTTATAAAAACAAGCAGGTTTAAACATCCTAATTAATTCCAACTCATGCAAAGCAGCTCTTGTAACAAAATAATCTATTTCAAATTCCGTTTTTCTTAAAAATGTTCTCCAATCCAAATCTATTATTTCAACATTTTCTAATTTCAAAGTATCTATTAAAAATTTTAAAAATTTTTGCTTCTTTTTATTAACCTCAATTAAATAAATCTTTAAATTCGGAAAAATAATTTTTAATGGAATGGATGGAAAGCCAGCACCAGATCCAATATCAGCTATTGAATTAATTTTATTTAAATCTATAAAATTTTTTAAAATTAAAGAATCTTTAAAATGCTGTCTTACAATACCACCTAAATTGGTAATAGCAGTTAAATTAAACTTTTTATTCCACTCTATTAAAAGATCCGAATATTTTTTAAATTTATCCAGTTGAATTTCACTCAAGTTCAAATCTTGTTCAAATTCTGACCAAATTTTTTCCGCCGGTTTTTCCTTTATTTTTTTCATACTTAGCACCTTTTTTACAAATTGTAGATCTTTTTGTAATGCTTATGATATTTTTACATTGTAAAGTATTTACTTTTACAAACAAATAGTAAAGATAATAATAAAAAATTCAAAGGGGGGAAAATGAAAAAATTAATTATTTTATCATTTTTATTAAGCATATCGTTATTATATTCAGATTCAAGACTTCTTTTTTATCTAAACGACTCACCTATTCAAATAAAAGAAT
>WJLJ01000035.1 GCA_014728525.1 Candidatus Babelota bacterium | reverse complement strand
GGTTTAAGATATATTATTATTGGAGATTTACATGGAAATTTTAGTGCTTTTGATAAGATAATTAAATCTTTAATAAAATCAAAAATTTTGAATGAAAAGTTGATAATATCTAAAAATTATAAATTAATAGGTTTAGGAGATTATATAGATAGAGGTGAAAAATCTTTAGAAGTGATTTTGACTTTAATGCTTTTAAAAATTTTAAATCCTGAACAAGTTATTTTATTAAGAGGTAATCATGAAGATCAAAGTATATTTGACTATTATGGTTTTGGAAGTGAATTAATAAAAAAATTAGACAATACCGGTAAAGATTTTTCAGATAATTTTGACAAATTTTTCAAATTTTTGCCGTGTGGGTATTTTATAAAAATAGCTGAAGATAAATTTTTTCAATTTAATCATGCTGGTTTTACTACATTTAAATTAGAAGAAAATTTTTTAGCATCAAACAAAAAATTTTTTAAATTTAATAATATGAAGTGGAATCAATTTCTTTGGAATGATCTTGAAATATTCAAAGAATTATATATCAGATTAAGTTCGAGAGGGAGAGGTTATGTTTGGTCCCATACCAGTGCTTTAAATGAAATGAGTAAATTTAATATATTAGCCAAATTTGGTGGTCATCAACATGCATTACCCAAAGATGGTATTGAAGATTCAGAGAAATCTGATGGTTTTATTTGTTTAGTAAAAAATAAAGAAAAAACAAAGCCTTATATTTATAATTTAATGAGCGGTTCTATATGTTTCAATGAATCATATAATATTGCATATTTTCCTTCTTACTTAGAATTGCATATAGATGAAAAAGGTTGGGATGTTTTTGGATATGTTCAAAGATCTCTTAGTGAAGGCTTCGAGAAAGTAGATATTAAAACTGTTTATTAAACTTTTATAAAAAGCCGCTTTAAAGCGGCTTTTTATCTTATCTTAGTTTCTATTTTTTTTGATAAAAATTGAATATTTGTTTGAGATAATATTTCTTTTATTTGGTTGGCTACATAATTTATTTCTTCAATTTCCAGTTCCGGCCAAATAGGAAGAGCAACTATATTGTGAGTTAAATTATCGGAAATAGGGCAATCATTTTTTAGTCTTTGATCAGTATTTAAAAATTCAATTTGATTTAAACCTTTTGGATAATAAATATTTGTTCCGATACCTTTTTCTTTCAATTTTTGCATAAATATTTCACGATTTATTCCAACAAGTTCTATGCAATATTGATGATAAACATGTTTTCCATTAAGATTTTTAGGTAATTTTATATTATTTAATTCTGACAATTTTTTGTTATAAATGTTTGCAAATTCAATTCTTTTTTGATTAAAGTTATCAATATACTTTAACTTTTTATCTAATATTGCGGCTTGAATTCCATCAAGTCTGCTGTTTATACCATGTTCTATGTAATTATAATGACTTTTTCTACCATGGTTTCTTATACGCATTAGTTTTTCTGCTAATTTTGGATTGTTTGTTGTGCAACATCCACCATCACCATATGCGCCAAGATTTTTTGTTGGATAAAAAGAAAAACATGAAATGTCTCCATGATTGCCGGCAAAAATTTTTGCAGAATCATGTGCCCCTACAGCCTGACAAGAATCTTGAATAATCCAAAGATTGTGTTTTTGAGCTATTTCTTTAATTTTTATATAATTTGCGCATTGTCCGAAAATATCTACAGGTAATATTCCTACAACTCGATATCCTGTTTTTTTGTGTACTAAATTACTATTGCATTCTTCGTTTATCCATTTTTCTAATTTATTAGTATCAATGTTATAAGTTTGTGAATCTATATCTATAAAAACAGGATGTCCGCCAAGAGCTAGGATTTCACTACTTGAAGCAATAAATGAGAAGGGCGTTGTAAGAACGATATCATTTTTTTTAATATTTAAAGCTTTTAGTGCCATCCAAAGAGCATCTGTTCCACTGTTACAACTTACAGTATGATTTACATTTAGATATTTAGAAAAATTATTTTCAAATTGCGTAACAAAATTTCCACCAATAAAAGCTTGATTTTCAAGAACTTTTTCAATGTTTTTTTTAATTTGATTTTTATATTTTTCGTGTTGCCTGGATAGATTGAAAAAAGGAATTTGTTTATTCATTGTTTATTACCTTTTATTAAATTTCATTATAATTTGCATATTAAAAATGAAAAGAAGTTACTACATAATGTTTTACCAAAAATAATCTAATATTTAATAAAAATTTTGTAAAACCCTATATTTTTTTTATAAAATATTCTTTTTAAGAATTGACATTTAATTATAGAAGTATAATCATCAAAATGGATTGATTGTTTTTTTGGAGTAATTTGTTTAAATATGTTTTATATAAGGAGATTTTGAATTTATATATTTTTTATTTTAGGAGTAGTATTTTTTTTTATTTTTTAAGGGAGAAGAGATGAGTAATAGATTTTTGCAGAAAATTCTTCTGTTTTTTGCTTTTTCTATTTTTTCTTTGGGAAAAGTTTCGGCTATAAAAGTTTGGCATGACGGTGATACAATTTATCATACAACGCATTCTGCATTCAATGAAGATGTTAGTTGGGATGGAACATTGACCGTTTCTAAAGATATTTATATTAGTGCAAGAAACGGTTATGATTTAACTGTTAATGCCACTACACGGGGTGTTTATTTTAGACCGAAAATGTTTTTGGATGGAAATGTTACCACAACAGGTTATGCCCATATTATTTTTCATGCCGATGCAACATCTTCAATATCCGTTATATGTGATTATGATATATTATTTCGAGGAAGAACTGATAATGTCAGTGGTAGAAGTATTTACGAAGATTTAATTCTTACTTTTTCAGGGCAAGGGACCACAACTTTTAAACTTAAAGAAGATTTAGGTTCTTCTTATAAAAGAGGTGTTCGTTTAGATTTTCAAGGATTATCGAGATATGGTTTTGGTGATCCCGCTCAAACAATACAGCATTATGGTGTAAGAGTTAATGTGTTAATGGATCAAACTGAGACTCAAGCTGTAACTAATGCAAAAAATAAATTAGTATTTCAAAGAAAAACTATAGATGGAGAAAGTGGAACTCTTGAAACGAGCAAAGATAATATTATAAAAATTGAAGAAGGTTGTTATTTTACTTATTTTTCTGATAATGATACGGGATCTGATGGTTTTGGCTCAATAGCCGTTGATGTTTCTAATAATGGTACCGGTAAGATTATTTTATATAATAGATATGGAAGGCCAAGTGTTTCTACTGCTTTTGGTGGTGGAAGTTTTATGGTCTTTGGCCATTATGTTGATAGCTATTCAGAATCCGATATAAGGCAAAATGCTTATCTTAATAAAGTTGGAGGTAAACGGGCTATATTAAGAATTATAGATAAACTTGCTTATGATAATACCGGTTCCGGTTATGATCCAAGTGATAGTGATGCAAGAGGATTAATGGTTGTTAATTCTGTTTTAAATAATCCTAAATTGGCAAGCGATCCCTATCAAGAATTTAGATTAACAGGAGCATCTCCTGCTAATCATCCAAATAATCCAAATTGGTGGGCAGATGATTATTCGTGGGTAAATGCTAGAACTTCAAGCTATTCTCCGGACGCTTTTTTTAATGTTCAACCTGGTTTTATTTTAGGTGTTAATGGTCAGATTGATGTTTATCATAAGACATTTTTTAATTTTGTTTCTCGTAATTACGGCACTGAAAACGATATTTTATTTATAGATAAATTTGCTTCCGAAGATTATAATTTTAAATCTGCCGGAGTTACAACGCATACTTATGAAACTTGTCCATATCTTAAAAAGAAAAATCCTTCTGCTTTTTATGTTGACGGTTTACATCCTCAACATAAAGGTAATTATGTTATAGATAAAAATGCTCAAATTTATATGTACGGAGATTCAAAATTACTTTTTTATGCGGCTAAACCTGAATTTTTATTAGAAGATGATCGGTTTTACAATGATACTGCAGGAGAGTATGTATATTCATTTACTGTAGATAAACAACCATATAATGGTCAGTATATATATAGCTCTAGTGTTACAACTACTGAAGGAAGAGAAGTATTGGTAGTTGAAGGTCCTTTAGATGTAAGAAAATTAGCTCGTAGTGATACACCCGGAAGAACTTATGGAACAACCGGTGTTACTGATGATCGTGCCATTATAAACCTACCAACCATTACTGTTGATCATACGGGAAGAGAATATGATTTTACAGGGGCTTTAGGTTATACAAATAATCTTATAACAAGGCCTTTAACAAAAGATTATAGTTACGAAATTTATGATTCTCCTTCTGTGTTTTTAAATGATCATGTTGAGCTTTATAATGTAAATTTTGTAAATGGTGATATTACAAAGATTTTGAGTGCCGACCCTTCAACAGCAGTACCTAATTTTGTTGGCGGTGAGAGAAAATATTTTAATGATACTATTTATTCATCATATTCTTCAGATGCAACGATAAGAGAATGGTATCAATTGGGTCAGTTCAGACTTTATAATTCAAGATTGGATTTACATGAACATTTTGTTGCTGCAGGTTGTAGGTTTGTTGTAAGAGAGCAAACAACAGATAAAGATGGAACAGCTGTTTACGGATTAGATGCAAGTAATACTTCTACTTTTATGTTTTATGATCACGGTGAACAATTGGATACTTTAGATCATGCTTACGGCAGATTATTTATGGCATCTTGTTCAAACAATAAAATGTCTGATAATTCTGCTAATGAAACTCTTGAAAATTGTTTTATAAATGTTTATCGTCAAAATCAAATTAATTCACCAAACCTTCCTGCACAAACTATAAAACTTTCTTTGCAATCTGCAGATGATGATGATAATCCAATTATGGACCCTTTGGTATATCCGGTAGATGCTGAAAGAGCACACCATTTAGTTTTATTAAATAGAGCTAACAATGGTGTTGGATATATGGATGTTGGTTGGACAACAACGGTAGGAGATAAAACAAGATATACTTGGGAAAGTTTGAGTGGATTAGGTTCAAATTATTTTGATATAAAAGTTACAACCTCCGGTGATCCAAATGTTGGAACTACAAATACTCCTCCTGCAACTGTTTCTATAGATGGAAATTATTTTTATTTTGGTGGAACAGATTGGATGGGGAATAAAGCTATTGTTCCTGTAACAACAACAGGAAAAGGAAGTGTTGTTTATGTAAATCATGGTGGAAGGTTTACAATTACACAACCTGCAGCAACAGAACATGGCTATGATTCATTTATAGATCTTCCAATTGCTTACAGACTTTGGAGTTATGAAGGATTGCGCGGCATAGTAGATTTACCAAAAGATCAAGTAATTTATGGTTATGGATTTGGGCGTCAACCTTATAATGTTAATACCGTAACTACGGATGCCGGTTCTCCTATCGGTGTACATTTAGATACATATAACATTTCAAGAGTTGATGGTTATTCTGGAAGAATTAGTGCAGATAGATATTCGGGAGAAGAATATATATTACCTTGGAGTCAAAGAATCGATCAAAATACTCCTGTAAAAATATCTTTGGATGCTCCTCTAAAGGCAATGCTTACAAGATATACCGGAATAATTGATCAACCGGTTACAATGCCTTCAAATATTATTTATTTCGGTGCAGGTGATGGTTGGGCAGATATTGTAACTCAACTTAAAGTTTCAGGTGCAACGATTGCAGATCCTCTACATTTATTGATAGATGGTTATTCTTCCGGGCCCGGTTATGCTTGGGTAAAAGAAATAGTTTCTGTTTCATCTAATCCTTCTGTTCATGGAGAAGGTGATCACGGAATAATTTTCTTGAGAAACGGAGGAAGACTTGGTCTTGGTAATAATAGTTGGAATTCACATTCTTTAAATTCTTGGAAACTATTAGGTAAAGATTATTTAACAATTTCTCCTTCAGGGAATTCAACAACTCACAGTGATTTACATACGATAGGTATTATTGATTTAAATAGTGACGTTTATGTTGTGGATCGTGGAGCATTTGTTGCCGAAAGTAATTTTGGTGAAGGTGGAGTTGATAGATTAACAATTAATTTAAATGGTAATGATCTTTATATTCCTGCGGGCAAAGAATTGGATTTAAGTTCTTTTGGTAAGAACGGATATCGTCAAGAAATTGAATTTGCAGGAGAAGGAAGAGTAATACTTGGGCATGGATCTGTAATTAGGTTCCCTGCCTCTGTTAATGTATCAAGTGTTGAAAATGCTCCGGTATTATACTTTAATGATAATACAAAACTGGTAGTTGAAGATGATCCTGAACTTGGAAAAGGAAAATATACAACAATTACTGCAGCAGATGCTGATAAAGTAAAAGTATATGGAATTGGCCAAATTTGGTTAAATAAAGATGCACGTTTTGAAATAATGGGTGGTGGTAAAATGCGTGTTGGTTCTGATGCCGATACGCCTTATACATGGTTCCGCCTAAGTCTTCAAAGGCAAGGTGATTGGATGCTCGGAGATGAACAAGAGCGAGGAGGATCTTTTGAAGTTGGTAATCCTTCGGCAATCACCGGAACTCAATCTGAAGAAGGTGCTGTAAGTTTTGAACTTGTTTTAAATGGTGCAAAAGCAAGAACTCATCTTGATCGCGGTGCATTTTTAGGATTTGGTGTCGGAGTAATTGATAAATCTTATGATCTTATGAATGGTACTGCAACGCTTGCTAATAATCCTGTTGTAAGTTCAACAACCGGAGATGTAAACTTTTCTCCTGATACAACAAATGCTTGGAAAGTTCAAACTCTTTATGATGTTTGGAAGATAAATATTACTATAAACGAAGGTACCTTTGATCATAGTAATATTTTTAATGGCGGAGATCGTAAAGCTGCAATGTTAGCTATTGGACCTATCTATTCATATAATTCTACAGCAGGATCTTATACATTTGAACTTACAGACCCTGATAGATCAAAAGTTCTTGGTGGCGGAAATATTATGTTTTTAGATGAGGGAATAACGACTTGGATTAATGCTTGGGATTTTGCGGATCCAAAACCAAGAGAAGCATGGCAGAGCCCTGCTGAGGATTATGGATATTATAATATGCTTGCATCAGATATGATTATACAACAACAAGAAAGTTCAAATTTTGCAAATTCTACCTTAACAAAACTTGACGGTGGCGGAATAAAGATGGTTACCGGAAGTAACAGAGAAAAAGATCTTTTTGATTTTATTTTAACATCAACATTCAGAAGTTTAGATACTAAACTTGTTAATTGCGGTTCTACTCAATACAGAACTTATGTTGGTTATGTAAATACTCCTCAATCTTCTACTAATTATTCGTATGCCACCGGTGCAGAACAAATTTATAGATTGACAGGAATAAGTGTTATGAATGGTCAAAGACCTGAAGATGGTGTTGAAATAGGTGTTCTTGGTGCTACAGGATCGAATGAGCCAGTTGTTTACAGTGTTGTAAATCGTAGATAAAAAAGGATAGGGGCTCAAAGCCCCTATAAAATTTTAAAAAAGGTATAATTTCATAATAAAAAATTTAAGGAGAAATTATGAGTAAAAAATTTGCCAAGATTTTTTTGAGACTAAGTCTTTTAGGCTGTTTAGTCTCAAATGTTGCAATTGCTACAGAGTTTAGATCTCCTTGGCTTTCTGAGCGTGGACCAATTAGATACATTTTTGAAAAGGATAATCCCGATAGATACAGTTTAGATACCTACGCTTTGGCTCATAGAAGAGAATCACATAAAGCATTTTTAAAGCATGGAACTGATACTAAACCTTTAACTGCATTATTTTTTAATAAGTCGGATTTTCCGGTTCAAGAAATTTTTCCGAATAATCAACTAGATCCAAATTCAAAGTATTATAATCCTTATATGGCTTTGGCCATTCTTCATCCAAGAGCAACATATTATGAATGGGGTATGACTTTAGGTGCTCGTTTTGAATATCCGGTATATGAAGATAAAGGGAGAATTGGTTTTAGGATTAATATACCTGTAAGAGCAATAGAAGTAGAAAGAGAGGATATAACTTCTCCTGTTGATAATCCGGAAGATGAATATATTTTAACTGCATATACAAAAGTTGGTAATTATAGACCTGCAGAAGGAGGATTAAATACTAGATATGCTGAATCTGTGGATATAATTTCCAAAGCGTATAACATGAATTTTATTGCTCAATTATTTCAAAATCAATCAAGAGATTCTGCATTGCAATTTTCAGATGGCTCTGCAAAAGTTTTTGGTGTGGAGATTGCCAAAGATTTTGATACTAATGATAAATCTTTTAAAACTGATATAAAACCTGTTGCGGGTGTTATAGAAGCAACTGGTACAGGTTTTCCTAATGAACCAAATTTTTCTGATACTGCATGGGGTTATGTTACCGGTGATACTAATGGTACTGATATTGATAAAGATATAGCTAAAGCTGGTTCTCCGGGTGGTTATGGAGAAAGAGCCGGAGCATCACCAATTCTTGCTGTTCAAAATAGGCATAACTGGGCTTTTGATGCAGGTGATGATGTAAAGATTGCAGGTGCAAGTTTGCAATCAAGACAAATAAATAGAACGGCTACAACCTTTCCTACTGCCGGTCAGGCTACAGAGATAATGAAGGCTCCAAATACTGCATTTTTTACAACAGCTGCTGCAAACAGCGGAAAAGACAATGCTTATAGTAATTTTATGGATTCAAATAATTATCCTACTAACATGCCTACATATTTAAAAAATAGTTGGTTAGTACTTGGTTATGATAATGGGCAATTGGTTCCGGGTGCAACAACAATTAGAGATGGTATAGAAAACGCTGTAAGACAATATAATCAAGATCCCTATGAATGGTTATACGATAAAGGTTTTGAGTTTGAAACTCAAAGAAGAACAGGTATTGGAGATATTGATTTAGATTTTTTCTATGAACACAGATTTAATGAAGAATGGATTACAGAAATAATGATAGGACTTAGATTTCCAACGGGAAGCGATGATGATTATTCAGGAAATCCATATAAAGCACATCTTGGAAATGGGGAACATTGGGAAATAAAACTGGGTGGTCTTGCAGCATGGCAACCAATAGATTGGATGAATTTAAAGTTAGATACTTATGTTTCATTTGTTTTAGAAGCAACGGAACAACGATGTGCCGTATTTGAAGGTTCTTCAATCAAAAACATTGGTCCAAAAGTTGATGCGGATGTTGATTGGACATATTTTGTCTTAAGGTTAGATTCTACAATGTTCCATCCAAAAACAAAAGATATTTCCGGAACTGTTGGTTATGAATTATATTGGAAAACAGAAGATAATCTTCATTTTAAAAAATCTCAAGAAACCCCTTTTTACGGATCACATTTTTCTGATCCTTCCAATTTATTGAAATCAAATCTTGATAATGGCTTAGCAGAAGCTAATACGGAAGCTATTGCACATAGATTAAGAGGTGAGATAAGAATTAAGATCAATGAATGGTTTGAAATTGACGGTGGCGGAGCATTTACTTTTGCAGGTCAAAATATTCCAAGAGAATTTGATGCACATGGTGGTTTTGTAATTAGATTTTAATTAATTAGAACTAACAAAAAAAAGACCCGATTTAATCGGGTCTTTTTTTTAAATTAAAAAAATTAATTGTGTTATAATATTAATTATTTAATTTTAAAACTTATAGAAGAATTTATGAAAAACGAAGATTTTTTAAAATATAAAAAAAAATTATTAGATATAATTAAAAAAAAATTACCGAATTCGGATGTATACTTATTTGGCTCAAGAGCTACTAAAACCAATTATACAGGATCCGACATAGATATAGCTATAGATGATAAAGAAAAAATAGATCCAAGAATCATATTAGATCTTTATAATCAAATAGAAGAAACAACAATTCCTTTTATGGTAGATTTAGTTGATATTAATAATATTTCTAAATCATTAAAAGATAGAATAAAAAAAGAGGCTATTAAATGGGAAATATAAATTATAAATATGAAAGTTTTAAAAAAGCCTTAGAAAGTTTAGAAAAAGCAATAATAAATTATGAAGAAATTTTAAAGAGGCATGAAAGTTTATCTTTTATGGAACATATTGAGATTGTTGAATCTATGAGAGATTCTATGATTCAAAGATTTGAATTTTATGTTGATTTATTTTGGAAATATATAAAAAAATATTTAGAAGAGGTTTTAAAAACAACTTCACAAATAAATGCTCCTGCTGCTGTTATAAGAGTTGCATGCAATTCGAATTTAATTACTCCTAAAGACTCTGAATTAGCTTTGAATATGTTCAAATCCCGAAATTTAACTTCTCATATATACAGAGAAGAAATCGCAGATCAGATAAGCAAAGATATTCCCGAATATTATAAAATGATGAGTAAATATTTAGACATATTAATGCCTAAAAATTAAAGAAAATATCTATAAATATTTTTTCATCTATTTTTTTGAGATTGGATTCTTTTAAGTTTTCATCAAAAATAATCTCTTTTGCCTTGGTTATTCCCTTTAAAAGATTTTCTTCTTTTTTTATAACTTCAAGTAGGACTTTATCTTTTGTGCTGATTTTTAAATTTTCTATTTCTACTTTTAATGAAAGTTGATTTTCAGTTTTTAATTTTCTTACAATTGATATTAATTCAATTATTTTTCCAAATACTTTAGCTTCTTCTTCAAAATTAAAATCAAATTTAGACATATCAAAAATTATATCTTGAATACTATTTTGATTTTCTTTTTCTTTATAAAATTTTTGAAAAAGAGTTTCTGTTATGTGAGGTATAAATGGATTGAATAACTGTAAGATTCCAAATCCTACTTGATAGAGAACAAATTTTGTTGAATTTAAAATTTTTGAATCATAGTTATCGGGATTAAATATCTGATCTTTAATTAATTCTAAATAATTATCGCAAAAATTATGCCAAAAAAACTTTTCTATTGTTTCTAAAGCTTGCGTATAATTATATTCACCAAAATATTTGTGATAATTTTTAATGGTTTGAGAAAAATTTTGTAATATCCATTTAGAAAGGTTACCAAATTCTATTTTTGATGCGTCAAAATTTTCATGAGACGAAAGATGGTCTTTGCAGAATCTAAATGCATTCCAAAGTTTTGTAATTAGGCGTTGGCCAATTTTGAGTTGATTTTCGCTAAATGCAGTATCGGTTCCAAGTCTGCCTTGTGCGGTCCAATAACGAATAACATCAGAAGGATATTTTTCTAAGAGTTCTTCCGGTGTTGGTACATTACTTTTACCTTTTGATTTTGAAATCTTTTCTTTTCCTGCAAGAACATGACCGGATATAACTATTTCTTTCCAAGGAATATCATTTTGATGATAATAAGCTTTTACAATAGTATAAAATGCCCAGGTTCGAATTATATCATGAGCTTGTGGTCTTATTGACATTGGTATATTTATACCGATATTATTTTCAGGCCAATTTATGTTTATTTGGGGTGTTAAAGATGAAGTATTCCAAGTATCCATAACATCCGTATCACCTTCAATGTTGTTACTGCCGCATTCAGGGCATTTTTCTGAATATTCTGTTTCTTGAGGATCTACTGGTAGATCTTTTTTTTCTGCTAAAATTATATAATTACATTGCGTGCAATGCCAAACAGGAAAAGGTATTCCATAAAATCTTTGACGAGAAATGCACCAATCCCAACCAAGATTTTCTACCCAGTCTTTGTATCTGGCTTTCATGAATTCCGGTTTCCATTCAATTTTTTCTGCAAGTTTTAAGAATTCTTTTTTATGATCAAGTATTTTAATAAACCATTGTTTTAAAATTAAATATTCTATTTCTTGTTTGCAACGTTCATGAACACTTACATTGTGTTTGATTTTTTCTTGTTTTAAAAGCTTTCCGGCTTCTTTTAACAATTCTAATATTTTTTTTCGGGCTTCATGAACACGCAAGCCTGCAAGAGGCCCTGTTTGTTCTGTCCATTTACCATCAAAGCCAATAGCCTGAAAGAAGGGTAGTTTATGTGTTTTATACCAATAAATATCTGTTTGATCTCCAAATGTGCAACACATTACTAACCCGGTTCCTTTTTCTATATCAACTTTTTCATCTTCAAGAATTGGTATTTCTTTATTAAATATTGGAACAATGGCTTTTTTATTTTTTAAATTTTTATATCTGGGATCTTTTGGATTATAAAAAATAGCAACACAAGCAGGTAGTAATTCAGGCCTTGTAGTAGCAATTGTTAATTTTTGACCATCGTTAGTTTCAAATTCAATATCATTGAACGTGCTGGAAATTTGAGCGTCATCTAGTTCTGCTTGAGCAACTGTTGTTCTGCAAGTTGTGCAATAAAGGCTGGGTTCTTCTTTTCTGTAAATATGGCCTTTTTTATAAAGATCTATAAAAGAATATTGAGATATTTTTCTGACCTTATCTTCTATTGTGGAATAAGTTTTTGTCCAATCAATAGAAAGGCCAATTTTTTTCCACAAAGCTTCGAATTCTTTTTCAACTTCTTGGGTTGCTTGCAAACACATCTTTATAAAATCAGATCTTTTGTGTAAATGTGCTTTTGTTTTATTTGTTTTTTCAACATATCGTTCGGTAGGCAAACCATTATCATCAAAACCCATGGGATAAAAAACGTTAAAACCAAGCATTCTTTTATAGCGAGCAATTATATCTGTATGCGTATAAGAAAAAACATGACCCGTATGCAAAGAACCGGAGACCGTTGGTGGAGGTGTATCTATACTAAAAGTTTCTTTTTTAGAATTCTCATTATAGTTATAAACTTTTAGTTTTTCCCAAATTTCTTGGGCCTTGCGTTCAAATTTTATATGGTCGTAGCGTTTATCCATTTATTTACTTTCTTTTTTATAAAGCTTTATTGGCATTTTTTTATTAAAATTATATCATCAGCTGGTTAGTTGTCGAATTATTGGGATTTATTTGATATTAATTTATATTTTGATAGATTTTTTTCTTTTGATTATTAAATCATTTAAATAAAAAAGGTTTATATGAAAATTTCTAGAGTTTTATTGCTTGTAATTTTTATTTCTTGTTATTCAAATTCTTTTTCTCAAAATTATCAAAGTGATTTTGGGAAAAAAGATGCTTTTAATCTTGTTTTAAGTGTTGTTTTTAATGATGCTAAAATTTCTACAGCAATATATTCAGATAATTTATATAGAAAAAATGATAAAAAATTTAATAAAATATTTAAAACTTATTTGTTTTTAGATCTTATTGATTGTGTTTTTAAATCAAAAGATTTTGGATTTTTGGCAGACTGGACTTTTCTTTATGATTTTATATCTATTTTTCGAAAAAAAGAATTAAATGATATTTCTAAAGATGATTTTGATGGGCTTAAATCAGAGGAAGATAAAAAAAAATTACAATCTTTTTTGATAAAATTAAAGAATTCCCTATTTATTATAGATGGGGTGAGTTCTTTTTTATCTATTTTAGATTTAAATGAAAATAAAAATCTTAAGTCTTTTTGGGCTAATATTGGTATGTTTTCAAAAATTTTAGCCAGATCAATTGATACAAAAAAATGTTCAGTTAATAAAAAGGGTTTATTTTTCACAATATTTCCAATTTTGGGAAGTGTATTATTTTATGCTGGTAGAAAAATTGATATTAGGAGTTTTTTGGAAGATCCAACAAAATTTTTTAATTCTTATTATTCGAGCCAAGAGCAGCAATTTTATAAAAATGACTTTGGTAATTTTGAGCCTAGTAGAAGAAAAGATTTTACTTTTTATGATCTGTTAGGGATTAATAGAGATGCAAGTCAGAGAGAAATATCTTCTTCTTTCAGAAAATTGACAAAAAAAGCTCATCCCGATAAAGGAGGAAATTGCGAAGTATATAAACTATTAAAAGATGCTCAAAAATATTTATCGGATTCTGCTTTAAAAAATCGTTATAATATTTGGCTTAAAAATGGTTTTTCTTTTGGAGAGGATTTTCATAAGTTCATGAACGAAGAAAATATTAATTTTTTTAAAAAATTAAATTGATATAAAAATTAAGTGATTATCGATTTTAATAAACTTATTCCGTCTTCTAAAACACCTTTGTGTGGTGGATTATTAATTAAATTTTTTAATACATAAATAGCTTTATCTTTTTGTTTTAATTCATTTAAACATTTAGCTATGTGGAGCTTTGCGTAAGGAAATAATTTAATTTCGTTTTTGCAAGATTCAAATAACGGCAATGCTTTTTTATATTCTCTTATGTTCAAAAGACATTGGGCTAAATTATACGCAATAACTTTATTATTTGGATGTTTTTTATATTCATGTTCAAAATTAATGGCAGCATTTTTATAGTTTCTTTTTTCATAATATAAGCTGGCCAGGGTAAATACTGTATCTAAAAAGTTAGGATTTAATTTTTTTACTAGTTCTAAGTTTTTTATGGCAAAATCATGTTTATTTAATTTTTGAGCAAGTTTAGCGTATTTATAGTAAAATTGAATATTTTTATAGTTACCTTGCAGAGCATTTTCAAAAGATTTGAATGCTAAATTTAATTTTCCTTGTTGTTCATACATAAGTCCTTTATTAAAATGAGCCCTGCTATAATAAGGTCGCAATTTTAATGCAATATCAAAACAAATTTCAGCTTGTTTATAAGATTTATTATTTAAATGTAATGAACCTAAATTTAAATACATTTCCGGATGCACTTCTCTCATATTTATTGCCTTTTTATATTGTTCCATTGCTAAATCTTTTTGATTTTTTGCTTGGTAATGAAATGCTAGATTTATTACGGGTTCTGCATAAGTTGGATCACATTCACATGCTTTTTTATAGCTTTCTATTGATTCTTCTATTCTTCCTCTATTAGAAAGAGCCACTCCGTAATTATTATAAAGACGTGCCTTTTTTGGGGATACTTTTATTGCATGTTTCCAATAGGCCAATTCATCTTGCCATATTTTTGTTTGATTTTTTGTTGCTAATGCTGATAAAAATAAAATTAATCCAAGACTAACTAATTGTATTTTTAATTTTTTGAATTTAAAAGTAGATGGAATTAATTTAAATATATAAATAATACAAACGGATATTAAAAAAATAATTCCAAAAGATGAAATATATGTTTTGTAATCGCAAATTAATTCAGTTGAAGGTATAAAAGATGCACGGGGTAATATGCCTATAAAAAACCAAGCAACTCCAAAACTTAAAGCATTACTTTTATTTTTTATAAATCCTATTAATGCCGAAAAAATAATAGATAAAATAAGAATAAAAGGTAAAAATACATCATAATTCCAAAAACTTGTTGATAACTTGTGTCCGTATTCAAATGCTAATGGAAAAGGCCACAAATAAATTCTTATGTAGTGTAATAAAACTTTAAATTGAGAAAGAAAATAGCTGCCTACTTCTATTTTTTCTTTAGGGGTAGTTGTAAGGACATTTCCTCGGTTATTTGTTATTGCCTTACTTGCACTCTTTGCAAATTTGATAGGCATAAAACCAAGATATGTTAAAGTTAAAAATAATCCCAACCATAAAATTAAGTGAAAAGGGATTCTTTTTTTTAGGCTTTCCCAACTACCTTGAGCAATAAAAAATATATCTATTAATAATATCAGAGGGGGGAGAACTATTATTATTTCTTTTGTTCCCGCTGCAAAAATAGCAAATATTATAGATAAAAAATATAGAAAATATTTTAATATTATATTTGTAGCATATACGGCATAAACAAAAGTTATGATAACACCAAAAGTAAATAAAGTTACCATACCTTCAAGACTCATTTGTGTTATATAGGTTACGGTTTGTGTTTGGGTTGGATGTAATAAAAATAATGCTGTTGTAAAAATAGATATTATATAAGCATTTTGTTTTAAGAAATTATTTTTTTTTAGATTAGTTAATACTTTTAAAAGTGTAAAAAATATTAATGTTCCAATTGATATGTGTATTAATAAATTAAATATTCTAAATGGAACAGGGTTATCTTGCCATATTTTATAAATAAAAGAATGCAAAAACCTGGAAATCCATCTATTGTAAGCAAAAAAACAACCTTTTAAATATCCGCCTCTTATTACATGTATATTTTCCGTTATGGTTGGCATATCATCATAAATAAATGGATATTTAAAAGTTGGCAAATAAATTAAAAACGTTATGATCGAAAGAAAAACTGGCGGCAAACTTTTATGCCACCAGTTTAATTTTTGAAAATTCATTTTTATGCTTCTTTTTTATCTTGAGATTTAGTTTTTGCCAATATTTTTTTTAGTTCACTCATTTTTATACTACCATTACCGTTTGCAACTTTTCTTTGTAATTCTAATTGAGTTTTTTGATTTCTAACGGCTTGTTTAAATTGATCTGAAGCTTTAGCTTTTAATAATAAATTTAAATATTTATCTGCTTCTTCATATTTTTTAAGCCTTTCCAGGCAAACAGCTATTTTTAAATGTGCTTGAGCTAAGGATTTTGGCATTTTTGTTATTTTTTTATAAAGCTGTAAAGCTTCTTCTATCTGATTTTTTGTAAAAAAGGTTTCTGCAAGATTATAAAGATATCTGCTGTCTTGGGGATTGGATTTTACAAGAGCTTGATATATATTTTGAGCTTTATCGTATTCTTTTAACATATAATATGAGTTTGCAAGATTAAAGTACACTTCTGGGTTTTTTGCTCCCAGTTTTATTATTTGTTTAAAAGCTTTTACTGCTTCATCATATTTTTGAAGATTAATACTCATTTGTCCGAGCGTGTAAAAACCTTCCGGTGTATCAAGATCCCCTTCAGTTGCTTTTTTAAAATAGGTCCAAGCTGTTTGCTTATCTCCTTTTTCTATATATAGACGAGCTTTATTATAAAAAGCTTTACCGTAATAAGGTCTTAATTTTATTGCATTATCAAAAGCTTTTTCTGCATTTTCATAATCTTTTTTCTTTAAAAGAAGTGTTCCTATGTTGTTATATGCTTCGGGATAATTTCTATTTATTGATAAAGCCATTTGTAATGCATTTATTGCCTCATCAAGTTGATTTTTCATAGAATATGCAACAGCAATATTACTTAAAGGATCAGAATAATATTTATCTAAAGCTATTGCTCTTTTGTAATGCTTAATTGCTTTATCTATTTGGTTGGCTTCAGATAAAGATACTCCATAATTATTGTGTCCACGAGCTTTTAAAGGTGCTTTTTTTACAATATCTCCCCAAAACTCTACGGCTGTTCTCCATACAGTATTTCTGAAATATGCACCGGTTCCTATTGGAAGTAAAAGTATTGTTAATATTGCTAGTTGAGAAATTACGGATTTTTTTAATAAAGTATTTGATTTTAATGTATTTATCACATATTTAATTAAATAGACTATAGATGTTGCCAATATAAATATCCATCCAATTGATGCAAGATAAGTTTTATAATCGCAAACCAATTCCGGAGATGGAACGAGAGTTGTTCTTGGTGCTATTGTTATAAAAAACCAAAACAGACCAAAACCGATAAAAGTATTTTTTTTCTTTATCGTTGTATATAAAGCTGCAGAAAATATAAAAAGCAAGATTAAAAATGGAAAAAATGAATCTGCAGAAAAAAAGCTAGGGCTTAATTTCCAGTCATATTCTACACTAATATTAAAAGGCCAAATAAACATTAAAAGGTAGTGTAAAATTACTTTAAATTCAGAGATCAAAAATTCTATTGGTTTTATAACATTTTGAGCATTGGTTGTTAGTATGTTTCCTCTGTTATTAGCAGTTACCATTTTTAAAGAAACGGCTCTTGTAAAAAAGTTGAAGCTCATGTATCTGCTAAAGAAAAACAAATAAAAGAATAATGCAAATCCTAAATGATAAAAAACTCTATTTTTAAATTTATTCCAATCACTATTTGATAAAAAGAACCAATCACATAAAGCTAATAAAATAGGTGTTACTATTATAATTTCTTTTGTTCCTCCACCTAGGACAGATAAAATTACAGCAAGACTAAAAAGGATAGATTTTGAAATTATATTTTTACTAGCTAAAGCGTTTACCATAACTAATAATATTGCAATTATAAACATAGAAGCTAGGCCTTCTAATCTTGCTTGAATTACATAAGAAATTGTTTGAGTTTGAACAGGGTGTAATAAAAATAGGCCGCTTGTTGTAAATGCTATTAATAATGAATTTTTAAATAAGAAGTTATCTTTATCTAATTTTTTTAAAAGTGTTAAAATTAAATAAAAAAGCAGTACCCCTGCAGTTATGTGTATTATTAAATTGAATAGCCTATAATAAAAGGGATTAAATCTTCCCATTTGATAATTTATTCTGTTCAACCAATCAGCCATCCATCTTGCATTTGTAAAAATTCTTGTTAGCGGATTATCATTTCTGATGGCAAATTTTTTTGTGATGTTTGCTAAATCATCAAATTGAAATGGATAATTTAATGAAGGCCAATAAAAAAGGGTTGTTATTATTGTTAAAATAAATGGGGGTAAAATATTTTGATATTTTTCTAAGAATGTAAAAATATTCTTTTTAGGTTTAGTTATGGCTTTACCGCTCATACATTTCTCCTTTTTATCTGTTATTTATAAAATATCTAGATAATAAATAATATTAAAAACATTTTTTTAATATGTCTAATTTAGAAAGTTGAAATTTAAAATTTGTGTTTTTTGCCGTATTTGACCACAAAACTATTATAACGTAAGATTTTTATAACAAAATAATATTGATTTAAAAACAAGGTATAAAAATGTTTGATAGTAATATGTTAGAAATTTTAAGTGAATTGGCAATTTTATTCCCGGCTTTATTGGTTATTTTTACTTCCAGAGGTTTTTTTAAATCTTTGGCTGCTAAAATAGTTGGGGATGATACTGCCTATGAAAATGGTTTTTTAACTTTAAATCCCTTGATTCACATAGATGTCATTGGATTAATTATAATGCTTACCATAGTTTTTTTTGTTGGCGGGTTGCTTTCAGGTTATGTACCAATATATTTTTTGTTTATTTTTGTTATTTTGCTTGGGGCAAGATGGGTTATACCTGTTCCTATTAATGAGCATAACTTTAAAAATTATTCTTTAGGAGTATTGATTACAACAATAGCCGGTCCGTTGGGCTGTTTTTTAACTTCTTTATTTTTTTTATACATAGCAGCTTATTTTCCTATAAACTTAGTTCCTAAGTACGTTTCTAGTTCGGTTCTTATTGTTATAAGAACTATAATTGAATTTAGTTTGTTTTTTGGAGTTTTGGATTTAATTCCGATTCCACCATTCGATGGAGGAAGGTTATTAAGGGTTGTTTTACCATTAAAATTTCATGGGGTTGTTGATTGGTTAGAAAGATATTCATTATTTATTTTTTTAACAATATTTTTTCTTCCTGGTCTTAGAAATTATTTTTTTGGGATTATTTACTTAATTGCTTTTTTTATTAAACAATTTTTAATGAGTTTGGTTTTTTAATTTAAAAAAAGGGACAAAAAATATGGTTGGTAATAGTTTTGTAAATTTTTTGGCAAGTATTGCAATAATTTTTCCTGCTTTTTTGATAGCGCTATCTTTTCATGAGTTTGCGCATGCTTTTGTTGCCAATTTGTTAGGTGATGATACTGCAAAGAAACAGGGACGTCTTACATTAAATCCTTTAGCTCATTTGGATTTTTGGGGTACTATTTTTTTATTGGTCTTTAGAATAGGATGGGCAAAACCCGTACCTTTTAGTTTGCATAATTTTAAGAGACCAAGATTATATTCTATTTTAACTGCCCTTGCGGGTCCTTTTTCAAATTTTATTTTGGCATATGTATTTTTTGTATTATTAAAATATTTACCTTTTTTAGACTTATCTCTTCCTGTTTTAAAAAGTTTTGCAATGGTCTTTGAAGCCGGTGCTTATATAAATGTTATGCTCGGTGTTTTTAACCTACTACCTATACCTCCTTTAGATGGAAGTCATTTTTTGATTGCATTTTTATATAAAAAATTTCCTAATGTTGTTATATGGTTATATCGTTATTCAATGATTATTTTGATTTTGCTTTTTTTATTACCGTTTACTAGGTATTTTTTAATAAATGCTATTCAGACAGTTTCTTTATTTATTAGAAGTTTAGTTTTTTAAATTTTTTGGAAAGAAAAAATGAGTATTGAAAAAGATTCAGAGATTTTAAAAGCAGGTACCATACAAGTTTTACCGGAAGAAAATTTTGAAAAAATATTGCAAAAAGGTAAAAAACTTAAGATAAAATTTGGTGCCGATCCAACGGCTCCGGATCTTCATTTAGGGCATGTTGTTGTTTTAAATAAGTTAAAACAATTCCAAGATTTAGGTCATGAAGTTATATTCTTAATAGGTGATTTTACAGCTTTAATTGGAGATCCTTCAGGAAAATCAAAAACCAGGCCTCCATTGACTCCGCAAGAAGTTGAAAGAAATGCAAAAACTTATTTAGATCAAGTTGGTAAAATTTTAGATATAAAAAGAACAAAAATAGTTTTTAATTCCGAATGGTTATCAAAATTTAAATTTGAAGACGTATTGCGATTAGCAGGTAAAGTTACTTTGGCTAGAATAATAGAAAGAGATGATTTTGCAAAAAGAATAAAAGAAAAAGCTCCAATAGGTATGCATGAACTTTTTTATCCATTGATGCAGGGGTATGATTCGGTAGAATTAAGAGCTGATTTAGAATTGGGAGGAACAGATCAAACTTTTAATCTTTTAATGGGACGTTTTTTACAAGAACAATTTGATCAAAAACCTCAAGTCATAATGACAATGCCTTTATTAGAGGGACTTGATGGTGTTAACAAAATGTCAAAAAGTCTTGGTAATTATGTTGGTCTTTGGGAATCTGCAGATAAGGCATATGGTAAATTAATGTCTATTTCGGATAAATTAATGCTCAGGTATTATCTTTTACTTTTGGATAAAACTGAAAAAGATATAGAGGATATGCATAATAAAATAAAAGATGGCAGTTTGCATCCGATGAAGCTTAAAAAAGATATGGCATATAATATTGTAAAAAAATATTGGTCAGAAAAAGAGGCCCGGGAAGGTCAAAGTAAATTTGAAGCTCTTTTTCAAAAAAAGGATTATTCAAAAGCTACTGAAATTGAATTACCAAATGATACAAAAAATCCGATATGGATAGTTGATCTTTTAAAAATTTTAAAAGCAGTTGATAGTTCATCTCAGGCAAAACGTTTGATTCAATCGGGAGCTATTTATGTTGATGACATTCAGATAAAAGATTTTAAAGCTGAAGTAAAATGGAAAACGGGAATGGTGATAAAAGCTGGTAAATATAAAATTTATAAGATAAAAAAATAAATTTTAATAATATTTTAGGAGATTTTAATGAAGAAGTGTTATTTATTATCAATTTTATTGTTGATCATAATTTCATTATTACTCTTTTTTTCCAGAAAAAAAATAAAAAAAGTCTTTTTTCCCGAAAAAAAGATATATATTTCAAAATTAGTTTCTCATGAAGATAAAAAGTTAATTAGATTACTCAATAAAGCTTTAGCTGATGAATGGCTTGCTTATTATCAATATTGGATTGGTTCTAAGGTTGTAAAAGGAAAGTTGAGAGAAGAAACTGTTCATGAATTGATAGAGCATGCAAATGATGAAAAAAAACATGCTGATATGTTGGTTCCTCACATCTTAAAACTTGGGGGAATACCTATTTTAGAATTTAGATATATAAGAAAAATTAGTAATTGTGATTATATTGCACCACCGTCCGATGGAGATTTAAAATTAATTTTAATGCAAAATATAGAAGCAGAACGTTGTGCTATTAAAGTTTATAAAGATTTATTAAATGTTTTAGATGATCAATATCCAAAATTAAAAAAAGATTTAATATTTATTTTAAAAGAAGAAGAGGAACATGAATTGGATCTTTTAAAAATATTAAAAAAGATTAATTATTAAAAATTATTTTTTGATAAAATTTTTATAATTTCTAGCAATATAAAGATCATTTTTGTTATCTTCCCCATTAGTATAATTTTATTTTATTCTATCAAGGGAGACAGGGGGATGATTTTTAAATTCTTATTTTTTTTATTTTTATTCTCCAATGTTTATTCAATGAATAGTTCCAAAATTCCTAAGAAAACAGTTATAACAAGGTTTAAAAAAAGCATTTCTAAAAGAAAAATTGATGGGCGTTTTATTTTATCTAATTCAGAAAACTGTTTTGAGTCTTCTCCTTTAACTTATCAGTCTTATCCTCGTGGAGTTATAGATAGATTTATTGAATTTATTATATTTT
>WJLJ01000034.1 GCA_014728525.1 Candidatus Babelota bacterium | reverse complement strand
TGTTAGAAGTATTCTCTGATTTTATTGTTTTCAATTCTGTTGTATTCGAAAATGTTGTATTGAATGTTAAAAAAGAGAGTAAGAAGGTCAAAATTAGATTTTTCATCAATATATCTCCATTTAATTATTTATTAGTCCCTACATTTTCATTATAAATCTTTAAGCCCCTTAATTAAAAGGGGCTTATTTTTTATTCAGATAGAAACCTTTTTATTTTTTGATAGATAACTTTTTTAATACTATATGTTATCAAAGCTGGGTTTTTCTAGAAATTTTGGCCAAGTTTTTGGATTTAACAGAACGATATCTGTTCTCATTAAATAATTTATTAGACTTGTAAAAAAGCCTTCTTTGACTTCATAATTAGAATTAGATTCTATTGCTTTATTAAACTTTTTTATTTTTACATATCTTGATTGGTCATTCATGGATGTTGTATCTATATCAAATTTTTTGAATAATAGGTATGTAACTATACTTGTTAATAAAGAAGATCCCAATATTTTGCCACCTTCAACTAAAAAAGTTTTAGCAAAACTATTTTTATCAGTTTTATTATTTATGATTATTGGAGTTTGGTATTCATTATTATTTGCTTGTTGTATTTGGAATATAGCCAAAGCTTTTAACATATCTTCGATTTCTTGTAATTTTTGAAGAGAAGGTCCTTTTTCAATTGTGATAGTTTCTTTTATAACATCTTCTTTGTAAGGATTTTTAAAAGAATTATTTTGGATATAGTACTCAATTGAACCATTGTCTAAATTATTTCCGGAAGTTTTCATGCCACTAGCAAAGTTAATACTAAAAATAGATAATAAAAGAATTAGTTTTGTTTTCATATTATTCAACTCATTATATTTTTATAAATTATTAAGATATTTGTCCCCACCAATAAGAATATTACAATTTAATTTTTTTTAATGCAAAGGGGGTAAGATATTTTATTTAAGCTGATTTAAATTCAATTTGTATTGATTTTTTAGGTTGCGGAGTTATTTTTATTTCGAAATTATTTTTTTTCTTGGTTCTACTTATATTTAAATAAAGATCTTGTTGATTTTTTAGATTTTTATTGGCATTTATTTTTCTTATTGTTTGAGGGATAAAAACCGAAACAGGGTATGGGTATAAAGGAAAATCCTTTTTATAAAGAATATTTTGATAAATTATGGTTTGAATAAAGTTAGAATTCATTTTGCCATAAAACCATAATTCCCAGTGTGTTGGTTTTTGTTTTTCACTCTCAACTTCTATTTGTTTTAATTTTTGCGGTAAGTTGTTTGAAGTAAACCTTTTTTGAGTTTTACTAAGAATTTTGTTTTCCATTGTTTGTATGTAGTCAGCTTCAGAGTAGATATGATAAATATTTTCAAAGATATCGGATTTTATAAGATTAGAGGCATTCTCTTGTATTGGTGTTGCAAATAAAACTAAGTTTTTTATTTTTAAATTTTTATTATAAGTTTTTTCCATATCGGAAAGATTAAGAGCAACATTGCCTCCATGACTATGAGCATAAATTTGAAATACTGTTGTTTCCTTTTGTTTCTTTAGCTTTTTTCTAATTTTTATTAATTTTTTATATAAAATTTGTGCCCATTTTTTTCTTTTTTCTTCATCTATTCTTCCATCCCAGCCAAAAGTATAAAATTCATGTTTTAAATTCGGATTTACTTGTTTAAAGCTTTGTGTAAATAATTTTTGAAAAATTTTAAGTTGTTTTTTATTTTTTCCTTTTCCAAATTTTTTTAATCCTAAATTTGATATTGGTTGATATTTATGAATACCGTCTATTCTTGATTGATTTAAGTGTCTTTGATAAAAGCGACTTAAAATATTATTGGTAAATTTTGTTTTTTCTTGCGTATCGGTTTGACCGAAAAGTTCTTTTAATTCATCCACAGAAGTTGGAATAGAGGTTAATGGTGCAATAGATCCATGTATAAAAATAACTATTTCTTTTTTAGCATTTAAGTTTAGAAAAAATAATATTATAAATAATATTTTTCTAATTTTTTTCATTCAAGCTTACCTCTTTTTTACCAAGCATAATTCATACTTAAATGGAATTCATGAGGAGATTCTCCAGCTTTTTTATCTCTATCGAGCTTATAACCCCAATCAATTTTGGCCGGCATTGGTTGAGTTAAATTAAGACCAAAACCAACTGAATGTCTTAAATTAAATTGATCTCTTTTTAAGTAACTGGTATTTGGAATTTCTTCTTTTGGAGTATCCCATCCGGCACCGGCATCATAGAAAAAGTGTGCTTTCATAGAATAATCAGGAATTAGAGGAAAAATTAATTCTGCATTAAATTGAACCATATATTTTCCGCCCAAAGGATCATTATTAATCCATGCCGGTCCGATTCCTCCCCAGGTAAAACCTCTAACCGTATTTTGACCTCCCATGTGATACAATTCTTTATACGGAATAATTTTTTTCTTTTCTACTGTTCCTGTTTCAACTCCGTTTTCATCTAATTCTTGTGTGTAGTATGTTCCTCCCGTGCTTGCAATTGCTCCTGTTTTTGCATGTATACATAAAACTAAATTATCTTCGCCTATCAGTGGAGTATACCAACTTCCTTCTAATTCTGATTTTATAAAACTGTATTCTTCATTAACTGCAGGAGGAGCTAATTTTGTATGCCATATAAATTTATATCCTTTGTTTGGGTAAACTTGATGGTTTCTTGTATCTTTTATTAAATCCAAACTTAACCAGGCTAATGTTCCTTGTTGGAATTTTTGTCTTACAATAGGCTCAAATATGGCTCTGTTTGGACCTGTTGCTCTGGGTTTATTATTTTTTATATGTTCTACTCCAACTTCTGTTAAAAATTGCAGACGTCTATCTAATTGCGGTAAATAAAAACCTAAACGTGCCATACCGCCGGTTACGGTTTCTTTTGGAACAACTGTTACATTTGCCCATTGATCATATTCTTCCCATCGTCGATAAATTGTTGCAAAAACTGAGGCATCGGAATCAAAAATAGCCGGATCAAAAAAATGTGCTTCTAATTGTTTTAAATGATGTCTGTTTGCTTGAATCATTAATCCTGAATCAAAACCCAGACCAAATAGATTTTTTTTCTCAACACTTACTCTTCCTTTTAAGGAGGGGCTGGAATTGTATCTATCACTTCCATAAGTCAAACCGGCTTGTAGGTTTCCGGTTTTGGCTTCTTTTACATTCATTATTAAATTTGCTTTTTTATCATCCAGTCTTTGTATTTTCCAATTAACTCCACCACGTTCAAAAAAACTTAAATATTCAACATTAGCTTTTGATCTGTTTAGTTTTCGTGTTGTAATTAGATCCCCTTCTTCAAAATCTATTTGCCTTCTAACTACTTTATCTCGGGTTACTTTGTTTCCCGTAATTTCAATTCTATTAACATATAATCTATTTCCTTTTTCAGTATGAAAAGTTATATCAATTGTTTTTGTTTCATCATCCACTTTTGTTTGAGGATAAACATCTGCATTTATATAACCTTTTCTTCCCCAAACCTCTTTAAGATTATTTATTGTTTCAATTACTTTAGATTGAGAATATGGTTTTCCTTCTTTTACAACCACATATTCTTTAAGCTCTTTGCTTAAAACAACATCATCTCCAATAGCTTCTACTTTATCAACCTTATATTGTTCACCTTCATTTATATAAAAAATTACATTTATTTTTTTATTGTCATCAAAGAATTTGACATCTGCCTTGCTTACAGAGGCCTTTATGTATCCGTCATCTTTGTATAAATATTCTATTCTATGCTTATCCATTTCTAAAACATCTTTTTGATAGATCCCGGATTCATCCATAAAACTTAAAAGCCATTCTTCTCTTGTTTGAACCATTTTTCTGAGTTTTCGGTCAGGTATATTTTTATTTCCTTTAAAAAAGACTCTTACTACAGCAGATTTTGGTCCTTGATTTATTATAAATTTAGCAGTTGCTTTATCAGGACTTTTTTTATCGGTTATTATTTTAGTTTCTATATTTACGTTATGATAACTTTCTTTTGCATATAATTTTTTTATAGCAATTGCTATTTGATGAAGATTTTCTTCGTCTATTGTTATAAGTTTATCAAGATTAAGTTCTTCTTTTATTTTTGAACTACTAAGATTTTTATTTCCTTCAAATTCCAATTTTGCCAATAATTTTTTTTCTTCAACCTCTACATATAAATTTACTCGATTATGTTTTAAATCTTTTTTTAATATTCTGACTTGTCTGAAATAGCCTAATGAGTAAATATTATTTATTGCAGCAGCTGTTTTTGTCGAGTCGAATTTTTCTCCCGCTCTATATGGAAGTCGGTTCATTATTGCATATTTTTTTACAAGCTTATTACCAATAATTTTAATTTTATTTATTTTAGGTAACGATTCAGCATTTAAATAAGAAAAGATAGTCAAAATGAAAATGGACAACAATCTTTTTAAAGAAACTTTTTTCTGCATTCTTAACTCCAAACCTACTCACAAATTATCTACATTTTTAACAAAGGTATTAGAAAAACAGGATACAATTTTAACAGAAAAATGCTATAGTTTTATAACTTTAAAGTTAAATTTGTTCCTGATAAGTTTTGATTATATTAAATTTATTACTAAAAGATAAGTCGTCCGGAATCCATTTTAAAAGTTTTGTTTTTATTGAATCAACAATATTTCTTTCCATAGATACTTTATATTCGACTTTTTGTTCTTCCAGTGAATGTTTAAAAACATAAACTTTTAGATTTTTATTTGTGAGTCTTATATTAACATCAATATCATTTGTTTGTTCACTAATTTTTTCTATAGCATTTAAAAATAACGGTGTAAAAATAACACTAGGTATCGATTCTAAAGAGGTCTTTAGATTCTTTTTTAATTTATCCCAAGAAACAAACCACATTTCTCTATGTGTAGGATCTTTTGTTTTTTTCGGACCAAATCTATTTCGTGAAAAAAGTTTTTTCCAAAAGCTTTGATTTTTTGCTTCGGAAGTTTGTTGGGTATTTGTTTGAACAAGAGTTAATGTTTTTATTTCATCTTTAATTATTTTTTTCATATCTCTATCAACCATAATTTTTAGTTGAATTATTTTAGGTATATTTTTATTTGGAGTTATTTCTTCTAAAATTCTTAATCTTTGAGAGCTATATTTTTTTGTAGAAAATATATCCATGTCTTGTACTACATCTTCTTCTGAGTATATGTTATAAATTTTTTTGAAAAAATTGTGAAAAATAAAACATTCCGTTTCCGGTTGGATTGGGGTTCCAAACATTAAAAGTTCGTTTATTTTCAAATTTTTATTTGTAGGTATATAATCAAACCTTTTTTGACCCTTTTTATTTATATTTTTTTCTTTTGTAGGTAATTTTTTTATTTGTTTATACATCAATTTTAATGCTTCTCTTTCATCATCTGTTGTTGCTTGTTCCAAAAGAGGTTTTATATTTTCAAAATTATTAATAACTGCATTTACTGCGCAAAGATTTAAAGCCATGTTTCCGCCATGACTATGGGCAAGTATTTTAACCTTTAATTTTTGCGATTGATTATATTTTTCAAGTTCTTCAGAAAGGGCATTATAAAATCTTATGGCTTCTATTCGTCTTCTTTCTTGACTAATAAGTCCGCTCCAGCCAAAAGTATAAAAGTGATCTCTAATATTTTCCGCTTGAAATTGTTTATTTATTTCTTCATAGGATTTTAATATGGGATAAGCCGCAAATCGAGCACTTGATGTTGTGGCCAGATCAAAAGAAGGTTTTATTTTAAATAATCCTTTTTGCATTATTGGTTGACTGGAATAAAAATTGGGATCCTTACGCATTCTTGAGATAGTTCTTTTATACTTTGTTCCCGTTATTTTATCTTTTATTACATGAAAAAGATTCATAAGACCTATAACTGAACCGAAAGAACCGTGCGTAAAAACAGTAATATGATTTTCTTTTTTTGAAAAGAAACCAAAGCTTCTATAATGTTTAAATATAATAGATGAACTTAATGCAATTATTAAAGATATAATAGTTATAATAGTATATTTTTTTTTGTTACTTTTTACTCTTTTGTTTTCATCTTTATTATTTACTTGTTTTTTCATTTTACACTTCTCCCAAATGGGCTTTTTATTATTTTTATATATATAATTAATGATATTTAATAGAATTAAAAATACAAGTTTTAAGTGCTAACGCTCATATTCTCCACTTTTTTATATGTTTTTTTCAAATAGACAATATTTTGCAGCGTTTATTTATTATTTAAGGGGCATTTGTTGTTTTACTTTTTAAGTGATAATATTTGTTTTTTGATTAGTATACATATCATTCTTTTTATAAATATAATTCGGGGGAATTTTTGTGAAGGGAATCCTAAAAAAATTTTTTATAATTTCAATTTTAATTGTTAATTCTATCAATGCTACTTATAAAGATAATTTAATAGCTTTATTAGATCAAAATAAACATTTATCTGAGATAAATTATTATGAGTCTAAAGAAGTAAATGTAAATTTTTTTGATAAACAATTGGTTTTAAAATGGGATACGGTTGGACATGACGATATTTTATCCCCTTTTAAAGGTATAAAGCCTTTTGTTAGAAAAATAAAGTATTCTAACGGTTTAAAAAATGATGATAAATTAAATGCGACAACTATAGGAAAAAAAGTTGCAAAAGTTGCATTAAAAAATAAGATAAAAAATTTAATTGGAAACAATAGCGATGAATTTTTAGAAAAGCTTCCTAAATTTATTCGTTGGATTTTTGAACGTTTGCTAAAAGATGGAAAGTTAACTCCTAGAGAGGAGTTTATTTTAAGAAGTTATATTTTGTATAAAACTCCTTTTGATGAAGATAGGCAGATTTTAAAACAAGCGGAATTTGCAGCTTTAGTTTTTAAATTAGCCTTGACTGAAGGTCAAAGTGTTATGAATTCTCAAGAAAATGGATTTGCAGATTCTTTGATTAATAGTGAAAGTACAAAAGAATTATTAGGCTCGGATTTTGTGGAATTTGCTAATGATATTTTAAAGTCTGTTAGTAATAATTTTAAAAATTGCAATTTTGATACTTTAACTCAAAAAAATGAAAAAACTGAATATCATTATAAAGTTGGATATGTTTTTAAAACTAAAGATTTAGCTGAAAATTGTTACTCTTTATTTGAAAAAGAAGAATATACAGAAAAAGAGTTTAAAAAAATTGTTGATAATTACATAAATATATTGTCCGGTGATGTTCAAGATATTTGGGCAATATTAAAGAGTTATGAAAAAGTTTCTTTGAAAGATTTTAGAGAATATAAAAAATCTACTACAAGTAATTTTGTTGGTTTTACTGATTGTGAAAAAGATTTAGAGTTTGCATATTCAGATTCAGACAAAAATAGTTCGTCAAATATCGTTTTAAATTCAAAAGATGATGAATATTGGGTAATCTTAAAAGTTAAGAAAAGTAGTTTTGATTTTTATAATACTTTAAAATATACAATTGCTGCTATTTATAAAGCATTTGAAGAATATAAAGATATAAATAACTTAAGTTTAAATTCTTATGTTTCTTTTGTACAATTAGATGATACTGACAGAAGGGAATCCAAACGTAAATTAGACAATTTAATTAAAGCAAGAAAATATTTGCAAGATGAAATAGCAAATTTTGATGAAAAAATTGACGAACTGGAGAATGTAATTAAATCCTCAGATTCGAATCCTTGGAACAATCTTTTTGTTGAGGAGAAGAGAAAGGATTTAGAAGATATTAAATATCAAAAAGAATGTAGGCAAAAAATGCTACGAGGAACAGAATTAGAAATAAAAAAAATGGGTTCGGGCATTTATTATCTAAACGATTCAGAATATTTAAATAACTTATCGGATAAAGGTTTTATTAAATTATTTATGGATATGCTCTTAGATAATCCTAGGGTTAAAGAATTTGTAAATAATATTAATAATAATCCGGAATATAAATCGGTTAAAGAAAATTTAATAGAGCGCTTGGCTAAGGTTTTTGGACAATCCGAATATGTCAAAGAATATTGGGAAGTAATAGAATATGTTTTACAAGGTATTCTTCCTGATTATAAAAATGATTTTAAACAGTTTGCCGATAGTTTAAATAATCAAGATAATTCATCCGGTAATATTGTTTTTTCTTTATTCGGATTATAGACAATTTACTCTTTAAAAAAGGCGGGGGCCTTTTTAGGGAATAGGCAGGGCTAGAATTTATTTTTTAGTCCTGCCGCAATTTATAGGTTTATTTTATGAATTTTAAAAAAATATTTCTTTTTAACTTATTATTCTTAACTTTTTTATATTCTTCTAATAAAACAGAAGTTTTAAATAACGAAAATCTTATAATTAATAAAGTCAAAGAAAGTTTTGATGATTTATTAAATTATAAGTTTATGCACTTAGAAGAACGAAATAGAGTTTTACAGGTTGGTAACAAATTGGTTGAATTAATTGATTCAAAAGATAAAAATAATTTAAAAAAAATATTAGATGCTTGGAATTTGTCAGAAAAAAAATTATTAATTTTACAGGCATTATCTTTTGTTGATGATAAATTTAAAGATTTAAACTATAGAAGGCTACAACAAATTAGGTTGGATTTATTGGCAGATTTTTGTTTAGAATATAATTTAGATGCAAAACATATAAATAAAAAATTTAAATCTATAATTAATAAAAAAATATATTCTAAGTATAAAAATTTATTTAAAATGGATTTGAATAATTTTAATATTCCTTTTTTCCTAGATTATTCTAATTTCATTTCGTCTTATCAAAAAAAGGGTTATCAAAACTTTTTGTTAGATGAAACTGTAGCAAATAATTTAATTAAAGAATTTTCTGAAAGTAAAAAGAATATAAAATTAAATTTATTGTATTTAGATGATACCGGTTTTATAAAAAAGATTTTAAAAAATTCTTGGAAGAAAGAATTAAATAATAAAATTGAGATTATAGATCTTTTTATTCAGAATATTTTGAAAATTAAAATTACTTGTTTATATAACAAAGAAATGCTTGAAAAATTTGATTTGGCTTTCGCATGTAAAGATTCTTCAAAAAAAATGTTAGTAATAAAACATTATGTTCTTTTATCAAAAAATAGCTTTAAAGAATTGTTACAAAATTCTAAAACTTCAAATTTATTTAACTCATATTTAGATTTAATATTGTTTTATTTAAATGATACAGATGCTTTGCAAAGCTCTTTATTTATATTTAATTTTTTCAAAATTTATTCAGAAATAAATAGCCTTGAAACTAAAAACGACGGACCTATTCCTTATATAAATTTGGGTGGGAATAAAAAGCTCTTAGAAGTAACTTCTGATATTAAAGAAATTCTAGATATAATTCTTAAAAATATTCATGAAAAAATGGGTACAGGTCCGGGTTGGTTTAAAAAACTATTTCAAGGAAAATTTCCGGTATCAGAGCAGACTTTGAATTTCGCTTTAAGTTTATTGGAAGAAAAGTTTATAAATTAAAAAAGGGGGATAATTCTTACCCCTTTTTTTTACTTAAATTTTTTTCTAAAAAATGACTTTATTTTTAACCAAGTTTTTTTTATTTTCTTTAGAAGTTTTTTATTTCCTAATAAAACTGCACCTATTCCGATAAAAACAAATCCTTGAAGAAATGGTAAAAATAATCCGATTATACCTAATATTATAAGAATAAAACCGGCTATTTTTTTTAAAAAAACATAGTTATTTTTCATTCTTTATTTTATGCTTTTTTTACTAATACCCAAGTAACACCGGCTTGGCAGTTTTTACACGGTGGAAATTTTTCTCCTTTTGTTAATGGAATTTCTCTTTGTTCTTCTGATCTTTGTGCATGACCTTTACCGCAATCATGTTCTCTTAATTTATAAACTCCTGATTCCGGGCATATTTCACCAATATTGAATTTATCTCCTATATTTGCCATATTTTCTCCCTTTTTTTATAAAAATTAATTATTTTATTTATAACAAAAATAAATAGATTTATAGAATTTGTTTATTTTTTTATAGAATTATTACTGTTTTTTTGGTAAAAACAGGTTTTACTGTTTATACCCATTTTTTATTTTATTTCTATTTGATAACATTAAGTTTTTAATGGTTTATATTTAGGAGGTTGTATGAATTTTCTAAGAAAAATATTTCTTTTTCTATTATTAGTATTTTCAATAAATATTGAATCTTTGTCTTCAATGCGAAGAATAAATAGCATTGAAGAATTAAATGAAAGTTTTAAGAATCTTTCTTTAAGTGATTCGGAGTCTTCTGATTCTGAATATGAAGATGAGTATGATTCTGATTCTGAAGATGAAGAGGTGTATGAATATGAGGGACTAATCCATTTTGATATACCAGAAAAATTTCATGGTAAAAAATGTATTGTTTTGATACGAGGTATTCATTTTGCTCGTTCATATTTTGATAAAGAAAAAAGATCTAAATTAAAAAGAACATCAGAAATAGGTAAAACTATATATTCGAGTGCTGTTTACGATTCTTTAAATTTTCCTTTGGGTAAAATAGATTTTGAAGAACGAAATTTGGAAAAGTTTAAAAAAAAGGCTTCTGATGTAACTAAAAGTATTACTTCTCTTGAATCTAGAAAAAGAAATAAATTTCAAGAATTATATACTAATTATTATGATAAATTTCATTCAGAACTAGAAGAGCCTTCTGAAGAGAATAAAGATATTTTTTTATCTTTTGATTTTAAAAAAAATCCGCAAGTTTCTTTTTCTGAAGATTTCTTACATCCTTTAAAGTATTCTTTGGGTTTAAAATTCTTAGGAAAGAAGGTAAAAAAACTTAAACCTGAATACGATGAATTTGGAAATCCAAAGCATCCATATTTGGGCAAAATGTATGTGGCTATAATTCCTATTAATAAAGTGAAAAAAATATATCCGTATTTTGTTGTTAGTTCTTATGCTAAAAATAAAATATTTGTTTCTACTCATTATACTAGAAATATTTTATCCGAAAGAGAAGTTTCTATTCCCGGATTTATTAAAGGAAAATATATTGTATATGATAAAGAGATACGGGTTCCTTCTTTTGCATGGGAGGAATATCAAGATTACTATAAAGAAAAATATGATATTTCAAAAAGAAGTTTTAAAACTTTTCAAACAAAATTGAAAAATGGAACTTTTAAAGATTCAAATATTATAAAGAAAGTTATGAAGTATTATTCGAATAAACTTTCGGAACATGTTACTAAAATTTGTGAAGAAAATGATATTACAGTTTTTTATAAAAGTTTAGATGTTGGATATATAGAATCCTTACCTGATTTAGAAGAAGCAAAAGAAAAAATAAAAAAACTTAAAGAAAAAAAATAAAGGGTGCAAATTTTGCACCCTTTATTTTTACTTAACTTCTATTGCTTTAGTTGCTTTTGAAAAGCCTCGTTTTATTTTGCCGAAAAAAGTTTCTTCTTTTTCTTCTTCTTGATCAGATTTTATTTTTTCTTGTAAAGCTTCTGATCTTGCTATTCTTAAATCTCTTTCGATTATAATTTTTTTTATTTTTCTTAAATACCAAGCTTTTTCCATATCTGTTTGGGTTGATATTGCGCAAATTACAACATTTCTTGGGATTAAAAGATCATCTGTAATAGCCCCATTATTAGAAATAGTTTTAGCCAAAATATATTCTTTGTCTTGATATCTAGGAGAAACATAATTTTCTTTTAAAATTTCTAATTCTTTTATTTTTGCAAAATCTAAAACATTAATAGAATCATCACTTTCTCTGCGTATACCTCCTATTTGTGTGTGCCCTGTAAATGATATTTCATGAACAGGTATTATATTTCTATCGTCATATATTTTTCCGGCAAAAATGCCTTGTCCTTCTTGTAAGTTAACGAACTCGGGCTCATCTTTTGTTGCTTCTTTTCCTCCGCCTGTAAAGTTTGCACAAGAAACTATTATTAGTGCTAATAATAATGATTGTAAAATTTTAGAAACTTTTTTCATACAATTCTCTCCCTTTTTTTTGTATGTAAAATAACTGAAGATAAAGTTATCAAAGTTGAAATTTTTGCACAATAAAAGAGTAAAAAGGGAAGAGTGAATTTATTTTTATAAGAAATTTATGAAAAAAAATGGCCGTGCCCCGTCTTCGCCAAGGCTTCGACGAGACAGGCAGGCGAAGCTCCGTAGGAGCGAAGTATGGCGGAGAGGGAGGGATTCGAACCCCCGATCCCTATTCCTAGGGATAACGGTTTTCAAGACCGCCGCATTCGACCGCTCTGCCACCTCTCCGAATTGAGATAATTAAAACTTAATATTTTTAAAATTAATTCTTTTAAAAAAATGACATGCTACGTCTTCGCTAAGGCTTCGACAAGACAGGTAGGCGAAGCTCCGTAGGAGCGAAGTATGGCGGAGAGAGAGGGATTCGAACCCTCGATCCCGGTTTCCCAAGATACTTGCTTAGCAGGCAAGCGCTTTCGACCACTCAGCCATCTCTCCGCATTAAGTTTTAATCATAAAAAATTTCAAACATTTTCTAGCCTTGCTGGCCTTGCCAGGCGAAGCTCTGCAGGAGTGAAGACTGTCTGTCTTCGTTATGCTTCGATACGATATTACGCCATAGCTACTTTGTAGCGACGGCGGATGGTGCGCCCAAGAGGAGTCGAACCCCTAACCTTCAGATCCGTAGTCTGACGCTCTATCCAATTGAGCTATGGGCGCTAAAAGAACTTATATTATCAAATACTTATTCTTCAAAGCTTATATTCCTATTTGTTTTTACCAATATAGCTTATATATGCTATGGATGCTAATTAAATCTTAAAATTCAATTTTGTTTCTTTGTTAGTATAAAAAATATTATATTATCTTGCAATGAAGAATGATTATAAAATTCTTAAAATTAAGGATAAATTATGGGTTTATTTGTTGATATCAAGATAATTCCTTCTTCCGGTCGTCAAAAAATAGTTTTAGATAAATCCGGTATTTTAAAATGTTATCTTAAGAGTGCGCCTGAAAAAGGAAAGGCTAACGACGAATTTATTAAATTTTTATCAGAGCAACTTGCTTTACCAAAAAATTTGATATCTTTAGTATCCGGAAGAACTTCTCGCAAAAAAAGAGTAAAAATAGATCAAGATATTGAATATTTAGATTTAATAAAAAAATTAGGTTTGGAAGAATAAATAGCCGAGAGAAGTTTTTATGAAAAATTATTATTGGAAAGGAATGAGTATTTCTGGAGAATATAATTCGGGTAATTTATTTGCAAAAGATCCTGATAATTTAAAAGAAATTTTATTGTCTAATAATATTGCTCTGTTTTCATTTCGAGAAAAAAATAAAATATTAAGCTTTTCTTTATTTGGTAATTTATTTAATAAAAAGATTTTGTTAAAGCAAAAAGCATTTTTTTTTGAACAACTTTATTTGATGCTTGATAGTGGAATAGAACTATTAAAAGCGTTAAATATTATTTTAGATCAAATAAAAAATAAAAAATTTAAAAAAATAATAAAGAAAATTAATTTTGGCATTGAACAGGGTAATAGTTTTGCCAAGTGTTTGCAGGAGTTTAATTCAGTTTTTGGTTATTACATAATTAATTTAATTTCTGCCGGTGAAAGTTCGGGAAAACTTTCTTTTGTTCTAAAAAAAATATCTTTAAATTTAAATCATAGATTATCTATTTTAAAAAAATTCAAACAGGCTTCTTTTTTGCCAATAATAACTTTGATTTTTGCCTTAACATTAGTTGTTAGTATTTTTATTTTTGTAATACCTCAATTTGAATTATTTTTTTCTTCTTTTGATAAAGAATTACCAAGTTCTACCAAACTTGTTTTTAAATTAAGTTCTTTTTTACGATCAAGTTCTATAATTTATTTTTTTGTAATTTTTTTATTAATAATAATTTTAGGCAAGATTATTTTTAACAATTTTAAAATTCGTTTTTTAAAAGATTGGTTTATGGTAAGGTGTTTTTTTATTGGAGAAATTTTTATTTACAAAGAATTGATAATTTTTTTTCAAACTTTGTCGATGTTTTTAGAATCCGGAATAGATCTTCAACAATCTCTTTCTTTTTGTAAAAAAGTTATAAACAATTTATATATAAAAAACAAATTAAAACTAATAGAAGATATGGTTATAAAGGGAAATAGTTTACAATATTCTATAAGTTTTATTGCATCAGATTTTTTTCCTTCAGAAATTATAGCTTTAATTGATATAGGAGAAAATACTGGAAAATTATCTGAAGTATTAAAAAAAGCATCAAAAATTTGTGATGAAAAATTAAAAAGAAAGCTAAAAATAATAACTACAATTATACAACCTGTTTTATTAATTTTTGTTGGATTAGTTGTTGTATTTTTAATGCTTTCAGTTTATTTACCCATTTTTAATATGGCGGGACTATTATAGTTTGCTTCTTGACGAGAATTGTCCTTTTGATAGCATATAAATTGATTTATTTAATTGCCGAAGTGGCGGAATTGGTAGACGCGCGAGACTCAAAATCTCGTGGTGGTAACATCGTGTCGGTTCGAGTCCGACCTTCGGCACCATACTTCGCCAAGGTTTCGTATGGCATGGCCATTTTTTTTTAGGAATTAATTTTAAAAATAAATTAAACTTAATTAGAGCCATGCGAAGTATGCCCTTCGTAGCTCAAAGAGCGTAGTAGGGCTGTTTTTATATTAAAAAACTTTGCCATGGCTTACACTGTCGCTAAAGCTTTGTATGGCACGGCCATTTTTTTAAGGAATGGAAATGTTTGATAAAAATTGTGTTTTTTGCAAAATTATTCAAAAAGAAATTCCAAGTGAAATTATAAAAGAAACAGAAAATATTTTAGTTATAAAAGATTTGCACCCAAAAGCTCCATATCATTATTTAGTTATTCCTAAAAAACATATAGTTAATTTAAATTATATTAAAGATAATGATTTATTTTATGTTACTGAAATGGGTAAGGTTATAAGAGATATTTCAAAAGATATTCAAAAAGAAAAAGGTTTGAATAAGCCTTTACCTTTTAATTTAATTTCTAATAATGAAACTGAGGCTGGGCAGTCTGTTTTTCATATGCATTGGCATTTTCTTTCAGGTAAAAACTTCTATGAAGGTGATTTAAAATTGTGAAAAATTCAAAAAATAATTTTATGAAAAATTTATTATATTTTTTCATAATCTTAGTTTTTTTATCAATATTAATAATTTCATTTTTTGCATTTAAAAAGCTAGTTCTTCCTTATGATCTGATTTTGAAAGATGGAAGAAAAGTTTCTTTTGTTGCAGGTAAGATAAGAGAAAAACTTATAAAAAGAAATGATTTAGAGCCTGTTACTTTTTCTTCTAAAGATGGAATAAAGCTTTCCGGTTTTTTTATAAAAAGAAAGAATCCTATAGGCAATGTTATTCTTTGTCATGGCTATCAAAGTTGCAAAGAGTTCTTGCATTGTGTTATTGATATGCTTCCTGAGTATAATATATTAATGTTTGATTTTAGAGCTCACGGTAAAAGTTGTGGAAGATTTAGAACTATTGGATGTCATGAATATAAAGATTTGTTTGCGGCAGTTGACTTCTTAAAAGAAAAAACGAAACCAAATAAAATTTTTACGAAAAAATTACCTTTATATATAATTGGAATATCAATGGGAGGTTCTGTTTCTATTGATGCAGTAGCAAAAAAATCTGATCTTTGTGATGCTTTAATTGTTGATTCCGCTTTTTCAAATTTAAAAGAAGTTGTTTATAATGCTTTTAAAATAAAATCCGGGCTTCCTTCTTATCCTTTTGCACCTATTATTATAAGAATGGTAAATTTTGTAACGAATTCTAATATCAGTAAATTTTGTCCATTAAATTGTATTAAAAAAATAGATAAACCAATATTTTTTATTCATTCTTGTATTGATAATGTTGTTAATCCAGATGATACATTAAAAATGTATGCAAATTCTATTAATAAAAAAACGAGATTATGGATAGGTCCTCCTTGTAAACATGGTCATTTACGTAGAAAATATTCAGAAAAATATGCAAAAAAAATAAATAAATTTTTAAGAGATTGCAGAAGCTAAAACTATCAACTGTTTTTATTATGGTTTTTTATTTGAATTTTTACGTGTAAATTAAATCTTTCGATCATTTTTTTTAGTTCATCTATATTATCTTCTAAAACTCTAAAATAATATCTTAAAGAGTCTCTTTTTCTGGATGGTGCAGATCTTGAATAATATTGTTTTGTTCTTTTTATATATTTTTTAAAAAATCCTTTTTCTTCTTTTAATTCTTTAAGTGTTTTTTTTAGATTTTTTAAATTTTTGTGATTTTGTATAAATAATCTGAAGTTTGCATAGAATTTTTTTTCTATTTTTCTGCATTTATTCATTAAGTAAAGTAAATTCTGATAATCATAGGTCGGAGCATGGCTTAACTTTTTTGCATACTTTAATTGTTTTTTAGTTAAACCAAGCTCGTTTTTGACCTCTGCAGGTTCTATTTGTTCAATTTTTATATCATCAGTCTTTTCATCGTCGTAATAAAAACATAAGAGAAAAGCTGAAATTGTAACTAAAACAGCTAAAAAATTTAATATTATATTTTGATTTGTTTTTTTCATTCTTTTATCCCATGTTTTCCCCACACCCCTTCTATTACAAATAGTAAATTAATACATAGTTAAAAGCAATGATTTTACATAAAAAATAGAAAAAAAGGGGTTTTTTTGTAAAAATGTAACTTTTGAGAATTTAGTGTAAAATTTAGTTTATTTTATTGGGGATTATGAATTTTTTAGTAATATTATTAGGTATAATTTTTACAATTCTTTCCACGGCTATTTTATCTTATATATCAATAGCAACTATGATAGGACCCTGGATTGCGCCGGCAATTGTCTTAGCTAGTAGCATATTATTGAAATTAAGACAAAAAAAAACAGATATAAAAGATATAAACAAAGAATTAGCTATTATTCAGACAATAGGGTCTGTTGGTGGAATAGTAAGTGTTGGCGTTGGTTTTTCTTTACCCACATTGTATTTTTTAGATCCTAATATTTTCAATAATTTTATTAAAAATCCATTATATTTTTCATTTATCATAGGAATTCTTTGTTTTGCTGCAGGAGGATTTGGTATTTGGTTAGCAAGGTCTTTTGCTGACAAATTTGTTATTAAAGAAAGGTTATCTTTTCCTGTAAGTAAGCTTATTTATAAAATAATTACATCTCAATCTCAAGAGAAGCAGGCAAAAAGCATGTTTTGGGGCTTCTCTTTCAGTTTTTTTATATCTTTTTTACGAGATGGAATACTAAGGTTTAAGGGGGTTTTGCCCAAAGTTTTTTATGTTTTTCCTTCAGTATTAGGCAAAAATTTTGCAATTACAATTATGCCTATGCTTTGGGCAATAGGTTTTATTGCGGGCATAAAAATAGTTTTTCCTTTGCTTATAGGTTTATTTTCAAAGTATTTGATTTTATGGCCTATAAATAATCATTCTTTATATTTAAATATAAAATTATTTGATCCTCTTTATTTTAATGATTTTATTACAGCTTTTGCTTCCGGTTTAGTTGTTTCGGAGCTAATTTTAGGTTTATTGAAATATCCAAAATCAATTTTGAATAAAATTAAAAATTTTTCAGGTTTTAATTATTTTAAGAATGTTAAAAATAAAAGTTTAAAAAATGGATTTAAGTTTTTTTTAAATATAGAGTTTATATTTGTTTTATTATTAAGTTTTTTATTATTAAGTTATTTTAAATTTAATTTTTTTAGTCAAATTTTACTTTTAGTGTTTATAGTTCTTGCTACCTATCAAATAAGTTTTTTAGCAGCTAAATTAGGTTTAGTTACTTTTGGTCGTTTTGCAACTTTTATAATGATACCGATGATGATTTTCTTTAAATTAAATTTTCTTCAAATAACTATGCTTTGTGTTTTTTTTAATGTATGTGCTGCTGCAGCATCAGATTTGCTTTTTGATTATAAAGTAGGTCAACTTTGTTTTTTGGAATTTAAAAAGGTCCATAGATATCAGTGGCTTGGATTAATTGTTACTTGTTTAACTATTGGTTTTTTCTTGTGGTTATTATTTTCGAATTTTCAAATAGGTTCACCGGAACTTTTTGCTCAGAGAGGAAGAAGCAGAGCACTTTTAATTCAATCTTTGAATTTTGATTTTAGAATTGTTTTAATTGGATTTTTTTATGGAGTTCTTTTAAAGAAATTAAAAATAAGTCCTACCATGGTTTTTGGAGGTATTTTAATGCCGAATAGTTTAACTATTGGGCTTTCTATTGGAGCTATTATTTCTTATCTAACAAAAAAGTCATCAGAAAAAATCCCATTTTGGTCTGGTGTTTTTGCTGGAGAATCTATTTGGATATTACTTTTTATCTTAATAAAGCTATTTATCTAAGTTTTGTTAAAAAAATAATTAATTGCAAAAAATAATATTTTTTTTATAACATAAGCTGAAGGGAATTATAAGTCTTTTGCGGGGAGTGTTGTTATGAATAAAAAAATATTTATTTTTTTTGTTTTTATATCTTTTGTTTTTAGAATTTTTTCTATTTCAGATTGGACCTTTTTAATTTATATGGAGGCAGAAAGTCAATTATCACCATGGGTTTTAAAAAATATAAACGCCATGGCTTTATCTGAGTATTCTAGACCGGTAAATATTACAGTTCAATGTCATACTGTTGGAAATTTTGCTTTTAGATATTTAGTAAAAAATAATAAGTTAATTCTTGATGATTGTATTGATTATGGAAGTGATAATGTTAAAGACCTTGTAAATGCTGCAAGTTGGGCATTTAATAATTATAAATCAAAATATCACAGTGTTATTTTATGGAACCATGGATTTGGAATTTTAGATCCAATTTATATAGAAAATTCTGATAATTCTTTTCCTTGGCAATCTCAAGAACATTTAGAAAATGTAATATGTCCTGATGGCCTTTGTCCTTTAAAAAGCATTGGCTTTGATACTTCTTTTCATGATTATCATAAGGGAGTTTTATTTAGAGATTCCGATAAAACATATCTTACCAATAAACAAATGATAGAATCCTTTAAAATTATAAAAGAAGATGTTTTAAAAAAGCCATTAGATATTTTGGGTACCGATTGTTGTAAAATGGCAATGTTGGAAATTGGATACCAAATAAAAGATTATGTTGATTTTTTAATAGGTTCTCAAAATTGTGAGTTGGTAGATGGTTGGAATTATAAAGATTTTTTTAGTAGTTTTTCTAGAGAATTAAATGCTAAAGAAGTATGTTGTGCTGCAATAGATTCTTATGGAAAATATTATAAAGAAAATACTAAGGAAGATATTTATACTTTGTCTGCTTTTCATTTAGGTTCTATAGATTTATTAGTAAATAATATCAATGATTTTGCAGATTTTTATGTTAGGTGCTTAGATAAGAATCCTGAATTTTATAAAAAAATTTTAAAAGATTCTAGATTAAAATCAGTAAAAATTTGTGAAGCACCTTTTTATACAGATTTAGATTCTTTTTATACTCAAATGTTAAAGAAATTAAATATAGAGAAAGAAACCTTTGAGATAAAACAATTAAAAAATATTTTAAATGATGGAAAGGAAATTATAAAAAAACTTGTTGTTGCAAATGTGACCGGCAAAAATAAAAAAAATGCAAAAGGAATATCTATCTATTTTCCTTTTGATAATCGTATTGATAGCTCTTATATAGAAACAAGTTTTGCACAAAATAGTTTATGGGTTAATTTATTAAGAGCTTTATAAAGACTTAAAAAAATAGGGCTATAATTTACGGACCCGTTTTATTGTACGCGGATTAAGCGACTTATAGATGAACAAAATTAAGTTTTTTTAGAATAATCGCACTCTTTACTAGGACAGTAAATTGTAACATTTCCATCTTTATCTTTTTTTACTAATAAATATGGATTTTTACATTTAGGACAGGGTTCTTCTTGAACATCTCCGGGTATTATGAATTTACATTTAGGATATCCAGAACAACCCCAAAAAGAACCTCTTCTACTAACTCGTTTAACAATTTTTTTACCACATTTAGGGCAAGGCATTTTTAAACTTTCTTGATGAATATATTTACATTCAGGAAAACCCGGACAAGCGTAAAAAGGGCCAAATTTGCCTACCTTTTTTACCAGATTTTTACCACAATTAGGACATTTAATATCTATTTCTTGCGGTTCTTCTTGTTTGGCTAATTGAATTTTACCTTGTTCATCTTTTGTAAATTGAGAAGTAAAAGTACACTCTGGAAATTTGGAACAGCCTAAAAATTCACCGGTTTTTCCAAATCTTATAACTAATTTATTGCCACACTCTGGACATTTAATATTTGTTTCTACAGCTTTTTTCTTTCCGTCTTTACCGGCCCAAGTTTCTAAATCTTTTTTAAATTTTTTATAAAATTCTAGTAGGACTTCGTCTCTTTTTATTTTTCCATCTGCTATTTTATCCAGATCTTCTTCCATATGTGCGGTAAAAGAAACATTTATAATATCGGGCAAGTTTTCAGTTAACATTTTGTTAACAGTTTTTCCTAATTCTGTGGGTATAAATCTTTTTTTATCTTTAGTTACATAATTTCTTTTTTGGATAGTAGAAATTATTGCAGCATAGGTACTTGGACGTCCAACACCTTTTTTTTCTAAATCTTTAACAAGTGAACTTTCATTAAATCTTGGAGGTGGTTTTGTAAAATGTTGTTTAGGATCTATTTTTTTGAGTGTTAGCGGATCTTTTTCTTTAATACCTTTAGGTATTTTTAATTCGTTTTCTTTTTCATCGTCTACCATATAGACTTTTAAAAATCCATCAAAAATAAGTGTTGATCCGGTTGCTTTAAATGTATATTTATCACCTTTTATTAACACTTGCCTTTGAAAGTATTGAGCCGGTGTCATTTGACACGCAACAAATCTTTTCCAAATAAGAGAATAAAGTTTTGCTTGTGCGGGATTCAAATATTTAGCAGCTATTTGAGGCGTAATTTTTACATCAATTGGTCTTATTGCTTCGTGAGCATCCTGTGCACCTTTTTTTGAATAATTTTTTGATGTTTTTGGAAGATAATCTTTTCCAAATTTACTTGAAATAAAGTTTCTTGCAGATTTTATTGCCGTATCGGAAAGTCTTAAGGAGTCTGTACGCATATAAGTTATTAAAGCTTGAGGATTATCTTTGTCACCTAACGGGAGACCTTCATATAATTTTTGAGCAACAGACATGGTTCTATCAACGGAAAAACCAAGTTTATTATACGCATCTTGCTGTAAAGTACTAGTCATAAATGGAGCTACCGGAGATCTTAATCTTTTCTTTTCTGTAATTTTTTCTATAGAATACGTAGCTTTTTTTATAGCTTCTATTGCTTTATCTGTTTCTTCTTTATTTTTTAATTTAAAAGCTTTGTTGTTTATTTTAAATAGTTCAGCTTCTATTTTTTCATTTTTAAAACCGAATGTACCGTGAATTGACCAGTATTCTTCCGGTTTAAAGCTTACAATTTCCTCTTCACGTTCACATATTAATAATAATGCTACAGATTGGACTCTACCGGCTGAAAGACCTTTTGATATTTTTTTCCATAATATAGGAGATACTTCATAACCAACCCATCTATCTAAAACTCTTCGAGCCTGTTGTGCTCTAACTAATTTCATATCTACTATAGATTTATCTTCTATGGCATTTTGAACAGCAGGCTTTGTTATTTCATTGAAAGTAATACGATAAATTTTTGATTTATCGTGAAATATTTTTGCAATTTCTTGACCAATATGCCAAGAAATTATTTCTCCCTCTCTATCAGGGTCTGATGCAAGATATACTTCACCAACTCGGCTAGCTGTTTTACAAATTTCAGAGATTGTTTTGGCTTTATCTTTTATTGGTACATATTCTATTTCAATATGATTGTTTTCTGTAGAAACACCAAGTTTTTTTGGTGGTAAATCTTTAATATGTCCGAAAGTAGACATAATTCTAAAATCGGATCCCAAAAATTTGGAAATAGTTTTGATTTTTGCCGGAGACTCTACAATTAATAATTTTGCATTATAACTCATTTTATTTTTTTTCTTATTCCCTTTTAAGGTTTTATTTTTAGTTGAACCTTTTTTAGAGGTTACTTTCTTTTTTGCTTTTTTTACAGAAGTTTTTTTAGCAATCTTTTTTTTGTTTTCAGATTTTTTCATTATATTCCCTTTTTTCCCCGACCCGAAAATTTAAAGTCTGTAATTGCTCTTTTTTACCAGTAGATTTTTGTTTGTCAAATTTGTAACAATTGAAAACTAATTTTTTTAACTATATCTGTGGTTATTTTATTAAAAATAATTTCTATATGTCAAGTATTTTAAATTAACTAAGTTTACAATAATTTATTTTTTATATAATTTGTAAGCGATATTTTTGGTTAATTTTTTATAAAAAGGAATTTTAGAATGGCCTTATTTAAGTGGAAAGAGAGTTTGGATTTTTTTAAGCGGGATAATTTAAAGTTATTTTTGCTCGCTAGCTTAAATAATAC
>WJLJ01000033.1 GCA_014728525.1 Candidatus Babelota bacterium | reverse complement strand
TATTTCAGAACTATTTTTACCAAATCCGATTATAATTATTTCTTTTTCTTTAAATCTTTTAGAGCAAATTTTTTTATAAAGTTTTTCTTGGCATTCTTCAATATTTTCATATTTTAACTTTGGATTTAATTTATTTATATTCAACTCCATATTTAGCTTTATTTTTAGGAAATAATTCTATTGTTAATTTTGATTTTCTGGATACTTTTTTATTTCTACTTTTTATAAGTTTTTTAAATAAAGATAAGAATTCTTTTTGTTTTTCTTCCCAAAATTCTGATTCTTCTCCCGGAGAAAGAACAAATATTATGTGATATTTTTTTGCAAAAATTTTAGATTGAAAAAGAACAAAAATAAATATAAATATTATTATTTTTTTTAAAATCATAAATTTTACCCATTATTTTTATCTTTTAACATTTTCCAAAAATCGATTCTTTTTTTTATTTCTTTTTCAAAACCAAATTCACCGGGAGAATAATAAATTTTATTTTTTAAAGATTCGGGTAAAAATTTTTGACCGGCATAATGATATTTATATTCATGATCATATTTATAATTTTTTCCGTACCCCAAATTTTGCATAAATTTTGTTGGTGCATTACAGATATTAATTGGAACAGGCTCATTTTTGTCTTCTAAAACATCTTTACTAGCTTTATTGATTGCTTGGTAGGCAGAATTAGATTTTGGTGCTGTGGCTAAATATATAACTAATTGAGACATTGCAATTCTACATTCAGGATATCCCAAAAAATTTACAGCTTGTTGAGTTGCTATTGCTTGTACTAATGCATCAGGGTCTGCCAATCCTATATCTTCTGATGCTATTACAACTAATCTTCGCAAAATAACAAGAGGATCCGCCCCACTTTCTAACATTTTTGAAAGCCAATAAACAGCTGCATTAACATCAGAACCGCGAATAGATTTTTGAAGAGCTGATAGTAGGTTGTAATGTTCTTCACTATTTTTATTGTATGAAAATTTTCGTGTGGATAAAATTTCTTTGATAATTTCTTTTGTAATTATATCGCAGTTTTTTATTTTACCTTTTACAACATTGACTGCTATTTCTAAAGCATTAAGAATATTGCGAGCATCACCGTTTGAATAGTTTATTAATAATTCTTTTGCATCGTCATCTATAAGAATTTGGTAAGAATTAGTTTTTAATTTGTTTAAAGTGTTATCAATAATTTTTTCTAAATCTTTATTTTGAAGTTGTTTTAATATGTAAACAGAACATCTGCTCAATAAAGCTGAATTTGTAGAAAAAGAAGGATTTTCTGTTGTTGCCCCGATTAAATTTATTATTCCTTGTTCTACCGGTTTTAGAAATGCATCTTGTTGTGTTTTATTAAATCTATGAATTTCATCAACAAATAATATAGTGCCTTTTCCACCATATTCTATTTTGTTTTGTGCTGTTTTTACAATATCTTTTATGTCTTTGATTCCGTTAAATGAAGCATGAAAAAAAATAAACTCTTTATTAGTTTGATTTGCAATTATATTTGCAAGTGTTGTTTTTCCTGTTCCCGGAGGCCCCCATAGAATTATGCTTGAAAATTTATCACTTTCTATAAGTTTTCTAAAAACAGAATTTTTATTTAATAAGTGTTCTTGTCCTACTATTTCATCTAAATTTTTAGGACGCATTTTTTCCGATAAAGGCGGAATATGATTTTTTAATAAAGAAAGTTGTGTATTCATGATAAAGAAAAATATCAAAGTGTAGGGGATAAATAAAGAATTTACTTAAATAGAGAGTAAAGTTGTATAAAAATAGTTTTTATAAAATGTTCTATAAATATTAATTTTATTCCTATACTGGCCGTTCCATACGAAGCCTTGGCGAAGTATGGTGGAGGCGATGGGAGTCGAACCCATGTCCGTCATATTATCAATTTCAAGCGCTACATGTTTAGCTTTTGAATCTACTTTTATTAACCCTCAAAAGCAAAGTTATTAATAAAAGTCGGTTTAGTAATTTTTGCTTAGCTACAAAAACAAAAAATCTTACTAGCAAGTTCTATCTGGGTTTTAATACGAGTTAGTTCAGCCGACAGACAAGCTTTCCTAACAAGATACCTAATAACTATAATTAGGCATAATCGACATTAGCGTCTGCACTTATTTGATTGAATGTTTTTTACAAGTTCACATACAAAACTCGACATGCTCTCAAAACATCTAATATTACGTCGAAGCCGTGACGCCCCCGAATTTTTCAAAGAACTTTTTTAGAATTTTTTGATATATTTTAAATATGACTTAAACATTGCTATTTGTCAATAGAGATGACATTATTTATGCATAAAAGCATATTTTTGATGATTTTTGCTATAATAGTTTTGTTTATATTGTATTTTAATGGAAAACCGGTTTTTATGATAAAAAAAATAAAAAAATTACGCGACCAAAAGCCAAGAAAAAAAAAGAAATTTGGACAGCATTTTCTAAGAAAACAATCTGTTGTTGATAACATGATTAATAAAGTTTTGATAACAGATAATACCAGAGTTATGGAAATTGGCTGTGGTGATGGTTTTTTAACTCAAGCAATTTTAAATCAGACTAATTGCAAGGAATTATGGGTTTATGAAATTGATCCTGAATGGGCAAATTTAGTTGGAAAAAAGATTTCAGATTCTAGATTAAAGATAAAAATTGAAAATATTTTAGAGGTAGATTTTGATTTTTTAGAAAAATATAAACCGTGGGTACTTTTAGCAAATTTACCTTATCAAATAACTTTTCCGATTTTTTTTAAAATACAAAAAAATAAACATCTTTTTGAAGAAGGTGTTGTTATGATTCAAGAAGAAGTTGCACAAAAAATAGTTGCAAAATCAGGGAAAAACTATAATGCAACATCAATATTTTTGCAATATCATTTTCATTTTGAATTGATGGAAAAAATTGAGCCGGGTGCATTTAACCCACCGCCAAAAGTTTTTTCTCGTTTAATTTATTTTAAGCCAAAAAAGGACATCCTAAAAATAAATGATGAAACTGAGTTTTGGAAGTTTTTAAAGCTTTGTTTTAAATTTCCAAGAAGAACAATTTATAATAATCTACGTCAAACTCACTATGATTTATCTAAAATTCCTGAATCAATTTTAAAACTTAGAGCTCAACAAATTTCTTTTAATGATTTTATTAAATTCTGGAATCTATTATAAAGAATAACATTTTACTTTATTTTTTTGATTTGTGTTTGTTATTTTTAATTAATTATAAAAAAAAAGGAGTTAGTATGAAAATTAAATTTTATTATTTATTATTTTTTGTTTTTTTATTTTTAGCTAAAAAGAATCTTTTTTCTATGGCTAAAAGTAGTGATTATTTAATGAAAGAAACTAGGTTACAAAAGGCCGGATTTCCTTGTTTATTTGATAAAGAAGATCAATTAATTCTAGAAAAAGATATTAGATGTATATTATATTTGATTGCTTCAAAAAATGATTTTAAGCCTAGTCAGGCTTTTAGGGCTATTGATATTGCTTTAAAAAGTTCTGTTTATGATTTTTCTAAAACTGAAATAAAAAATTTAAAAATTTATCAAAATTTAATAATCCCGGAGGAAGTAAAAATATTACGTGAATACATGAATATAAGATATAGAAAACTACCTGCGAAGTTAAGTGAAGAACAAAAAGGTAAAGAGGTTAAAAATAGAATTAAGATGTTACGCAGAGAATTAGAAAGAAGCAGGACTTTACGAATGGAGGATTTTGAAGAGAGTAGTGAATTGAACTCTTCCAGTTGGGTTGAATTTTCATTGTTAAACGAAGAAGAGTTTAGCGATAAACCGTTACTTGAAAAGCAATTAAGCTATTAATTTCATTATTTTTTCTATATTTTTATGTTTTTTTAACAATTTTTTAATAATAAATGACCTTTTTTGGGGAAAAATGATTTTATAGCCCTTTGATTATTTTTTCACAATTTGTAATACTATTTATAATTAAATGGAGGTTTAATAAATAGATTTGATTTATTTTATTATGAAATATCTCTAAATATTTTTTAAATTCTCTAAAGTTGTTTAATGAATTATTTTGTAGGAGGTTACAAAATTATGAAAAAAAATATTTTATTTTATTTATTTTTTATTTTACTATTTTTAAATAAAAACAATATTCATTCAATGATTTTAAATTCAAAAAAGGAAATTAATGATTATGTTGAAACTAAAAGAGAAGTTATTGGTGAATTGCACCGTTCCATATATTCGGATATTGATAGTATCATAGAATATGTTTTAGAGTATGAGAAATTTGGTAAGTTAGATAAAGATGAAAATTTTATTTTGAATAAGTATGTTAGAGCTATTTTATACTTAATAAAAAAAGATGAAAAAAAAATAAATGAAGGTATAAGTTCTTTTGCAATTATTAAATTAGCTATAAAAAAGGCTAAAAAATATTCTTTAAATGAATCAGACATTAAAGCTTTAAAAAAATATCAAGAATTGATAGTTT
>WJLJ01000032.1 GCA_014728525.1 Candidatus Babelota bacterium | reverse complement strand
CTATTATTTACAAATGCAGGAATGAATCAATTTAAAGACGTTTTCCTTGGAAATGAAATAAGAGATTATAAAACAGCATGTTCAATTCAAAAGTGTGTAAGAGCAGGAGGTAAACATAATGATCTTACCGAAGTAGGATTCACAAACAGACACCTTACATTCTTTGAAATGATGGGAAACTTCTCTTTTGGTGATTATTTCAAAGAAGGAGCAATAAAATATGCTTGGGAATTTTTAACAAAAGAAGTAAATATCCCCAAAGAAAAACTAATAATCACAATTTATAAAGATGATGACCAAGCTCACAAAATATGGCATGAACAAATTGGAATATCCGAAGAAAAAATCATTCGTTTAGGTGAAAAAGAAAACTTCTGGCAAATGGGCGATACAGGTCCTTGTGGTCCATGTTCCGAGATACATTACGATAACGGCAAAGATGTTGGTTGTAAAACAGAACATTGTGACCCTTCTTGCCCTTGTGGAAGATTTACCGAAATCTGGAATTTGGTATTTATGCAATTTGATCGCCAACAAGATGGCAAGCTTGTTCCTTTAAAACAAAAAGGAATTGATACGGGAATGGGCTTTGAACGTTTAAATATGATACTTCAAAACAAAGATTCTGTGTTCCAAACAGATATATTTGTGCCTATTATTAAAAAAATAGAAAAATTAACAAAACTCTCTTATGATAAAAGTCCAAAAGAAACAAAATCTGCTTTTCATGTTTTATGTGATCATGTTAGATCTACTTCCCTTTTAATTGCCGATGGTTGTTTACCTTCAAATGAAGGACGTGGATATGTTTTAAGAAAGATTATACGAAGAGCCTCTCTTTTTGCTCAAAAGCTATCGAATAATCAAAAATTATTTTCCAGCCTGGCAAAAGAATTTATAGATTACTTTTCATTAATTTATAAAGAATTAAAAGACAATGAACAATTGATCATAAAAACTCTGGATGATGAGGTTCAAAAATTTAGTGAAAATCTAAGCTCCGGTAAAAATATTTTAGAAAAATATATTGAACAAAATAAAAAAGAAAACAAAAAAGAAATACCCGGAGAACAAATATTTAAACTTTATGATACATATGGTTTTCCTCCCGAAATTACAAAAGTTATTGCAAACGAACAAAACCTCGATTTAGATATGGATGGATTTGAAAAAGAAATGCAAAAACAACAAGAGCAATCACGAAAACAATCTGATAAAATAATAACTTTAGATATTCCGGAAAATGTAAATACAAAATTTGTCGGCTATGACAATTTAGAAATAGAAACCACAGTAAATTATTTAATAAAAGAAAATGGTTCATCTTGGATAGTAACTCAAGAATCTCCATTTTATGTTGAAGCCGGAGGACAAATAAGCGATACAGGATTTATAAAATTTAATGACATTGTTTATCCGATCAAAGAATTTTATAAATCTGAAAATCTCAATAATCCGGCTATAGCTGTAAAAATAGAAACAAATGAAATAAAAGAAAACGATAAGGTTGAATGTGTTGTTGATTATTATAACCGTAAAAATACAGAGAAAAATCATACGGCAACACACATGTTACAAGCTGCTTTAACACAAATTTTAGGAAAACACATAAAACAAGCAGGCTCTTTTGTAAATTATGAACATCTACGTTTTGACTACACAAGTAATAATGCACCAACAAAAGATGATTTAATTAATATAGAAAAAATAATAAATCAAAAAGTCCAACAAAATATTAAACTCAAAACCTTTGTAACAACATTAAAAAAGGCACAAGATGCAGGAGTTACTTCAATATTTGGAGAAAAATATAATCCTGAATCTGTAAGAGTTGTTCAAATACCCGGTTTTTCTGCAGAACTTTGCGGAGGAACTCATACAAACAGTACCGGTGAAGTTGGATGTTTTAAAATTGAAAATGATATAGCATTATCTTCAGGAGTAAGAAGAATAACAGCCGTTACAGGACCAAAGAGCGTAGAACTATTTCAAAAAACTCATAATATAACAAAAAAACTTGGTGATAAATTTAAAGTAAAAATAGATCAAGTTATAAATGCTGTAGAAAAACAAAATGAAAATCTACAAAATTTACAAACACAACTCAAACAATTAAAAAAAGAACTATGGAAAACTCAAATACCAACTTGGCAAAATAAAGTAAAACAAGTAGGTAAAATTCCATTTTTGTTTTTAGAATTAAACGATTTTGATAGCAGTCAATTAAAAGAAATATGCAAAGAAATAGAAATAAAATCACCGGGATTTTATTTTATTATAAATAATAATTCTAATAATCTCGAACGTATTTCTTATTTCGGTTATATAAGTAAAAAATGGTCACCACAATTGAATTTAAAAGAATTTTCAAACTTCTTAAAAGAAAAATTTGAATTTAAAGGTGGAGGAAGCCCTTCCTTAATTCAAGGTGGTGGAACCAAGATAGATAAAAATATAGAACAAGAAATTATCAATTGGCTAAAATCTATTTAAAACAAGAATAAATCCCCTGTTTAAATCAAACTTTAAAAATCATATTTTGATAATGGATAAGAATAAGATCTAAAATCTTTAAAAGCTTTTTTTAATTTTTTATCTAAATTTTCTCGACTTTCCCTTTTGCATTTACTCAATACCTTTTTTTCTTCTTTATCCATAACAGATTCCAATGAAAAAATACGAGTTTTCCTATTTAAATAATAAAAATAAATATTATTTAAATCATTTTCAAAAAAATAATATGGGTCCTCAAATTTTTTTAAAAATAAACTTAATTCAGGTATAAAAAATTTCCAATTTTTATTATCCAAAATAGCATTTAAAATTCTAAATAATTTATTAGTATGTCCTTCAATATAATGGTATTTAGAATTTTTAAGAATAAGATTTATACAAGGATATAAAAAAGTTTTATTTGGAATATCTATTCTAGCACCATTCTCAATCAAAAAATTTAAAAAATCTAAATCAGCAGTCTCAAAATTTTCTACATCTCTAATTAAAATTTTAATATGCAAAACTAAAGGAGTATTTCCATTTTTATCTTTAGCATTTATATCAACATCTTCAACTAAAAGTTTGGCAGCTCTTGCTATAGTTAAATCTTTATTATATGAATTATAATTTACAGCTAATTCGTGAAATTCATTTTTTTCTGCAAAAATACTCTTAATTAAAAAAATGCCTAAAATTAAAAATAAGAATTTTTTATTCATTTAAGTTCCTTAAAATTAGTTTAAAATATGGATATGTATTTTATACTAAATTTAGAGATTTAAAAACATTGTTTCTTAATTTTTACCATAATTTTTTTGAATTAAAATCTTTATGTTTCTTTTTATAAGAACTAATCAATAAAAGAAGAGTATTTGTATAACCCTTTATTTCCCCAGAGCTTTTTCCTAAAGCTAAATTTGTTTTATAAACTTTTGAAGCCAATAAAAGTTGCTTTTTAGTTACCTCAATACCACAATCCAATAAAGCACTAATACTTCTAGACAATTTATTTTTTATTGCATAATTAAAGTACTCATATATATCTATTTCTAATTTTCTACTTTTAAATTTTTCTAAGAATAAACATATAATATTATAATATTGAGCTTCAAAAGCATAATCAAAAGGTGTAAAACCTTCCTTATCAACTACATTTAAATCAACACATTGGTTGAACAGGAATTTAACTATATTTTCACGTTCTGATTCACAAGCATAATGCAAACAAGAATAACCATTTTCATCTAATTCATTCAAATCAAAAGAAGGATGAGAAGCAATAAAGGATATAACATTCTTTAAATCACCAAAAATTATATGTCCATAAATGGAAGTACTTCGAGACATAGAATGTAAATTATTAAAAATAAAAAGTATAATAAATAAAAGTAATTTACGCATATTTAATTACTTATCTTTTTATCTTGAACCTGATAACCCATCTTATTTAATTTATCTCTAATTTCATCTGCAAGTTTCCAGTTTTTTTCTTTTCTTGCTTTTTTTCTTTCTTCTATTAACTTTTTAATTTCATGAGTAACTTCCACTTTTTCTTCTATTGATAATAAAGTTAGACCTAAAATTTTAAATAAAAAGGTTTTAACAATAACCAATACTTCATTATCTTTCTTTATATTTTCTGAATTTTCGAAAAGTATGCCTAATAATTTTGGAGTATTAAGATCATCACAAAGAGCAGCTAGCATGTCTTTTAAAACCAAATATTTTTCAATTTTATTAATAGAAAAATTATTATTAATTTCAATATTTTCAAAAAGTTTTATCAATTTTTTATATGCCGTTTGAGCAGCATTAAGACCTTTAAGAGTAAATTCTATTGGTGTTCTATATTGATGTTGTAAAAAATAAAAACGCAAAACCATTGGGTCAAATTTTTCAAAAATCATACGCATTGTGAAAAAATTACCTAAAGATTTAGACATTTTTTCTTTATTAATATTAATAAATGCATTATGAATCCAATAACGAACAAAAGGTTTTAAATTATAGCATTCGGATTGAGCAACTTCATTTTCATGATGTGGAAAAATCAAATCCATACCACCGCCGTGAATATCTATTGTTTCACCCAAATACTTCTGAGCCATTACAGAACATTCAATATGCCAACCAGGTCTCCCATATCCCCAATCAGCTTTCCAAAAAAGGTTATTTTTATTACCTTTCCATAAAACAAAGTCTGCCGGATTTTTCTTGCGCTTATCGACTTCAATTCTTGAGCCCATTTTAAGATCTTCAATCTTCTTGCCTGAAAGTTTTCCATATTCAGAAAATGAGTTTATATCAAAATATACATCATTATCTAATATATAAGCATGCCCCTTATCAATTAAAATTTTTATAAATTCTATTATATCATTAATATTATCTGTAACTTTAGGCTCTAAAGAAGGCTTTAAGTTATTTAAAAATTGCATATCTTCATGAAAAGCTTGCGTATATTTTTGAGCAATTTCTTTATATTTTTTAAGATCTCCCTCTTTTTTAGCTTTATTCAAAATTTTATCATCTATATCCGTAATATTTCGAACATAGGTTACATCATAATTTAAAAATTTAAGTAAACGAAATAAAACATCAAAATTTGTATAACATCTTCCATGACCAATATGAGAATAGTCATAGGGTGTAACACCGCAAACATACATTTTTACTTTGTTATCACTTGAAGGAATAAATTTTTCTTTTTTGCCTGTAATAGTATTAGTTAAAAAAAGTTCCATAAATCAAAATCCACAACTTTAATTGGTATAAAAACATAATAAATCTGTTTTTTTTAAAAAAACTAAACATCTAACTGTTTAACTTTTGTTTTATCAATTTTGGGAATATCAAAAAAAATTTCTTCTTCTCCTTGAGAAGATTTATATAATTCTTTTGCTTTTTTTATTATTTCTTTCTTATGTTTATCGGAATATTCTTTAGTATCTAAATATTTTTCCAATAAAGTTTTAATATCCATATCAACATTAAGATTGGCTCGTGTTTCTCTTAATAAATTTTTACGAACAGGGACAATGGAAACTAAACACAAAGCCGATGTACATACCGATTGAATCTCTTGTAAATCAACATTATCTTTTTTATTATCCGGAATATGATAAATAATTTTTAAAATTGAATCTTTTATATCATATTTTTTTATAGATTTTAAAATTTGTTCGGTTTGATTTCCTTCATCTTTTAATTTTATTTCAATCTGAATCATAGGTCTTGTTTTTAACTCTATAAAATCAAAATTACATCTCTCCGAATTTTTATTTGTATCAATAGAAACAGAGCAATAACCTTTTTTTTCTTTTCTTTCACCAAAATCAACTCTTTCTATTGAACCAGAATAAACAACAGCGGGATATCCATTTTTATTCAAATTTTGATGCCTGTGTAAATGTCCCAAAGCTACATAATCAAACTCAGGTAATGCCAATTGAGATGGCAAAAATACAGGATCATTTCCAAAAACCGCACATTTTTCAGAACCCGAAAATATACCGGTACTTACGGTTAAATGTCCTGCAAGAATTGATGGTATATTCTTATCTAATTTATTTGCTAAATTATTAATTATTTGAGTAACCGCATCAGATAAATACTGTGTGATTTCTTTAGAGTTTTTTAAATGAAATTTTTTTTCTGATATTATATTATTTCTTGTTGGCCAAGGGATACCAACAATCTGTATTGGACCATTTTTTGTATTTAATTTCAAAATTTCGGGTTTTGAAAAAACATACAGACCTTCTAGCGGTAAATATTCAAAAACCTCCAAAGAGTTCGATTTTCCAAAACTTAAAGGATGATCATGGTTACCGACAACAGATACAATAGGAATTCCCGCTTCTTGCAATTTAAAAAACTCTCGCATTAATAGTTTTTGTTGTGTAGGTGTAGGAAAGGCTGTTTTATATGCATCCCCACAAAATAGAAAAAAATCAATCTTTCTTTTTATTGCGGAATCAACACATTGTTTTAAACTACTTCTAAAATCTAAAAGACGGGAATGCATTCCCGTCTTACTATCAACCTTACCGTAATTTTCAACACCCAAATGAATATCCGCTGTATGAAAAAATTTGATCATAAATTTTGAATATCTTCAGCTTTTACTGCACCAACAAAATTCAATTTTATTTTATCTTCAGATTCTTTTTTTTCTTTTGTTTTCTTGCTTTTCAATTTTTTTGCATAATCTATTTTATTTTCTTGCTTACAACGCCCAATTCCTAAACTATCTTTTGGGATATCTTTATTTATAGTCGAACCCCCGGCTGTATAGGCATTATCTTCTACAGTAACAGGAGCAATCAAAGTATTATTACTTCCAATAAATACATTATCTTTTATTATAGTTTTGTTTTTTTCAAAACCATCGTAATTGCATGTGATGGTACCTGCACCTATATTTACATTTTTACCTATTATTGAATCCCCCAAATAACTCAAATGTTTGGTTGTTGTATTATCGCCAATAATACTGTTTTTTATTTCTACAAAATTTCCAATATTAACATTTTTACCAACAACAACATTTTTACGAAATCTGGCAAAAGGTCCTACATGTGAATTTTTGCCTATTTTACTACCCTGAATTACAGAATGAGAATGAATATAACCACCATCTTCTAGTTCCGAATTATCAACTATACTAAAAGCATTAACAACACAATTTTTTCCGATCTTTGTGCCTTTTATCAAATGTACACCTGTTCCTATAAAAGATCCTGAGCCTATTTGAACATCCCAATCAAGATGAATACTTTGTGCCAACTCAAAATGAACACCTTTTAGCATCCATGATTTTATAAGTTGTGATCTTTTAATCTGTTCTACTGCCCACAATTCTTCTAAAGTATTAACACCTCTTACGTTATCATATGGAACCGGAACGGTTTTTACATTCAAGTTTTGTGAGCTTGCTATTTGAGCTAAATCGGTTATGTAATATTCTCCTTTTTCAGAATCTAACTTTATATTATCTATATTTTTTTCTAAAAAATCCCTTTTTATAAGATAAATACCCGCATTTATAAGAGTAGTAAACCTTTGCTCTTCTGTTAAATTTCTATCTTCAATTATAGAAATACAACTTTTATTTTTAATAATACGCCCATATCCCAAAGGATTTAAAGCATGAGCAGAAAGAAAAGAAAAAGCAGAATCTGATTTAGTATGTTTTTCTTCTAATTCAGAAATTATTTCCTTAGTTAATAATGGCCCATCACCATTCAAAACTAAAATATTTTCCCTATCCCAAGTTTTTCTGGTCGCTGAAACAGCATCCCCTGTTCCCAATGCACTTTTTTGGGTAACATAATCAACGGTAATCCCAGCTTTATTTATCACATCTTTTATATCTTCAGCCTGATAACCAACAACTACCGTAATTGGAATATCCATTTCTTTTAATAATTTTATAGGATACAAAATCATAGGTTGACCGCAGATAGAATATAGTAACTTACTTTTATCCGTTTTAAATCTTGATGACTTACCTGCAGCCAAAACAATAGCCCTTGTATTTCTAATTTTCATAGTAATTTCTCCTCAATTTCCAAGAGGTAATTTAATTTTCTAAATTTATTTTTAATAACAGCTTCAAATTTCTTTTTTTATCAGATTTACAGTTATTCTCAAGAAAAAACTATATTTTGATAAAATCTTGTTAATGATATGTTTTATACATAAAAGAAATCAAATATTTTTAATATTATAAAGAATATTAAGTAAAATAAATAAATTTGATTTAAATTTATAAAAAAAAATAATAATATTAAACTATATAAAATTTTGATCTTAATACTTCTTCATCCGCGGAGAGATGGCTGAGTGGTCGAAAGCGGTCGCCTCGAAAGCGATTATCCTTGGTAACAAGGATCGGGGGTTCGAATCCCCCTCTCTCCACCATACTTCGCCAAGGCTACGTATGGCACGGCCAGTATAGGAATAAAATTAATATTTATAGAACATTGTGCGAAGACTGTCTCGCCGAAGCCTTGCGCGTAGGCGGAGCACGGCCGGTATAGGAATAAAATTAAATTTTTATTTATTTGCTTACAAAATAAAATTTGCTATTATTAAATCGATAATTATTTATCTTAAAAATTATGTTTAAGGATAAAAAATGGTAATTACAATTTTTATTTCCGCGGTGGCGTTACACATTTAAAAGTCTAAGACTTACAATTTCTCTAATAAACCAAAAGTTTATTTTTATATTTTCATAAAAATAAATATCTCATGTAAGTCCTATAGGACTTTTAAATTTTCTATAAATATTCCCATAAAATTATTTATTTTAATAGAATATATGTATTTATCGATATCATATAGGATGAGAAAATATGAATAAAATACTTTTACAAATAAAAAAACTAAAAAAATATTATAAAAAAAACAAATTAATAACCAGAGCATTAGACGGAATAAGCTTAGATATCTATGCAGGAGAAATATTAGGATTATTGGGAGTTAATGGTGCAGGTAAAACAACCCTATCATCTCTTTTAGCAACACTTCATCCCGCAACATCCGGAGAAATTTTATTTAATGGTAAATCAATATATAAAAATATCTGCAAATACAGAGAACATATAGGATATTGCCCCCAAAAACCTAATTTAAATTTTAATTTAACAGTAGAACAAAACATAAAATTTGCAGGAAGTTATTTTGGGTTAAGTAAAAAAGAAATTGAATCAAAAACAAACAAATTAATAGAAGAATATCAACTTGATAAATATAGAGAATCCAATCCCGGAGATTTATCTGGCGGTTATAAACAAAGGGTTTTATTAGCTAGAAGCCTTATACATGACCCAAAACTTATAATTTTAGATGAACCAACAGTAGGATTAGATCCACACATAAGACATCAACTATGGGAAACCATAAGAAATCTAAAGAAAAAAGGAGTTACTGTAATTCTTACAACTCACTACCTTGATGAAGCAGAAATTCTATCAGATAGAATTTGTCTTCTGGATAAAGGAAAAATAAAACTTATAGATACACCCAAGAATTTAACTAGTGCATATCAAAAAAGCAGATTGGAAGATGTTTTTTTACAACTAATGCACGAAGAAGCCAAGGAAGATTAATATGTATAAAAAAACAAATAAATATTTAAAAATATTTGGGAAATTATTAAAAACCGATTTACTCATTTTTAGCAAAAACATAATCACAAACATAATTAATTGTACTATATGGGTATCAATAACTATGTTTGTATTCGGATATATATTTCCTAATTTGGGTATGTCAGAAAATTTTGGAGCTTTATGGTTAACAGGATCTCTAGGCTCTTGGGCTATATTTGAAGCGTGGCCATCAACAATAACTTTTTTAAGCGATATTGATGGAAACAATTCAATATCTTATCAACTTACCTTACCAATTCCTTCTTGGTTAATATTTCTAAAAAGAACTTTTAGTTATGCAATCAATACAATGGCAACAGGTTTAATAATATTACCTTTAGGAAAACTTATTTTATGGAATAAAATTAATTTTGTTTATTTCTCTCCTATAAAATTTTTCGTAATATTTATAACAATGAACATATTTGCCAATACTTTTTCGCATTTTTTAATAACTACAGTTCCGGATATACATAATATCGAAAAAGCATTCATTCGAATTCTTTTCCCTATGTGGTTTTTAGGTGGAGCACAATTCCCATGGCACATACTAAATAGCATGTCTCCAATATTTGGTAAAATAATATTATTAAATCCCATTATATATATGATGGAAGGAATTAGATCTGCTATCCTTAATCCAACTAACTTTTTACCGTTTTGGAATTGCGTTGCAACTTTATGGGGATTTACAATACTATTTGGTATAATAGCAATAATAAGATTAAAAAAACGTTTAGACTTTATATAAAGAAGAATAAGGAAAAAAAGGGGTAAAATTTTACCCTTTTTTCTCTTAAATATTAAGGATCAAAATGAAAATATTCAAAAATTATTTTTATATAATTCTATTAATATTTCTCCTTCCCTCTTGTAAATTTTTTAATTTTAAAAATGAAAAAACTAATAAAATATTTGCCACAAAAATCATAGGTACAAAAACAATAAAAGATATTCTTAAATATGCAAACAAAGAT
>WJLJ01000031.1 GCA_014728525.1 Candidatus Babelota bacterium | reverse complement strand
ATTATAAATAAAATTAATATGAATTTAAAATACCTCCAGATAAATCGGAGGTATTATTTTTATTGCAAATTCTCTTTTAAAATTTTTCTTGGCTTACTACCTTGCGCAGGAGCTAAAAAACCATCCATTTCTAATTTTTCTATTAATCTTGCAGAACGATTAAATCCTATTCGATATCTTCTTTGCAAACCGGAAATAGAAAGTTCATCTATTGTTTTTATAAACTCTACAACTTCAGGATAAAGATCATCTTCTATTTCTTCAACTTCTTTTTGGGTCATTTCTTTTAACGTTTCATTTAAATCTAAATATTGAGGTTTAGCCTGAAACCTTAAATGACTTGTTAGTTTTTCAACCTCTTTTACCCCAACATATGCTCCATGTATTCTTTGTAAATCGGAAGATACAGAATTCATATAAAGCATATCTCCTCGACCTAATAACTTTTCAGCTCCCGGACCATCAACAATTGTACGTGAATCTATTTTAGAAGTCACTCTAAAAGCAATACGTGAAGGAAAATTCACTTTAATCAATCCGGTTACAACATCCACAGAAGGTCTTTGAGTTGCTACTACCATGTGTATACCTGCAGCTCTTGCCATTTGTGCAATTCTTGCAATATGCAATTCTATATCTTTTCCTGCAACCATCATTAAATCTGCAAGTTCATCTATCATCAAAATAATAAATGGCATTGGTTCTAATTCAGAGTTTGATTTCAATAAATCTTGATATTCTGAAATATTCCTAACTCCTGCTTCTGCCATCTGATCATATCTGCGTTCCATTTCTTGAACCAACCATTTAAGAACAGGTGAAGCACTTCTGGGATTTGTTATTATTGGAAACAATAAATGCGGAATATCTTTATATGGTGCAAACTCCAATCTTTTAGGATCTATCAAAATTAATTTTAATTGTTCCGGAGAAAAATCGCATAACAAGCTTACAAGCATAGTATTAAGACCAACAGATTTACCGGAACCGGTAGAACCTGCAACAAGCAAATGCGGCATATCTGAAAGATCTTGAATAACTGGACGCCCAACAATATCTACACCAAATACAACCGGTAATTTTCCTTTAAATTCATCAAACTTTTTATCATTTAAAAGATGTGAAAGAAAAACCTTTTGCCTACTTTTATTAGAAATTTCAAAACCGACAACACTTCTTCCCGGTATTGGTGCTACTATTCTAATACTTAATGCCATCAATGCTAAAGCTAGATCATCTTCCAATGAAATTATTTTACTAATTTTGCTATCAATTTCGGGTTTATATTCAAATAAAGTAATAACCGGTCCCGGTCTTATTGCCGTGACTTTTCCTTTTATGCCAAAATAACTTAATTTTTCTTCTAAGCGTTTTCCTTTTAAAATACCCTCTTCTTCCAACTCTTTCTTTAATTTTTCATCTATTTGATCTTCTCTTTCAAAAATATTTTTATCCGGTAATTTATATTCGATTTTAGGTTTCGTGATATTATTTATACTCTTTGATTCTTCTTTTTTTTCACTAATTAATTCTGAAAATTTTTTGGCTAAATCATAATTTAAAAAATTTGTTTGGAAAATAGTATTTGGCAATAATAAAAAACTAAATTTCGATAAACATATCTTTCTACTAAATTTATAAATTTGTTTACTTTTAAATTTTTCTATGACAATTTCAAATTTAGAATCAATAAGATTATCATTAAGACTCTTGGAAAGGGTATCGCCCCATACAACTTCTCTTTTCTGGCGAGTAAATTTAAATTGCTCGCCAATTTTATTTTCTTTCTCGCTTTTTTTTGTAAATATAAATTTTATTAACTCTTTTGCTTTCGAATAAAAAAGTTTAAAAAAATTTAATATAACTAAAAATAAATAATTTATAAAAGCCTTTGCAGCTTTAAAAAAATAAAATGTTGCCAATTTTAATACATTCCAAGAGAACATAAAAATATTTTTAGTTGCAGAAAAAAAAGAAACTCTAGATAAAATAATTCCACTAGCTAAAATAATAGAAATATGCAAAATCTTACTACCAAGAATTCCAAAAGGATATGTAAATAATTTAAAAAACGAAGAACCTAAAAGTCCGCCCGGCAAACTTCCTGAAACTAAATCAAAATTATATCCAAACAATAATGCAGAAAAAGATAATGTAAAAAATAAAAAACCTATAAACCTATTAAAAACATGTTCTTTTCCCGCAAATAACAAATAAGCAAGAAAAGCAAAACCCAAAATAAATAAATAAGATGCACCACCGAACAAATAAAAAAGTAATGCCGAAAAATTTGCACCAACAACACCACACCAATTTTTAATAACATCATTTGTTGCCGAAAAATAAAACCAAGATTTATCTGTTGGACTATATGATAATAAAGAAAGAAATAAAATAACAAAAACAGCTATCAGCAAAATAGCTATAGCTTCAGTCTTATGTTTTAAAAAGCTATTTTGAGGTTTTGATAACTTCAATTTAGACTTATTATTTTTAGATTTGTTAAACACTGCTCCAAAAAACTTAAACATCCTTTTCCCCTTTTTTTTAAATATAAATGATCCAGCAAAATAAAATCAAAATTGGAATTGACATATAAAAACCCAAGCACCATAGTTTATTATTTTTTGCTAATCTTTTACACAAAAATAAAATAAATATCGAAATAATTGTTGCAAACAAGATACCAATAAAAATTGGTAAATTAAAAATTTTATATAAAGAAGAAATTTTAATCATCTTATTAAGTCCCAAAAAGAAACCTGCCAATATTAATGGAAATTGAAGTAAAAATGTTATCTGAAAAGCTCTTCTTTGTGGAATTTTTAATAATCTTGCACTTGCATATACACTTGCAAACCTAGAAACTCCCGGTAATAACGCAACTCCTTGAACAATTCCTAATATCATGAATTTAAAAAGAATATTTATATTTATTGTTCTTTTCAAATTTAATTTTAAAGAAAACAAAAATATGGCTGTTATACAAAAGCCAAAAAATAAAATTAGATTTGAATTAATTAAAAATTTATTTATTAAAAAATGTTTTCTAAAAAACCAAATAAATGTCGTTATAACATTTGCAACAAACACTAATAATAAAATCTTTGTAAAGATTTTTAAAAGTCTGCTATAAGAATATTTTGATATTTTTTGGGTAACACTGTTTTGAGTAAAATCTATTTTGGCAGCAATACCAAACCTCCGTACAGTTCTACCAATAAAAAGTCTTAATCTTTCAAAAATTCCTTTTAATAAAAAATAAAAAAGATAAAACCAATCTTTATAAAAAACAATCATTAATACAATTATGGTTGGACCATGCAAAAAATATTCTAAATATTCAGGAATATTAAAATTTAATATTTTTGAAAACAAATCCAAATGTCCGGAACTACTTATAGGTAAAGATTCTAAAATTATTTGTAAAAAAATTATTAAGATAAGAAAATCCATATAAAATTATTCCTTAAATATAAAAAACATAAACTTTTTAATTGTTGAATAAAAAATATCTTTTTAATATTATGCAAAATTGTTACATTTATAATTATTTATCAATTATTTATTTAAAAGTATATTTTATGGTAAAAGAAGAATATAAAAAGAAATTAATAAAATTAATATTAAAATATCTTCCTAATGCTAAAATTTATCTATTTGGTTCAAGAGCTCTTAATAAAGAAAAAAAAGATTCCGATATAGATATAGCAATAGATGTAGGAAAAAAAGCCCCTCAAGAAAAAGTTTCATTAATTAGACTATCCATTAACGATTTAAACATACCATTTGAAGTCGATTTAGTAGACATATACAATCTTCCTGAAAAATTTAAAAAGCTAATAAAAAAATTCGACACATTCCAACAAGCATTAATATTTCTTGGTGATGCAATAGAAATGTATGATTCAGAATCAAAAGAAAAATATATGCCACATCTTAGAAATTCCAAAATACAAAGTTTTGAATTTTGTGTAGATCTTTTATGGAAATTTTTAAAAACATATTTTTATGAAGTATCCGGTAAAAAATTAGAAAACAGCCCAAAACCAATTTTTAGACATTGTCTAAGCGCAAATATAACAAATGAACAAGAAACGGTTCAACTATTAAAAATGATAGATGATAGAAATTTATCATCTCATACATATCATGAAGGATTAGCAATAGAAATAAGCAATAGAATAGAAAAACATTATGCATTATTATTAAAAATAGCGGAACGTCTTGAAAATTTAATTGAAAAATTACAAAATAAAAAAGTAATAAATAAGTAATTAAATTTCGCCCCTACAACCCAATAGTAGGCATATACCAATCTATAAAATTAAAAGTAAAATAAAATTTTTTTTAAAAAAACAGAAAGGTTTTATTTTCGGGCAAAAACTGAATTTTAGCTGCCAAACTGTAAATTGAAATAAAATTTTTTTTTCAAAATCCTTGAAATTAAGATCAAGACTCGCTAATCTATAAAACGTCAGGATTTGAAATTTTTAGAAAAGTCCTCTAGATAACAATATAAGTTTGACACAAACAACATAAATGTTAGGTAGGTAGTAGTTCACTAAAGTTTTAAACTTCAGTGAATAAATAAAAAGAAAGAAAGGAGGAGGTCGAATATCAACAATCTTCTTTTTATCTTATGTAGATATTTATAAACATCAAGTTATAATTCTTCTTTCGTTTATACAAAACAAGTTTTTACAAAAACGGTTTTTGTAGGTCTTATTTTTTTTCATAGCCTTTCTAAAAAATGAAAGGTCAAACTCATAAGGAGAGAGACAATATGAAAAAATTACTAAAAGGTTTATTAATTACAGCATTTGCTTTCAGCACAGTCACAGCCACAACAAATAAAACATTTTTAATGCCAAGATCTCAAGGTGTTAACCTTCCAATGGAATATTCAACATACAATGAATTAATCAACCACAAAAATGATTTCTTCGGAGCTCATTTTCAAGTAGTTCCTTTCTATATGGAATCATCAGATAGCAGTGATCTTGGAAAATATTTTGGTACAAACAATAGAAGTAATGTAAGATTAGATGATGCAGCTGCTGTAACTGCAGGAACGGCTGATTTTGATTACAATTTATTGATTCATGATAATGCTGCAACAGCTGGTGTTGGAACGGTAGATTTAAGCCCAGAACTTCAAGCTTATGGAGCAAGAATAGATTATTATCAATGTTTAGAAAAAATTCTTGATGGTTTATATTTAAAAGTAGCACTTCCAATAGTACACGTTGATAATGATGTACATATTACAACAGCTGTAACAACAGCAAGTAATAATTTCACAGCAGCAAATTTATCCAGCTATTTCCAAGGGAACTTTTCTGTTGCTGCAGGAAATGCTGATTCTCAAGCTGCATTAACTTATGCAAAAATGTCTGGTTCACATTCAGAAACTTCAGTTGCAGATATCGATTTTGTTCTTGGATATAAAATTTTTGATAAAGACAACTATTACGTAGCATTAAACTTAGGTTTAACAATACCTGTTGGAAACGATTCTGACGGACGTTGGGTATTTGAACCAATAGTAGGTAATGGCGACCACTGGGGTTTTGGTGGCGGACTTGATGCCTCTGTAAAACTTTGGGAAGATGGTGATCAAAACATTAAATTAACAGCTGTTGTAAACTATCGTTACCTCTTTGAGGGAACAGAAAAAAGAACTTTTGGCCTTCTTGATCCAGCAGGAAATAAAGTAAATTGGGGCCAATATTATTTAGCCGGTACGGTTGGAACCGCTTGTAGTGCACAACAATTAACACCTGTTGCAAATATTTTAACATTAGATGCAGATGTTGAACCAGGAAGTCAACTTGACTCCGCTATTTATTTCACATACAACAATGGTGGATGGACAATTGATCTTGGTTATAACTTCTTCTGGAAAGAACGCGAAGATATAAACAGAAAAACTGCATGGACAGATAATCAATATATCATAGTTCAACGAGACCAAGATATGAGTGTTGCTGGTCAACTTCAAAACTATAGTCAAAATGCAACAGCAGTTTTAAATGGTGGATCATTAGGTTATATAAATGTATCATCTAATAATGCTGCTATGCAAGCTGACGCAGATTCCGGAAGAGCTTATGGAATTGATGTAACAGCAGCAGAAACACCATCACAAGACACACATAAAATCTGGGGTGGACTTGGATATATCTTCAAAGATTGGGAATATCCTGTAATGCTCGGTCTTGGCGGTGGATATGAATTCGCTGATGATGATGGCATTGAAAACTGGCAAATCTGGGGTAAACTTGGTATCAAATTTTAATTTGATTTAAGTTTAAACCAATCAAATTTGGGTCCGGAAATTTTCCGGGCCCTTTTTATTTACTCAAAATAAACAAGTTTTATCGTTTAATAATTTTAAAATAATTAAATAACTTAATTATTAATATCAATAATTTTTATTCAAAAAATTAAACTTCTAAAATAAATTTAAAATTTTATAAAAACATCTTTTAAATAAAACCGGATGAAAAATAAAATTTATTTTTTATTGATTAGTTGAACAAATTCAAATAATAAAAAAACTATTGAACTTTTTAATGTTGTTGTATAACATGAAAAAGTTATATCAAAAATATATAATTATTCAGAAAGGAGAATAGTCTATGAGAAAGCTTTCGCTTTTACTCGTTTTATCATTCTTTATAAGCAATGTCTACGCAGTTAAATATTCGGATAAATCATATTTAAGCGTAAGACCGCATCTAACAAATTTAGCAATGCAACAAACAACATGGCATACAAATTTGTATAGAAGACCGGATGCAAAATATAACGGAACAATTCAAATAGTTCCTTTTTATCAAGAATCCGATAATAAAACAGATATAGGTAAATATTTTGGTTTTGACTGGGGCGGGACAAGAGGTATTGAAAATATTATCAGTGTTGAATCCCCAGACCCTGCAGTTGGTCCCAATGGAACAAATAGAGTTTTTTCAGCCCTTTATATAATTCATGATAGAGCAGGAAGCATCGCTGCAGCAGATAGAATTCAAGCCCGTTATGAAATGAAGGTTTATCAAGAAGTTTTAGGTGCAAGATTAGATTATCATCAAGATTTAGATAAAATTTTGGACGGATTATATTTTAGAGTTTCAACTCCTATAGTTGAAGTAAAAAATCATTTTAACACTTCAGCATTAGAAACAGAAACACCACAACAAATACCCGGAATGGCTAATACTAGCGTAACTTTTTTAGACTACCTTGCAGGTAAAGTAGAAAATATTTCTGCAAACAACTTACAAGATCCACTTAAATACGCAAAAATCGATGGAGGAAGACATACATCATCCGGTTTTGCAGATGTCGATGTACGTATTGGTTGGAAATACTGGTATAAAAAAAGACTGCGTGCCGGAATGAGCATAAGTTTATTAGTTCCAACAGGAAAAACACCTAAAGGTGAATGGTTATTTGAACCTGTTCATGGAAACGGACATCACTGGGGAATTGGTGGAGCTCTTGATGGAGTTGTAACTTTTTGGAGAAGAGATAATAAATCAGTTGAATTTATGTTAAATGCTGATTATAAATATCTTTTTCAAGGAATAGAAAAAAGAACATTAGATTTCAGAGAACCTGATCCAAATAATGTTACATATTTAAGAGGAGGTTATTATGTTCTTGGAGGTCAAAACCAAGTAGCAGGAACATTCCCTCTTGCAAATGTTTTAACTAGAGATATAAAAGTCACACCAGCACACCAATTCGATGGAATCGCTGCATTAAATATTAATTTAAACAATTGGATTATTGATCTTGGTTATAATATTTTTGCAAAAGTTAAAGAAGAAGTTCATCTTCGTCATCCTTGGGAAAATGATAAATATGCAGTAGCAGGAGTAACATATAACACAGCAAACGTATTTAATCTTTTAGTAAATGGAACAACTCAATCGTATGCATATAATGGTGCCGCAAATGGTACTAATGCGGCTATTCAAGAGCAATATTTAGATTTTGATGCAATAAAATCTCCAAATGCAGTTACTCACAAAATTTTTGGTGGAATCGGATATCAATGGAATCAATATAAATATCCTGCAATGTTTGGAATTGGTGGATCTTATGAATTTGTTCAAAGAAATTCCGCACTTGAAGGTTGGTCTGTATGGACAAAATTAGGAATTAGCTGGTAAAAAAAATATCATCCTTAACTATCATTTACTTTTATTAAGGAGAGTAAAATATGAGAAAAAATATAAAAAGTTTAATCCTCATAGGATTATTTAGTACATCTTTAAATTCTGCAATAAATACAAATCATACATTTTTAATGCCCCGACCTGTAATTGATGATCTTCCTTTAGAAAAAACAGGACGACACGATCCGTTAAAATTTAAAAACATGTTTGATCACAACTACCATTTACAAACAAGTTTTTTTACCAAACATTATATAAAAGGTGAAGATGTTGGTAAGTACTTTGGAGTTGATGAAACAAATCATATAGTTGTAAGACACGCAGCTTCAGCTGCCGCAGTAATTGCAGATCCAAACATTGATATTTGGGATAGGTTTTTAATACATAATTATAATAGTCAAGAAGATACAACTGATGCCGACTTTAATCTAAGCCCAAAACAAGAAGTTTATGCTCTTCGTTTAGATTTTTTTGGATTGTTAAATAATCCAATTCCAAAAACTTTCTTTAAAATTTCAGCACCAATAACTTACATAGAAAATGACTTACATTCAAAATACATTACAAATATAGCTGATGATGATCATGATTATGTTTCTGAATTTTTTGAAGGAAAAACAATCAACTCAGGAGAAGCTAATAACCTTCAAGATCCATTATTATATGGAAAAATTGAAGATAAAAGAAAAGTTGTTTTTGGAATTGCAGATATAGATGTTCATTTTGGTTATAGGTTAGTTGATAACAAAAGGAAACATGTTTATATAAGCGGACTAGTAACAATCCCAACCGGCAATAGACCAAAAGGTAATTTTTTGTTTGAACCTATTTATGGAAATGGAAATCATTTTGCAATAGGTTGGGAGTTAGACTCTAAATTACGTTTATGGAAAAAGAAAAGACATAAAGGCTTTGTTGAATTTGTTTTAAAACATAAGTATACAATGGACGGAAGAGAAAAAAGAATAATACCTTTAGATCTTCCTTCTTATCCTTATGCTCATTATTATCTGACCGGTCAAGTTGGACAAGCAGCAGGTACACCTCTTTTCCCTGCTGCAAATGTTTTAAATCGAGATGTAACAATCAGACCGGGTAACTCGGTTGAAGGTCTTTTAAATTTCAAATTTAAAACGAAAAGATTTTTAATCGATGCAGGATATAACATTTATTACAAAGAAAAAGAAAATATCAGTCTTAAAACTGCGTGGATTGATGATAAATATGCCATTGCAAATGTTGATTATGATATAAGTCGTGGTGCTGGCTTTGAAGCTGGTCAAGAATTTAGAAGAATAAACAATGATATTTTAGATATACAAGGTGCTGCAACACCAAACCAACTAACACACAAAGCATTTGCTAGCCTTGGTTATGACTTTAACATTTCTCGCCATCCTGCACATATTGGAGTTGGTGGAGCTTATGAATTTGCAGATAATAACTACGAACTTGAAGGATACGAATTCTGGATTAAATTCAGCAGCGCATTTTAATAAATAATTTATTCAAATAAAAAAAAGGGGAGAAAAAATTATGAATAAAATTTTAAAGAGTATTATTTTTCTTAGTTTTTTGGCCGGTATAGCTAATGCCGGCACATTTACACAAAAAACATATCTTCAAACCCGTCCGTTTTTATCAAATTTACCTATGGAATATACAACCTGGCATACACAAGTAAATAAAGATAAAATAGGTTCATGGGGCGGAAGTTTTCAGGTCACCGGTTTTTTTCAAAATTCATATAATGAAGAAAATTTAGGTGAATATTTTGGTTATTACGCTGTAAATGAAGGAAAAAATAGAAATTATATTATTGTTGCAGATGGAGCAACTGATTCATTAGCAGTAAGAAATATTATTCATAATTCTGGTAACGTTGCTGGATTAAAACCAACCGGTAAATTCACTTTAAACCCAACCCAAAGAACATTAGGCATTAGGCTTGATTATTATCATGCTATAAAAAGATTCTTTTTAAAAATTAGCACACCGATAATACATGTAAAAAGTGGAATAAATCCGTATGTAGTAGGAGCACTAACAACAGCTACCCAGGGAAGTGGATCAGGTCAAACAATAATGGATTTTTTTAAAGGAAATTATGAAGAAACTACCGGAAATGACCTACAAGATAAACTCTTATATGCAAAAATTCAAGGAAATCACTTAACAACAGGTTTAGGAGATATCAAAATAGCCGGTGGGTATAATATATATAAACACAAAGGTCACCATGTTAAATTTGGTGTAGATTTTACAATTCCAACAGGAAATGATGCTTCTGCCGAATGGTTGTTTGAACCAATAACCGGTAATGGTGGATATTGGGCTATTGGTGGTTTTATTGATACAAAATTTCTTTTATGGAAAAAAGAAAAAGGACGTATTGAACTTTTAACCGCCGGAAATATAGAATATTTATTTGAAAGTTCGGAGAAAAGAACTTTAGGAATAAAAGATTATGTAACAGGATTTGCAACCACTCCACTTGGACATTACTATTTAACAGGTGAATCCGGTCAAACTACTTTGTTCCCTGCTGCAAATATTTTAACACAAGATGTTAAAATCAAACCTCAAGTACAATTAGAAGGATTATTAGGATTAGCATTAATTTCTGATAATTTCACATTTGAATTTGGATATAATATATTTTATAAAGAAAAAGAAAATATATCTTTAAAAAATGCTTGGGAAGATGATAAATATGCACTTTCAAGAACAGGCTACAGTTCAGCTGCAGTATTTAATACGACAACTGATTCTATTGGTGGAACAACCGGGCCAATTCAATCAACAAATATAGATTTAAGACCTGCTCAATCTCCTTCCGCTGTAACAAATAAAATATATTGCGGAATGGGATATTGCTTTAATGAATGGAAAACACCGTGGATGTTAGGTATAGGAGGTGCATATGAATTCCATTCCGGCAATACGGCTCTAGAAGGCTTTGAATTCTGGCTAAAAACAGCACTTTCTTTCTAAAAAGACAATTTTCTAAACAAAAAAAAGCCAAAAAATGTGTTTTTACATATTTTTTGGCTTTTTAATTTAAAAATTCTTTATTTTTACCCATTTGCAACAAATTTTAAACTTTGTAATATTATTTTATAGCTAATTTGAAAATAAATTTTTCAAATACTTAAAAATAATGTGTGGTTATTTTACTTGGAGGTTAAATCATATGAAAAAATTATTAACATTTTCTATTTTAGCATTTTTAAATAGCTCAATTTTTGCTATGGGTCCAAACCCCGAATTGATGGATGCAAGAGCAGAAATCGCTGGATTAAAAGCTCTTTTAGCCAAACAAAATAAAGCTACTGTTAAATCTAATGAAAAAAAAGCTATAGAAAAACCTAAAGTTGAAGAGAAAACAACAACAACTGAAAATAAAACGGTTGAGAAGAATGTTAAACATTCTAAAAATAAAAAAGCAGCTGAAGATTCTGCAAAAAAAAGAAAAGAATTATTAATTAAAAAAAATAACGAACTTCTTGAACAGGTAATTGAACAAAAAAAAACCAACGCTAAAAAACGTGAAGAACTAAATAAAATAAAGCAACAAAATGATTTGTTGGAAAAAAAACTTATCTTAAAAAAGATTGCAAAAGAAGCGAAAGCTGAAGTTACTACTAAAAGAAGAAAAAAAGAACTCTGTAAAAAATTAGCCGATGAAGCTGCTGTTAAATATAATAAATTAGTAAAAGATAGTTCTTTTATTAAAAAAGCTAAAAAAGAAGAACAAGAAAAATTATTAGCTATAAAAAAAGATAGAGCTGCTGCTAAAGAATTAAAAGTCAAAGAAGCTTTAGAAAAGCTTGAAAAAGAAACAAGAAACGGAATATTTAAAAAATTTGAAGCTTTAAACATAGAAGAACTAAAAAAAGCTAAAAAAGAGAAGATTAAAGATAGAAAAGAATACAAAAAAATGTTAAAAGAAGCCAAAAAAGAAGACGACAAAGCTGTACATCAAGAAATGATTAATCAAACAAATCAAGAAATAGAATTTTTAGACAATTTAATAAATACAAAAGAAAGCTTTTTTAAAAAACACAAAAACAAATTTGTATACAGTATAGCTACATTAGCAGTAATATATGCTGGTATTCAAGAAGGTTACTTAAATTTCGATAAATTACCTGAAAATATTCAGGGTGCAATTATATCATATACACCGGAATTTTTGAAAAAAGCAGTTAATAAATTAGCTATTAAACCTGAAACATTTGCTATTGCATTGTCTACATTAGGATCAGCAAAAGATAAAGGCTTTGAAATAGCTGGATCTGGTTTAAATAAGGCTGCTGAGGGTACTAAATTTGTAACAAGTAAAGTTGTTGATTTTGGTAAATCTCTAGGATCAGCAAAAGATAAAGGCTTTGAAACAACCGGTTCCGTTTTCAGTAAGGCTGCTAATGGTGCTAAATCCGGTTTAAATTGGGCCAAAGGCTTATTTTCTAAGAGATTTTCTAAGAGAGTTAACCTTGGAGCAGATCTAACTAACGAATTAATAGAATATATGCATCTTAATCCTGCTAAAGGATCTAAAAATGCTAAAGAATTAGTTGGAATAACTGGAAGTTTTCCCGCTAAAGAATTAGATGGAATAATTGGAAGTTGTCCCGCTAAAGAATTAGTTGGAATAACTGGAAGTTGTCCCGCTAAAGAATTAGTTAAAGAATCTTCTAAATTTAATCTTTTTGGAAAATTAAACCAAGGCAGAAAATGGTTAGGTGAAAATGTCTTTGGACCTGTTTATAATTCAACATATTTTCCAAAGTTTAAATAAAACACTAATCTTAATAAAAAAGGTCGGAAATCTTCCGACCTTTTTTATTAAAAATTCACTTAAATATTTCAATCAATTCTTTTAAAAACTAAAACCGAATTTCCTCCTCCAAAACCAAATGAGTTACTCATAACCGTATTTATTTTTGATTTTCTCGCCTCATTTGGCACATAATCAAGATCACAATCAGGATCCGGATTATTATAATTTATTGTGGGAGGCAAAATTTGATGTTTTAAAGCTAATACAGACAAAGAAGCCTCAGTTCCACCTGCAGCTCCTAAAAGGTGTCCGATCATTGATTTTGTGCTGCTCACGGCTATATGATTATTGTTTTGGGGGTCTATGTTTGAACCGAAAACTTTTTTTAATGCAAAGGTTTCAATCTTATCATTCATTTGAGTAGAAGTTCCATGAGCATTTACATAATTTATCTCACTTTTATCGATTTTTGCATCTTTCAAAGCCATCTTTACAGCACTCACAGCACCTCTGGCATCCGGATGCATAGCGGTTATATGATACGCATCCGCAGATATTCCAAAACCCTTAATTTCTGCATAAATATTAGCACCGCGCTTAAGAGCTAAGTCCATACGTTCCAAAACAAGAATTCCTGCACCCTCACCCATAACAAAACCTGCACGATTTTTATCAAAAGGCCTGCTCGCCTTGGTAGAATCATCAAAATTTTTATTACTGCATAATGCACGCATGTTACCGAATGCAGCCATAGATAGAGGTGTAATACAACTTTCCGTACCGCCTGTTAGCATATAATCTGCATACCCATCCCTAATAGATCTAAAAGCATATCCTATTGCATCAGCACTCGAAGAACATGCATTTACAACAGCAGACATTGAACCTTGCAAATCCCATTCCATACAAAGCCAACCTGCAGCTTGATTACTAATTGCGCGAGGAATTAAAAAAGGGGAAACCCTTTTAGGACCGGCTCTGTTAAGATCAGAAATAGATTTTTCTATAGTTTTTATACCGCCTATTCCTATACCTAACATTGCTCCTATTGATTGTCTGTTTTTAGGAAAAGTTTTACTTAATCCTGAATCGAGCATAGCCTCATTTCCTGCAACCATAGCCAAATGTATAAATCTATCTGTTTTTCTTTGTTTTGCTGCAGGAAAAACAGTATCTAATATTTCTTGATCATTTTTAACCAAACCCGCAAAGGTATATGGATAATCTTTATATTTTTCCGGCCAAAAATCCTTTGGCAAGTTACTTATACCGCTTTTTCCGGAAATTATTTTGTTCCAAACTGTTTTAGTATCATTTCCAAGAGAATTTATAAGACCAATACCGGTTATTACAACCCTATTTTTTTTATCATGCATATTTAATTATTTTTTTTATTTTGTCCTTGCCTCGTGAATATGATCTATTGCATCTTGAACGGTTTTGATTTTTTCAGCATCTTCATCTTTTATTTCAATACCAAAAATTTCTTCAAAACTCATAATGATTTCAACATTATCAAGAGAATCTGCTCCTAAATCTTTGAATGTTGCCTCAGGTTTTACATTTTCCTTTGGCATGTTTAATTTTTCTGCAATTGTATCTATAACTTTTTGTAATGTATCTTCTTTTGTAAATGCCATAAAAACCATCTCCTAATAAAATGATATTATAAAATGATATTTTTTTATCCAAACAAAATCCAAATTAAATTACTAATAATTTGGAACAATTAATTCTATATAAAAATTAAAAAAATTCTAGTTTTAAGGAAACTATTTAGCTTAAATTCTGCTAATTTTTAAAAAAGCCCCCCATTTAATTCTATTACTTCACCGGTAATATAATCAGCTTTACCACCGGATAAAAAGGAAACCAAATTGGCAACATCTTGAGTTGTCCCAAAACGTTTCAAAGTTATCCTTTCTAAAATTTTGTTTTTTATATCTTTAGATAATTTATTTGCCATATCGGTTTGAATAAAACCCGGAGCTATAGCATTTATCAAAACATTCCTCTTTCCATATTCAACAGCCAAAGTTTTTGTAATCGCAATCAGACCTGCTTTGCTTGCAGAATAATTAACTTGTCCAATATTTCCATTTATACCAACAATAGAGCTAATGTTAATAATATAAGATTTTTTTTGACGCATCATTTTTTTGATGGCTTGCTGACAACAAAAAAAAGCGCCTTTTAGATTTACATCTAAAACAGCGTCCCAATCACTTTCTGATAATCTTATTGCAAGATTATCTCTAGTTATTCCTGCATTATTAACTAAAAGGTTTAATGCCTTATTCGGAAAAGTGTTAATAATATTAAAAAGATCTAAAAAGCCTTTCTTTATAGAATCAAGACTGGAAACATCCACTTGAAAATAATAAAAACCTTCTTTTTTTGCTTTTATAACTTTTTCATGCTCAAGAGGCAAAATATCAAAAATAAAAACGTTATCACCGCGCTTTTTTAATTCCTCGCAAATATTTTTACCTATACCTTGAATGCCTCCGGTTACTAAAGAATTATATCGTGATTTAATTTCAGTGTGCATAAAATTAAAGCCTTTTTTTATTTATCCGAATCCAAATCCATATTTAGCGGCATTTTTTTATCTAATAGATTGAATAATTCCTGAATATCTTCCGGTTTGTTTATAGCCATAATTTTTTTATCAGGCCATTCTCTTTTTAAGATTTTAGCCAACTTATCAGAAGGTCCAACTTGAATAATATAATCTAGCTCCCTTAATTTCTCCATGGATTGCCACCAGAGAACAGGAGAACTTATCTGTTTTATTAAAGAATCTCTAACATCATCAGCATCTATAATAATTTTTGCATCAACATTATTTATCAAAGGAATAGATAAATTTTTAAAATCAACTTTTAACATATAAGAAGAAAATTCTTTTTGAGCTTCTTCCATTAACTTTGAATGAAAAGCACCTGCAACATTTAAAGGAATTACCTTACCTTTTAAAGATTTTACATCAAGCTTTATTTGTTCTAATTCATCAAAAGTTCCTGATATAACTAATTGTTGCGGAGAATTAAAATTTACAACTTGAGCAATTTTATTTTTTTCGGGTTCATGATAACGTTTACAAATTTCTACAACAACCTGTTCCGGAATACCAAATATAGCAATCATACCTCCGGGATTTTTTACAGTTGCTTCATCCATAAAAAGAGAACGTTTTTTTAGCAAATACAAGGCATCTGCAAAACTTATACCGCCTGCAGCATAAATAGCAGAATATTCACCTAAACTATGCCCGGAAACAATATTCGGAACAATACCATATTTTTCATTTAAAACTTTATAAATAGAAGCACTCACTAAAAATATAGCAGTTTGAGCATTAACTGTATTTTGCAATTCTTTTTCAGAAGAAGCAAAACATAAACGAACAAAGTTTTTGTCTAAACAATTTGATGCTTGGTCAAAAAGCTCTTGAACTATTCGCTCTTTATCAAAAAATTCTTTTCCCATCCCCAAATACTGAGCTCCTTGCCCGGGGAAAATCATTCCTATTTTCATAAACACTCCATTTATTCTTTATTTTCTAATTTATTAATCAATGCACTCACCCTTCTAACTGTAATATTCTTACCCAAAATAGAAATCAAATTAAATATTCCGGGGCTAGAAATTTTTCCGGTTAAAGCTAATCTTAATGGCTGAGCCAAAAAAACAAGTTTTAATTCTTGTTCCTTACAAATGATTTTCGCTAAATCAAGTAAATTATCATGCGAAATATTTTCCACATTTTTAAATTTTTCTAAAAACTTTTTTAATAATTCTAATGTCTTTGAATTGTGCCATTTTTTTATTAATTCTAAATCCAAAACTTTTGGGTCCTTAGATAAAGAAATAATATCAAGAACCATATCCAAAAGCCTAGTACTTCGTTGTTTATACTGCTCAAATAAAGATTTTAATTTATCTGCATCCCATAATTCTTGTATTTTTTGATGATAATTAGTATTTAAATCTTTTATAGCATTCAAAAGTTCTTCAAAACTTTTTTTTCTTAAGTAAACTCCATTTAACCATTCCAATTTTTTTATATCAAAAATGGCACCTTTTTTACCAACATGATCAAATTCAAAATATTTTATCATTTCTTCTTTAGTAAAAACTTCCTGATCTCCATGAGACCATCCTAATCTTACCAAATAATTAAACAAAGCATCTGGCAAAAACCCCTGTTTTCTATAATCTTTTACACTGGTTGCCGCATCCCTCTTGCTTAATCTTTTACCTCCCGGTCCCAAGATCATGGGCAAATGTGCAAATTTAGGAATCTCAGCCTCTAAAGCGTTATAAATTAAAATCTGCTTGTGCGTATTAGATATATGATCTTCGCCACGTATAACATGACTTATTTTCATATATATATCATCAACAACAACAACAAAATTATATGTTGGAGTTCCATCTCGCCTCATTATTACAAAATCATCCAAATACTCCGAATCAAGCCTTACCTTCCCCCTAACCAAATCTTCAAATTCAACAAAATTGCAATCGCTTGGAACTTTAAACCTAATTGCATGAGGCTCATTTAACCTTTTATCATCTTTTGAATATTTCAAATTCCTACAAGCCCCATTATATTTATATGTTTTTCCTGCTTGCATAAATTCTGCTCTTTTTTTATCCAACTCAACAGGATCACAAAAACAAGGATATGCCAATCCTTTTTCTAATAATTCATTTATAACTTTTTTGTGTTCCTCTAAGCGAGACATTTGATACAAAATGGGCTCATCGGGTAACAAATCCAACCATTCCAAACTGGCGAGTTGAGAATTAAGATATTCTTTTGTTGAACGCTCAACATCGGTATTCTCAATTCTTAATAAATATTTACCATTATTATGTTTTGCAAATAACCAGTTAAAAATTGCAACACGAGAATTACCTACATGAAGATGACCGGTAGGAGAAGGCGCAAAACGCACTCTAATTTCTTTATTATTAACCATCATTTACCTATTTAAAAATTACCATCCAAAACAATTAAATTATAAAAATCTTATAAAAATTTACAAATTATATATAAAAAACGCATATAAAGCCTATTTTTTAAACAAAAAACAGCTTTATATGCTTTAAAAATTAAACAACGATGGTTTTTAGCTTTGGTTTTGCGATATCTACCCAAATAGATGGATATTTAGATGTTTTGCCGAACTTTATAATTAATTGATTCCAATAATTTGCAGCCTCTTTAAAATTCTTTATATCCCAATAATATTCGCCTAAGCGATATAAAGCTTCATCCTTAGAGGGTTCTGCTTGCTCATAAGCAAGCTTTTTTAATTTTTCCAAACCTTTTTTGATATATTTTTCTATTCCTGTATCAATACGCATTAAAGATAACTTTATCTTGTTATATCCCCGTAAATCAGAATCTGTAGGAATATGTTTTATTAACAGCTTTTGAACATCGATAGCTTCAGCAATTCTACCTAAGCTCAATAGTGCTTCAACCCTATAAGCTAAAAAAATAGGTGCGATTCCTGTAGCCTTATTTCTTTCATACTTCTCTTTAAGAACAGAGTCTGCATGTTCCCATTTTTCTTTCTCCGAAGAAAAAACGCCTTTACCTAAATCTTCATTCGTTGCTGATTTTATAACCTTGGAATTCCAAACCCTCAAAGCAACCAAAAGGTCTTTATGTGCTCTTTTTTCAAGACCTTCTTTATAATATAAATAACCTACAAGAAGAGCTATTAAGACTATTAATCCTAAGAAATAAAAACCTATCATTTTTTTATTTCTTTTTATAAAATTTAAACTTTTTTCTATTTTATCTACTAATGGATTTTTTGAGAATTCAGAAGGCATTATATTTTCCTCAATAAAACTACTCTGTAATAAAAATAAACACAAACAAAATAAAAGCCACGAGAAAACAAAGATTTCTCATGGCATATATTCACTTTTTATAATTACTTTTTAGGAGCTTGTTCTGCAGGTTGTTCCATGGGCTTACCGACAGGTGCATTAGCTTTTTGTTTTGCCTGTCTGGCTTGATTTCTTTCATACATACGATCTGTTTTTGTTCTTATAATTTTTATACCTTTATAATGTCCACATTCTTTACAAACTTGATGTGGTAAAACAGGAGCATTACATGTTTGACATCTTGAAATAATAACAACTGTTTCCTTCTTACCTGCAGCTCTTTTATCCCTTCTGGCTTTAGATGTTTTACGTTTAGGTACTGGCATAATAAACTCCTTTTCAAGGCTAATTTTAAAGTTTAATACTATTTAAGTTCTTATAATTTTATATATTTTTTAAATAAAAAACAAACTAAGAAACTTTTTATTTTAGTTTATAGATACAACTGATAATTACTTTTAATTGGTTTATATCATAGTTTTTATGTTCTATTTTGTCAAAATATGCTTTAAACCTTGTAAAATCGATTAGTTTTGGCATTATTAATAAATAAAAACAAATTTTAAATCAGAATTGTAAATTTATTATAAAAAAGCTAAACAGGAGTTATTTAATGGCTAAAATTACAATGGAACTAATCAAAGAATTAAGAGAAAAAACTCAAGTTGGAATGATGGACTGCAAAAAAGCTTTGCAAGAAGCAGATGGTGACATCGATAAAGCAATTGAATTGTTACGAAAAAAAGGTGCTGCAGTTGCTCAAAAAAGAGCCGGAAATGAAACCAACAACGGACATATTGAAAGCTGCTTGTCTCCGGATAATAAAAAAGGTGTTTTATTAAAAGTTTCTTGCGAAACTGATTTCTCTGCAAATACTGAAGATATGAAAAACTTTTCTCAAGAAATTTGCAAACATATACTAAATAAAGAAACAAAAGATATAGAAAGCCTCTTAAATGAATCTCTTTTTGAAAATGAGAAAATAACGGTTCAACAAAGACTAGAAGAATTGATATCCAGAATTGCAGAATCTATTAAAACGGAAAAATTCGTATACCTTAAGACAAATGAAAACGGGCTTATAAATTCTTATATTCACCCCGGTGCCAATTTAGGAGTCATAATAGAACTTATTGCAGATAAAACCATAGATGAAAAAAATAAAAATAGAGTAAAAGAACTTGCACATGATATTTGCATGCAAATTGCAGTTACAAATCCATTATCAATACGTCCGGAGGAATTAGATAAATCTTTATTAAGAAAAGAACAAGAAGTTATACGCGAACAATTAATTTCTTCCGGTAAACCTGAAAATATGATTGATAAAATCATGCAAGGAAAACTTAAAAAATACTACGAAGAAGTCTGCCTTGAAAATCAAAGGTTTATAAAAGACGATAAAAAAACAATATCTCAAATTATAAATGAGGTTTCCAAAGAAACCGATTTAAATATAAAAATAAAACAATTTGCAAGATTTACTGTTGGAAAATAACAATAGTTTATTAATTAAATTTAAAGTTTTAAAGTTATATGGAAAAAGTAGTAATAAAACTCAGTGGAGAGCTTTTTGCCTCCACTGAATCTTTAAAAAAAGTAGTAGAACAAATAAAAAAAATTTCTTTAAAAAATCAAATAGGAATCGTTATCGGAGCCGGAAACATTTTTAGAGGCGAACAACATGGAAAATCTTTAAATTTAAATCCTGCTAATGCTCATTTTGCAGGCATGGTTGCTACAATAATAAATAGTTTAATTTTAAAGGATTTATTAATAAAACAAGACTTAAAAGTAAAAATACTTTCTGCTATACCTGTTCCCACAATTGCTGATAATATAACGCAAGAAAAAATAGATCTTTCTTTAAATGAAAATAAAATAATTATTTTTGCCGGAGGAACCGGTAATCCATTTTTTTCAACCGATACAAATGCAGTTTTACGGGCATTACAATTAAACTCATCTCTAGTTTTAAAAGGAACTAAAACAGAAGGAATATTTGACTCTGATCCTGAAAAAAATAAAAATGCCAAGCTGTTAAAAACTTTAAGCTTTGATGATTTTTTAAAAAATAATTTGCAAGTTATGGATTTGACTGCTATAACACTTGCTAAAAAAAATAATTTGAAAATAAAGGTTTTTAATATTTTTGAAAAAGATTCTCTTCTAAAAGTATTTAAAGATCCAAACTTTGGCAGTACAATTAGCTAAAAAAAGGGTAAAATATGAACACAGTAATTTTCGAAGAAGGAAATAGTTCTGGTTTTGAGAATTCCATAAAAGAAGGTATGCAAAAACCAATAAATCACTTTGAAAAAGAACTTCTTTCAATAAGAACAGGAAGAGCTTCTACTAATTTAGTAGAAGATATAAAAGCCGATGTTTATGGTCAACAAATGAGATTAAAAGAACTTGCCGGAATAGCTACTCCGGATTCTAGATTAATAACTATTCAACCTTGGGATAAATCAATAATAGGTGAAATTGAAAAAGCAATTTTAGCATCAGACTTAGGAGTTACACCTATTAATGACGGTACAATGATTAGAATTCAACTTCCTCAAATGACAGAAAGCCGAAGATTAGAATTAGATAAAGTACTTGGTAAAAAAACAGAAGAATGTAAAATTGGCATCAGAAATGTACGGAAAGAATTTCATAATCAATTAAGAGATGCTGAAAGAAAAAAACTTATATCTGAAGATTTTGCAAAAAGATTAAATGATTTATTACAAAAAATAACAGATCAATTTATTGCAAAAACAGAAGAACTTCATGATAGAAAAGCAAAAGAAATAAAATTTGTTTAGTAAACTACCACCGACTTTGTCGGTGGCTTTTAAAAAGGGATTTCAGACAACAATGTTCTTTAGGTCCCTTTTTTTCAATTATCAACTAAAAAACATTTCATTCCCGTTCGCCCTGAGTGCCGAGCTTGCGAGGTGTATCGAAGGGTCTTACCGAACGGTCAAAGCGAATTTACTTAACCATTCTTAAAACCCTTCGATACAATTTTTGCAAGCAAAAATCACTCAGGGCGAACGGCTTTTTATAAATTACTAAGCTCAGCAACAATGTTGCTTCCCATTTGTGTGGGGCCTTCGCTCCACCAACCGACTTCGTCGGTGGTTTTGTCCTGCCAATAATATAATTGAATGCTCAAAAATGGGTGTTCAAATTTTTTTAAATTCTACATCAAAAGAACCTTCTAAATCTCTAGGAATCCGTTCTTTAAATCTTTCTTTGTTTTCAAAAGAACAAACTTTAAAACGATAAGGTTCTTGTTTTATATCCCGCCATAACCTTCTTCTTCCCCAAAGATCTTTCCCTCTTTCCTGATAAAAAAAAATATATTCCCCTTTAAAGTTTTCTGCCTCAGATATTATACAATTTCTTTCTTTCGCTTTTATTTTTAAATCTTCACTAAAACTCGAATCACTAAAAAAGTCTTCTTTATATTTTTTTAAAAAATAACCATAAAAAACATTTTCTGCTTTCTCAATATCAAAAATATAAGTTCCCTCAAATTTGTAGTAAACTTTATCAAAAAAATCATAAGGTAAAAATAATACATGCCTTATAGCTAAATTACAGTAGCTAATTTTTTCATCAAAATCCCGTACCTTTTTATTCTTATCATAAAATTTATTCTTATTTTCAAAAACAAATATGTTATCAAACTCCTCAATATTTTTTATTAGAAGTCTTCTGCCATATTTATCTCTTCCATTTTCTTAATAAAACCAATATTCATCATAATAATATTCATTATAATCTTCAAATGCTATTCCTCCTAAATCGATATTTAAATGAAAAGTATAAAATTCCGTATTTTTTTTTCGTAATTTTTTTATATACTTTAAAGCTTGATACTTATTAAATTTTCCATCTAAATCATAAACATTTGTATCAGAATTATCCGGTACAAAAATTGCATATTTATAAGGATTAACGTTAAGAAAAAAAAGACGGAAAAAAGAAATAAAACCTTCTTCATAATAAAACTCCTAAGAAAGTTTTTGATATTTCTTTTTTTAATAACTTTTTTTGAACATAAAGTAAACAATTTTAAAAAATAAATTATCTTACCCAAAAAATTTGATAAATCAAAAATGATAAAAAAGATAATAACAATAAAGATGCTTCTATTCTTCCTATTTTTTTTCTTTTAATAATAGAAAAAGCAATTATAAAAAAAGAAAAAAACATAAATGGAGCAAGAGACCTTAAATTTGCAGTATTAATGCTATTACCGGAAATCACAGCCAAAATTCCTATAAGTAAAGTACCCTGTTCCAAAACCGAACCCAAAGCATTTCCTAAAGCTAATGAATATTGTTTTTGCTTTAAAGCATTTAAACTTAAAGAAAGTTCCGGCAATGAAGTTCCAACAGCAAATATAGTCGCCCCAATTGTCTTTAAAGACAAAGCTAATTTATTAGTAATTTGTATAGCAAAATGAACTGCTAATTCTGAAGCTCCTAAAACAAGGACTAAAGAGCCTAAGAATTTTAATACAATCAAAAATTTTTTCTTCCTTGAGGCTCGTCCGGGTTTTTGTCTTTGCCCTCTACCTGCTTTAACATCTAACTGTAATTCTTCACTTTTTATTTTTTCTTGTATCTTTTCTTCTTCCAATATTTCTTTTTTTGTACTGGTTAACCAAAGCCATCCAATTGAAATAAAATATATAGAAATAAAAATAATACCCGTAAAACTATTTAAACGTCCTACAAAAAAAATAGCTCCCATAGATAAAGCTGTAACAAAAAGTAAAATCAAAGAATCTCTCATTTCTTTTTTATCTATTTTTATAGAACCGTAAATAAGTATTGCTAAACCCAAAACAAGTGATAGATCACATACGTTTGAACCTAAAATATCACCGACCGAAACCTCTTGAACTCCTCTTAATGTTGAAGAAATTGCTATTGAAAGTTCTGGCAATCCTGTAGATATAGAAATTAAAACGAAACCTATAAATAAAGTATTTAAATTAAAAATATCGGCCATTTGAATAGAATAATTAACAGATAAACCGCCGGCCCACCATAAAAAAATTAAGCTCATAAAAAGAGCAATAAAAAACAACATTAAATTAAAATCCACATTTCTCCTTTTTTTTATTTTTAATTTTTATTATTTTTTAATATAAACTTTTTATCTTATATTTATAAACCCTTTAAAAAAAAGAATAAAAATGGACAAACATTTTGTACAATTACATCTTCACTCAGAATTTTCATTACTTGATGGAGCAATAAAATTAAAACCATTGATTGAGTTTGCAAAAAAAGACAAAAATAAAGCTGTTGGCATTTCTGATCATGGTAATATTTTTGGTGCTGTAAAATTTTTTAAATTAGCAAAAAAAGAAAATATAAAACCTATTCTTGGTTGTGAAATGTATTTTATTCCCGATGCAAAAATAAAAGATGCAAAGGAAAAATATTTTCACATTATTGTGATAGTTAAAAGCAAAGTTGGTTATAAAAATTTATGTCAGTTGATGGAACTATCTTATAAAGAAGGTTTTTACTTTAAACCAAGAATTGATTATAACATGCTAAAAAAACATAATGAGGGCTTAATAATCTCTTCTGGATGCTTGGGAAGTCATATTCCTTCTTTAATAAAAAATAATAAAATTGATCAAGCCAAAGAACGAATTGAGTGGTTTTTAGATATTTTTGGAACAGAACGTTTTTATACGGAAGTTCAACCCCACAACACTGAAGAACAAATAAAAGTAAATAATACAATTTTAGAATTAAGTAAAGATTACGGAATAAAAACGATTGCAGCATGTGATGCACATTTTATAAATAAAGAAGATAGATATGCACATGAAGTTCTATTATCAATTCAAACAAAAAAACAAATGTCCGATCCAGATAGAATGACTTTTGGTGAATATGACTGTCATTTAAGAACTACTCAAGAAATGTTAGATTTTTTCCCAAACAACCCGGAAGTGGTTTGGAATACAGGACTTCTTGCAGATAGTTGCGAATTTGATTTTGAATTTGGAAAATTATTTTTTCCCAAAAGTCCCATACCTAAAAATTATACAGAAGAAGATTACTTTAAAAAACTATGTTTTGATGGTCTTGAACATTTAAAAAATGAAAATTTAATTGACGAAGAAAAATATCCTGAATATATAAAACGATTAGAATTAGAAATGTCTACAATAATTCAGATGGGCTATATCGGATATTTTTTAGTTGTTTCAGATTTTATTCGTTGGTCAAAAGAACAAAATATTCCTGTAGGACCCGGAAGAGGTTCTGCAGCAGGTTCTTTAGTTGCGTGGGTTTTAAAAATTACAAACGTAGATCCAATAAAATATAACTTACTTTTTGAAAGATTTTTGAATCCCGAACGAGTAAGCATGCCCGATATAGATATCGATTTTTGTATTGAAAGAAGAGAAGAAGTAATTGATTATGTAAGAAATAAATATGGCCAAGATTGTGTTTGTCAGATAATAACATTCGGAACAATGATGGCTAAAGGGGTTATAAAAGACGTAGCAAGAACTCTAGGTTTTCCTTTTCAAGACGCAAACGCTCTTACAGACCTAATTCCAAATCAATTAAAAATAAAATTAAATGAAGCAATTGAACAAGAGCCTAAATTAAAAGAAATGATCGATAATAACCCTAGAGTAAAAGAATTATTTGATATATGTTTTAAACTTGAAGGGCTTACAAGGCATGCATCTAAGCATGCTGCAGGAGTTGTTATTTCTCCTAAGCCATTACGAGAAATGTTACCTTTATATGTTCCTGCAAAATCTACTGAACTTGTAACTCAATATGCTATGACGGAATTAGAGCAAGTAGGTTTTTTAAAAATGGATTTTTTAGGTTTAAAAAACTTAACAGTCATAAAAAAAACTTTAGATGCTATAAAAAAACGTCACAATATAAAAATAAATTTAGATAAGATACCTTTTGATGATCCAAAGGCTTTTAATCTTTTACGAGCTGGAAATACCAATGGAATATTTCAATTCGAATCTGAGGGAATTAAAGAAGTTATGCGCAAACTTCAACCGGAAAAATTCGAAGATTTAATAGCGGTTAATGCATTATACAGGCCGGGACCATTAGGCTCCGGAATGGTTGATGATTTTATAGATAGAAAACACGGACGAAAAAAAACAACATATATGTTTCCTGAATTAGAACCAATATTAAATGAAACCTATGGAGTTATTGTTTACCAGGAACAAGTTATGAAAATAGCTTCAACAATTGCAGGTTTTTCATTGGGAGGCGCAGATATTTTACGCCGAGCAATGGGAAAGAAAAAATTTGAAGTTATGAAAGAACAAAAAAAATTATTTATAAACGGAGCAAAAGAAAAAGGATTTGATGAAAAGAAATCAGCAGAACTTTTTGATTTAATGGCATATTTTGCAGGATACGGTTTTAATAAATCACATTCCACCGCATACGCTTTAATTGCATATCAGACAGCATATTTAAAAGCAAATTATCCGGTTGAATTTATGGCTGCATTAATATCACATGAAACAAATGATCCAGATAAACTTACTTTTTATTTACAAGAAATACATGATATGGATATAAAAACAATGTCACCTGATATAAATAAATCAGAAATAGAATTCTGTGCATTCGAAGATGGGATACTGTTCGGATTAAAAGGAATAAAAAATGCGGGACTTGCAGCTCTTGAAAAAATAATAGAAGAAAGAAATAAAAAACCATTTTTAGATATTTTAGATTTTTGCAAAAGAGTTGATTTAAGAACTGCAAATAAAAGAGTTATTGAAAGCTTAATTTATTCCGGTGCTTTAGATTGTTTTCCCGGAAACAGAGCTCAAAAAATAGCCGAATTAGATAAAATATTAAAAATTGCAATAGCAGCAAAAAAAGAAGCCGAAACCGGACAAATGAGTATGTTTGGGATAAAAAAAACTAATGAACTAGATAAAACTAATCAATATTATGCCTTTGCACCGCTAAAAGATTGGTCCGATAAAGAAAAACTTGAAAAAGAAAAAGAAATAGCCGGTTTTTATTTAAGCTCACATCCTTTAAAAAATTACCCTTCTCTTAAATGGATAGAGTCAATAAATTTTAAAGATGCACTAGATATGGTAGAAGGCAAAAACTTAAAAAGAGAACCCCGAATAATTTCTTATGGGTTAATGCAAAACCATAAAGTTATAAAAACAAAAAAAGGTGATGATATGGCTTTTGCTCAATTTGAAGATTTCTCTAGCAATGGAGAACTTATAATATTTCCAAATACATACAAAAAAGTTGGCGACCTTTTAAATGAATATAATATTTTTATAATAGATGGATTTATAGACTCTACAAGTTCAAACAAATGTAAAATTAAAGTAAATAATTTAATCCCCATAGAACAAATCTTTGAACAAAAAAAAATAAAATCATTAAATTTTATTTTACCAGAAAATACCAATGAAGAAATTTTAAATCAATTAACAAAAGAAATAGAATTAGCTAATTCCATTGAAAATAAAATACCTCTTAAATTAAAATTTAAAGAAGCAGATAGAAATTTTATTTTGGAATATAAAAACAAGGTTGGTTATAATTTGGAAAGTTTAAAAAAAATAGAAAAACTAGGAATCAAAATTAAGCTTGTTATCTGAACAATGCTTTTTAAAAAGATCATGTAAAGATTTATAGTTTTTCTTTAT
>WJLJ01000030.1 GCA_014728525.1 Candidatus Babelota bacterium | reverse complement strand
CCCTTCGACTACGCAACAAGTTGCTACGCTCAGGGCGAACGGAGATAATACCTTATCTATTGGCAATATTACTATTTTTCAAAGGTCACAACTTAAGTTATAAAAAAGAAATCTGTAAAAACAAAAAAAGAAATAAAATGTTTGATCAAACATTCTACTTCTTTTTTAAATTAAATTAATAGTTGTAACTTCTAGAATAAAATTATTTTAGTAATAATAAATATACTAATAAAACTCCACCACCCCACATTATTTCGTCGGGTGAAAATCTATCTCCATATTCCGAAGATTTTTTAGCTTTTCCAAAAAGTAAATTTCCGGGAGCATCCCATATTTTATTGAATTTATATACCCAATGATTCTTAAGTTTTTCTTTTGGCAAAGTAACTTTTCTAGATAAAAGTTTTTTTAATAAAAACTTTGAAAATCTATAGGATTCTTTTGCAGGGATTAAGGGATTTCTTCCCGTAATCCTCCAATAAGCGAAAGATGCTAAGCTTAAATATGTTGATAATGCAGCTGTACGTCTAAACATCTTTGCTGTCATATCTTTAAAATATGAAAAGAAACTTTTTCCGGCAAATTTACTTAAACTTAAAGCATTTCTTCCTACAAAAGATAATGATTTTTTAAATTTGCTATTTTTTTCTTTTTCATCTTTTGCTTTAATATCTACATTTTGAATTCCATTTAATCCAATTCCTTTTAAATTAAAAGAATTATTCAATAATTTATTTTGAGCTTGAATAAGCAAAATTAAATTATTAATAAGTTGCTTTTGTTGATCTGCTAAATTAACATTAACAGAAGAATAACTTTTATTATCAACATCTATAAGTTTTTTAGGAACAAACCTATAATTATTAGCACTCAAAGATGAAAAAGCTATTGATACAATTAATAAATATTTTAAAATCTTAGATTTCTTTAAAAAAAAATTCATTTTTGCCTCCATATTAAAAAATACCCCAAAATGAATCTTTTAACCCTTTATATACCAATGACCCGCCCCATAAAACTCCATTAATTAATAAACTTCTTTTTAATCCATTTTTTAAACCTCTTGATGCCAAATAATAACCAGATGTTACAGATGGAATAAATAAGCTAAAAAAGGTTTTTATGGCAACAGGATCATGTGATTTGGAATAAAAACGAAGAGCATCAATACTTGCTATTAAGCCAGCAGCTATCACAGTATATGGAATACCCCATTTTAAACCTAATTTAAAACGCTCAGGCCAAGACATTCTTTTTATTTTTTTTATTCTTTTAACAATAACACTTTTTAATTCTTTAGAATTTTCTTTATTTCTCAAAAAATCCCGCAAAGAATTGTGTGTTACAGATTCTCCATTATAAATAGAACTTATTATACCTTGATAAACTGTTTCATCATATTCAAAACGATTACTTCTAATTTTAGAAAACAAACCGGGACCTGCATTTTCAAAAAAACTATTAACACCATTTTTAATAGCATTTATATAATCAGCCCTACGAAAACCTTCTTGGTTTCTAAAAAGCCCACCGGCTTGAACGCCTGTTTCTATAGATTTACAAACATTAGATTTAAAATTTGTTAATTTTGTATCCTTTTTTTTAAAAAAGAATCTAATGGGATAAACAGTATTAAAAAGAAATAATGCACAAAAAAACAAAATTATTTTTTTTGAATTATCCAATAAATTTAATTTCATTATAAAAACCTCCATTTTTATAAGTATAATTGCAATTAACCCTTATAAAAGGGTATAAAAAAAATTACTTTTAGTAAAAAGCACTTTTTTTCAAAAAAATGTAAAAAGTAATTTTAAATGTTACACATAGAAATAATTAAAATAAATAAGACCTTCCTTTGTTACAGAAAGGCCTTATCTTAAATTTTATAAAAATATTATTTATTTAATCTTTTCCAAAATTTTCTTCCATCCAAATAAATATATCGGTAAATCTTAATAAAGGTTTATAACCAAACCTATATAACCACCAACACATTTTTTTAAATCTAATATCAGAAAAAAAACGTTTAACTAATTCCGGGTTTTCTTCTGAATAATCTTCTATATCATTTAAGCTATCACAGGTAAACTTCTTCATTTTTAAACCACTTTTTTTAAGAATTTTATAAAGTTTTAAAGAAGTTTTACGCCCTTCTTCTTCCCCCCATTTTTGCCCAGAAAGCATTAAAAGATGCCATAAATTTGTACCGTCAGCTGTTTCATATTCTATATTCGCTCCAGCCTTAAGTAAAACTTTTACTCCCTCTAACCATTTAAAATAAAAAGCCCAACCTAAAGCGGTACCTTCTTCTCTACACTTTTCTTCTAAATCAACACCTTTTTCAATTAATTCTTGAAGTCTTTCTAAATTTTGCTCTTTCACAGCAACTATTATTTCAGGATCATCATCTTGAACATTATAAAATAATTTTGCTGAAAGATTTAAAGAAAAAAGACTTAATAAAAATAGAGCTAAAAGTTTTTTATAAACTTTCACAAAAACCCTTTCTTTTTAAAAGAATAATAAAATAAAAACCCCAAACGAACTTAAATTTGATAAACTCTACAAAAAAACAAATATTTTGTAAATATTAATCTCATTAATAAAAAAAAAGGACATTATGGAAAAAATAAATTATTCAAAGTTAAAAGATATAGACATTAAAAATAAAAGAGTTTTTTTACGTGCAGATTTAAATGTACCTTTAAAAAATAAAAAAATATTGCAAGATTATAAATTAGAAAAAATATTACCCACAATTGATTATATTCTAAAGAATAACGGAAAAATAATTTTGGCAACCCATATAGGAAGACCTGATGCCAAAGGACATACAAATTTTTTTGACGAAAGCCTTACTACCAAAATTTTAGTTCCTTGGTTTAAGAAAAAAGGTTATAGAATACGTTATGAAATAGACTTAGAAAAAGCAAAAATTTTAAGCAAAGAAAATTTTGATGAAATTTTATTGTTAGAAAACTTACGATTTTTTAATGGTGAAAAAGGTAATATTCAAGAAAAAGAAAAATTTGCCAATATTTTAAAGGAAGCCGCAGATATTTATGTTAATGATTCTTTTGCGCTAGCGCATAGAGATGATACTTCTGTCACTCTATTATCAAAAAAATTTAAAATTAAAGCTATCGGATTATTAGTACAAAAAGAAATTTCAGAATTAAATAAAATAAAAAATAATCCGGAACAGCCATTTCTGGTAATTCTTGGCGGAAACAAATTAAAAACAAAACTTCCATTAATAAAAAATCTTATATTAAAAGAAAACAATAAACCCTCTTGCATAATAATTGGTGGAGCAATTGCAAAAGATATGAAAAATGAAAATGATCTTTTGAAAAAAGCAAAAGAAAATAATATTAATATATTACTTCCAATTGATAATTGTAAAAATGATATTGGAAGTAAAACAATAGAACTTTTTATCCAAGAAATAAATAAAGCTAAAACTATATTTATAAATGGAACAATGGGTATTTATGAAAAAGAAGAAAGTCAAAAAGGAACAAAAGAAATTTTAAATGCTATTGCTAATTCTTCCGTATATTCTGTTGCCGGAGGTGGTGATTGTGTTGCAGCTATTTATATGTTTGGTTTAGAAAAAGAGTTTGATTTTTTATCTACAGGAGGAGGTGCAACGTTAGCATATTTAGCCGGTAAAAAAATAAATGTTTTATAACATTTCTAATAAGATTGCTTCGTAAGAAACGGTTTCTTTATCTTTAAAAGAAGATATTAAATAAAAATTTTCTAGAAAATATTCATAATCTATTTCGGGAAAAAGTTTTTTACAACTCATAACAAGCTCTAAATACTTAATTCTTTCTTTAAATCTTTCAGGAAATAACAAAAAAAGATTTAAATGCTTTTTTATTATCAAATCTAAATATTCACTTAAAAAATAAATTATTTCAAAAAAATATTTTTTTGTTATATAAGAATCTTTTTCTTTTTCCTCTAACATTTTATTAATAACATCAAAAAATGATAATGACTCTTCACCCAATGACAAATATAATTGATAACCGGCAAGAAAACATATTTGATATGCTGCAGAAATAAAACCTTGAATTTCAAAAGTCTTTTTTCTCTCTACTTCTTCTTTATTTTCTTCTTCAACCTCTATTCCTTCTTCTGTATTTATTTTTTCTTTTATAATAGAATCAATAAAATTTAAAATAGATGCTAATAAACTATAAGCTTCTATTTCTTTAAAGTCCCCATCGGAAAAACTCTTTAATTTATAATCTTTAAATATTTCGTAGTAAAATTTTTCCATTAAGGCAAAATCTTTTTCATTTTTTTTATTAAGAATATCATCTTGATCATCCAAAACATTAATTTTAGAATAAAAAAAAATTATAAATATAAGCTGAGCTCTTAATTTTTTTGCAGAATCTTTAACTTCCTGAGAAAACCTAGAGGTTTTTTCTGTTTTTAAATAAATTTTTCCAGAAATGATTTGTGGTGATATAAAAAATGCTATTAATACCAATACAAAATATTTCATAT
>WJLJ01000029.1 GCA_014728525.1 Candidatus Babelota bacterium | reverse complement strand
ACCATATTTATATTTTTTTTATTATTTTTTAATGTTTTTTTAATAAAATATTGTATTTTAGGGGTAAATTTGTTTGGTAATTCGACCTTTTTTACTATATTTATTAATATATTAATAGGAAGTTTGATTTTTTTAGGTATATCGGGCAACCGCTCTTTATCTATTTTAGGTCAAAAGAGAGGAAAGTCCGGACTCCAAACAAGATAGATGCCTTACAAGACAATATTTTTGTTCAAGTAAGGGAGGCGAAAGCCTACGGAAAGTGCCACAGAAAATATACCGCCCAATTTTTGGGTAAGGGTGAAAATGTGCGGTAAGAGCGTACAGATAAACAGAGTAATTTGTTTATTCAGGTAAACCCCGTCTGGAGTAAGACAAAATAAACAAGTTGTAAGTTTCTTGTTCTTTTTTTAAAACTTGTGGGTATGTCGCAAAGATAGATGGTTGCCACTCTTTAAAGAGTACAGAATCCGGCTTATAGATATGCCTAAAAATTAAATGAGATGTTCTTAAAGATGAATATGAAAAAATTATTTTGGACCCTCCCTTTTCTGAGCTTTATTTTAGGGTATTACTTATTTTTATATTTTTTTCCAAAAAGTGAATTTATAGTTCCTAATATTACAGGTAAAAATTTACAAGAAAGTATAAGAATAATATCTAATAAAAATTTAAATTTACATCTTTTAAAAGAATTTGAAGATTCCGATCTTCCCGAAGGAATTATATTAAGTCAAAGTCCTTTAGCCGGTCAAAAAATAAAAAAAAATCAAAATATTTTTATTACAGTCTCTAAAAAACCTAAGTCTTTAAATATTCCAAATTTTTTGAATAAAAAACAGAAAAAAATTAATAAAGAGGTTGCAAAACTAAGCATAAAGCCAAATTATTATTGGGTAAATAGTTTTTATCCAACTGATATTTGTATTGGTCAATATCCACAACCAAATAAGTCTTTAGATGATAAAAAGTTGGTAATATATTTTTCTTCGGGAAATTTAAATTATTTTATAGTCCCAAATCTTGAAGGTTGTAATTTACAAAAAATATATGATTATTTGGATGAAGATAAAATAATATTAGAAGTTTTTTATAAAAATAGGATCTTAGAGGATAGGCGAAATAAAAAGTATTATGTAACGGATCAAAAACCTATGGCCGGTTCTATAGTAGATCTTAGTAAAAAATTATATGTTCAAGTTCAAGTTGATAAATAAAAATTTTTTTTGAGCGTATATATTATTCCAAGAAGAAATAATAAAATAAAAGGGATAGATATACCATAAAAAATTATATTTTTTATACATATAAATATCATATAAAAACTACTTGCTATTGCTAATATTGGCAATAGCTTTTTTTTTAGATTTTCTTTTTTTAATATTTTAAACAAAGATACACTGCTTAAAAAATATGCTGTTACCATCCCAAAAACAGTCATATTTTGCAATGTTACTTGTGTTCTGCTTATTGCTAAGAGAATGAATGCTATGAGTCCTTGAAATAATAAACTAAAAAAAGGAACATTATTTTTATTTATTTTTATAAAATATTTAGAAAATGGCATTTGGTTATCTTTTGAAAGAGCATAAAGGTTCCAACAGTTGCTGGTTAAACTTCCAAATGCGCCACCTAATATTGATGCAAAAACAAAAGAATTGATTATAGCCGGTAACCAACTTCCGCTATTAAAAATTTTTGAACCTAATAAAAGTATAGGAATATTTACCAGAGTAACTTCTTTTCCTAAGCCTGCAAATATTAAAAATTGAAAAATCGTGGCAATACCTACAACGATCAGAAAAGAATATAAAATAGCTCTCTTTAGATTTTTTTCAGGATTTTTTATCATGTGACCGATTGAAGTTATAATTTCAAAACTTAATAAAGCGTATATTGAAACAGGTAAAATAAAAAATAAATTTTTGAAATCTTGGCTTTTGAATATAAAGAAATCGGGATTAAAAATGGATAAACTTGCAAATAAAACAAAAACTATTGGTATAAATTTTGCACTTATAAATAAATATTGAATTTTTCCTCCAATTCTCACACCAAAAATATTTATTAAAATTAAAAACAAAATTAAAAATAAATCTAAAATAAGCAATGGGATTTTTTGTAATACCAAAATTCTATTTCTAAAAAATATTACAAACGTATTGCATAAAAGTGCAGCCGAAGTTGCTTTACCTAAAAAATAACTCCAACCTCCTAAAAAACCTATAAAATTACCTAAAGTTTTTTTATTATAAACATAAAGCCCCCCTGCAATAGGATTACTTTTTGCTAAATTTGTAATAACCAAGACAATTGGCAATAAAAAAATTGCAGCAAAGATATACCCCAAAAAACTAAAACTGCCTGTAAATTTTGTTAAAGGTGCAGGATTCATAAAAATTCCTGCACCTATCATTATGTTTATATTTATAAAAATTGCAGTAATTAAACTTATTTTATTTTTTACCATTTTATATGTTTAGGTTCTTTATTTCTTGATCGTTTATCAGATTTTTTTGGTCTGATAGGATTATTACTAGATCTTTTTAATCTTATACAACGTTTTTCATTTTTCGGAGAAAAATAATATTCTTCTTGAGAAGATTCACTTTCTTCATATATATATTCGTTTTTTGTATTAAAAATAAAATTTTTGGTTTTTTTATCATAGGGAATAAATTTTTCTTTTGTGTAATCTTCATATGTTTTTTTATAGCAAGTTATTTTTTTTATTTCTTTATCAGTAAAGTTTAAAATTTTTTTCCATATTTCATTTAAATTTATTGTTTCAGAAAATTCTAATTTTTCTAAAATCCTATGATAAAGATCTTCGCAACTTATATATTTCAACCCCATACAATTTATATTTTTTGTTAAAAGAATTGATATTGTAAGAACAATAACCTTTGCAAATCTATTTTGCATTTTGTATTTCCTTTTTTAAAAACAAATAATTATTTTTTCTTTTTTCTAGAAAAGAATCTTTTTAGAAATGATTTTTTTCGATCTTTTTTTCGATCTTTTTTTCGATCTTTTTTTCGATCTTTTTTTGATCTTTTTTTAAGTTTTTTTAAGATTTTTTTTTTATTTTTCTTTCCAGATATTACTTCATTTAATAACTCACAGACGAATAATTCTACTAAAAATTTGTTTTTGTTTGTTTTAGGTTGAGATTTTACATATAATGAGAAAGGTGCGACATAACCATTTTTGGTATCTCTGTAATATTCTTCCAAATCTTCTTTGGGAGAAATATTTTCAAGAAAAAATGTTGCTATCTTTGTTTTTATTTCTTTTTCTAATAGTGGACCGGGATATTTTTTAAATTTTATAAAAAAAAGTTCTGAAAAATCGTTAAAGATACTTTCTGGAGATATGTATTTTTCAGATTTTTTTCTAATTTTTTCTCTTGTTCTAATTTCGTTCAGTTCAAAAATGCTTTTTTTTGAAAGATATGATTTACTTTTTGATAAAGTTTCTTCTTCACTTTCGCTACCAGTACCTAAATGGGTTTTAGTTTTAGTATAATTAGGCTCTGAACGTTCTCGTCTCATTGCATTGGAATTTTGCAAGTTAAATAAAAGAATAAAAGATAATAATGATTTTTTCATAAATACTCTCCAAATAGTTTTATCTATGTTTGATTCCTAGATTTAAAAATTAAAATTGATAATGCTGCCGGAGTCATACCCGGTATTAATTGTGCTTGTGCTATAGTTTCTGGTTTATAAAATTTCAATTTGCTTTGTAATTCTACAGATAAACCAGATAATTGTGAATAATTTATATTTTTTGATATTTTTAACTTTTGAAAACGTAAAATTTTCTCAGATTCAGTTTTTTCTTTTTCTATATATCCTTGATATCTAATTTTAGCATGAATACAAAGCAAAGCCCGACTAGAAATTTTATCTTCAGATAGATTTAGTTTTTGTGATAGTATTTTTTTTCCTTTCTCTTGTTTTTTTATATCCCATTCTATTGAGTGGAATAGTCTAAAAATACTACTTTGTTTATTTTGTTTTTTTATAAAGTCTACAGATTTTTCTATTATTTCTTTTTCTTCTAAGAATTTTTTATAAATTTTTTCGTCAATTAAATTTAGTTTTTTACCATAGGGCATTAAGCGTAAAAAAACATTATCTTGTCTTAAAATTAATCTTCTTTCTGCTCTAGATGTAAACATTCTATATGGTTCATCAACACCAATTGTAATAATATCATCTATCATTACACCTATATAGCTTTCTGTTCTATTTAAAATAAACGGATCTTTTTTATTTATTTTTAAATGCGCATTGATTCCTGCAACAAGACCTTGACCTGCTGCTTCTTCATAGCCGGTTGTTCCATTTACTTGCCCTGCAAAATATAAACCTTCTACTGTTTTTACTTCTAAAGTATGTTTTAAATTATTTGGTTCTAAAAAATCATATTCGATTGCATAGCCGGGATCGGTAAAGATTGCATTTTCAAACCCGGGAATAGATCTTACATATTCTTCTTGTACTTCTAAAGGTAATGACGTAGAAATTCCTGCAGGATAAATTTTTTCTAAATTTTGACCGTCATCTTCAACAAAAACATGATGCGATCCTCTTTGAGGATGTCTTTTAATTTTATCTTCAATAGATGGGCAGTATCTTGGACCAATACCGGAAATTTTTCCGCCATAGAGAGCAGATTTTTCTAAATTATCTTTTATTATTTTATGAGTTTTTTCTGTAGTCTTTGTTATATAACATGTTGTTTTTTCTTCTACTTTTATAGGATCGAATTCATAAAGATAATCTAATTTTGTAGCTTTTTGTTTTTCCATTTTAGAAAAATCAATACTAGTTTTTAATAACCTGGGCGGTGTACCTGTTTTTAATCTTTTAAACTTTATACCGGTTGCTTTTTCTAGTGATTTTGTCAGTTTCGGTACCGCTTTTTCTCCTGAACGACCTGCATTTTGAGTTTCAAAACCAATATGTATAATCCCATTTAAAAAGGTCCCGGAAGTTATAATTACAGCCGGAGCATTATAAATTTGATTGTCTTGAGTTTTCACTCCTGTAACTTTTGTCTTATTATCCATTTTTTTTGTTAGAATTTGTATAACTAAGCCTTCTTTCAATGTTAAGTTTTTTGTTTCCGTTATAATTTCTTTTGCCAATTTGGAATATTCAAATTTATGTATTTGTAAACGCAGACCTTGAACGGCCGGACCTTTTCTTGTATTAAGCATTCTTGCTTGAAGATATGTTTTTGAGCATAGTTTTGGCATAAGTCCGCCAAGAGCACTGATTTCATAAACAATATGTCCTTTTCCCAGTCCTCCTATAGAAGGATTACAAGGCATCATTGCAATTTTGTTTTTATCAATTGTTAAAAGAAGAGTTTTGGATCCCATTTTGGCTGCGGCATAAGCGGCTTCTATACCTGCATGACCTGCACCAACTACTATTACATCAAATTTATTCATTTTTCTATTCAAATTTTTAAAAAGGATTATTTTAATGCTTTATTTTAAATTAAAAAAATTTTGTATTCAAATGACCGGCTTTGAAATTATTATTAAAAGGCTATTAATCTATTCTTGCCAAATAAATAACGCCGGATTTATTTTCTTTAATCAAAATATGATTGAGTGTGTTATTTGAAGAATATGTTAAATTTCGGCATTTTAATGTTATTTCTTTTATCTCATACTTTGGATATGATATTTTGCGATATGATTTTGAATGTATTTTATAAATTTTATAATCCAAATTAGATGTTTTAATATATAATGAGCATTCATTATTGGATCTATTATCTATTACAATATTTTTTGTATATGCAGGAATAATTAAAGTAAATATTAAAAATATTAAAATTATTATTTTTTTCATAATTTTTCTTTTATTTTGTATAAAATTTATTTTTAAAAAAATGTCTTTAATATAAATCTTTTGTTTTTTATTGACTTAAAATATTCTTCTCTTTCTTTTTCTTCCTTTTCTTTTTGTATTTCTTTCTCTGTTTTTTTAAGACATCTATTTTTATCTAAATAATACTTATCAAAAACCTTTTTTTTATATCTTTTTATTGTTTTTGCATAAGTTGTTTTGTCATGGCTTTCTTTTAAAGTTATTACATATTTAGAACATTTATTATTATATAATAAATTTAAAATGAGATCTTTGCTTTTAATCTTAAAAGAATTTATTTTGAGCTTTTTTATTTTAATGCTTGTCCAAGGAAAAATTATAGAATTTATATTTTTTTCGCATTTATTTTCATTAATATTAATATTGTATTCGATTATTTTTGTAGTTTTATTTTTTATT
>WJLJ01000028.1 GCA_014728525.1 Candidatus Babelota bacterium | reverse complement strand
TTTAAAATATTAAAAAGACTATTATTAATATCTTTAATTTATAATTTTTTATTTATTAGTTTTTCAAGACCGATGAATTTGCCAGATCTTGATACTTGCTCAGAAATATCAGACTCTGATCTGAGTAGTTCTGAATACGAAAGAAGACTTTGGAAAAAAGCGGGTTATTTATCTGAAGATTTAAATGTTTCAAGCTCATCTGAAAAAGAACAGGAATTAACCGGTAAAGATATTGAAAATATAATAAATATTCAAAAAAAATTAAGAACTTATTTATCAAGGAGATCTTATTCTACAGATGTTGAAGATTTAAAGAAGATTCAAGCAAATTTAAGAGCTTATCTTACTGAAAAAGCTTATTATTCCGAACTCAAGAAAAAACTTGATTTAGAATCTAATAAAGAAAAAATTTTAAAAAGTTTTGAGAGAAAAATTATTAATGAAATAATTTGTGATAAGGATAGGATAGAAACTTTTAAAGTTTTGGATGTGCTTAAAGTTTTGAAAGTTTTAGAAAAAAATGGTTTGTTGGAAAAAAATCGATTTGTCCTAAAGTTATTAAACTTATTAGAAATATTTGCAAATTCAGGCTCATTAAATAAGAATCCTGAATTATCTATGGTTTTAGATACATTTAAAGATATGGGAATTTTAGAAAATTCTGAAATGGAAAAAATTATAGGTTCTTTAAATAAATTTAGTTTTTTTATAATCCATTATTTAGAAAATTATAAATCTTTAGAAAATTTAAATTTATTATTTAGGAAAGTTGAGAAATTAGGATTATTAAAAGATTGTATTGATTATTCAAATAAATCTAAAGATGCTAATTTTTTAACATATGCTAGTGGAAAATGTTTAGGTGATATACCTAATAAGTTTATTGTTTCTTCATTATTAAAAACAGGTTTAGATCCGAATTTTTTATCTGATAAAAGTACTACTCCTTTAAATTTTATGAGTTTACTTAGTGTTGAAGATTTAGATCCTAAAATAGATAAATCATTAAGAAAGAAAATATCTTATTTTTTTAAAAAAGAACTCTTAGATTCTTTAGAATTAATGTTAAAAAATGGAGCAAAGCCAAATAAAAAAGATTTGAGAGGAAGCTTTCCTTTAGGAACGGCCTCTTTTTTTGGTAAACCGGAATTAGTTGGTAAATTATTAAAATATGGTGCTGATCCAAATTTACAAGATTCTGATGGTAATACGCCTCTGCATTTAGCCGTATCATTTCAAAGTCTAACTAACGTAAAAGTTGTGAGAGAATTATTATTTAATAGTTACAAAAAAGCGGATAAAACAATAAAAAATAATGATGGAAAAACTCCTTTAGATTTATTAGTTAAAAAATTAGATAAAAATATTTTAAAAATGTTTTTAACAAAAAAAATTGTTTTGTTGGATGAATATTTAAAAGGATCCGAAGAGCTATTTTATTCCATAACAGATTATAAAAACATTTTTAATTCTTTTAAAGATGTATCATCTTATATAGGATACATTGAAATGATTTATATGCTATTAAAAACAGAAGAACCTTTAGAGAGTTTAATGGATGTTAAATATTTAAAAAGAAAATTAAAAAAAGTATTAGAAAAAGAATTGATATCAGAAGATGATATTTTAACTTTTATTAAAGCATTAAAAAGCTATCCAGAAGTTTTTGCTTTCCTTTCAAACAGATATAGATTAGTTGAAGAAAAATTATCCGGATCTTCTGAACAAATAAGAAAAAAATTAAGCAAATATTGTTAATTATAACTATAGAAAATATTTTAATTTTTGATAAAAAATATAATTTGTATAGTATAAATTAGGCTATTAACTAAATTTAGATTTGTTTTGGGAGAGGCTTTATGCAACATTTAGCCATAATACCTGATGGAAATAGGCGTTGGGCAAAAAAAAATAAATTAAAATCCTTTTTTGGGCATAAAAAGGGAATGGAATCATTTAGAATGACTGTTAGATTTTGTTTAAAAAAAGGAATTAAATATTTATCTTTCTATACCTTTTCTTTAGAAAATTTTAACAGACCCGAAGAAGAAAAAAATTATTTATTTAAGCTTTTAATGGGAGAATCAATAAAACAATTGCCGGAATTAAAAGAACAGGGTGTAAAAATTCGTTTTATTGGTGATAAAAATTATTTTCCAAAAAATGTTTTAACTTCTATAAAAAAATTAGAAGAAGAAACAAAACAGAATAATAAATTAAATGTAAATCTTCTTTTTTGTTATGGAGCCCAAAGAGAAATTGTTCATGCAACAAAGAAATTGGCTGAGGAAGTGAAAAAGGGTGCTTTAAAATTAGAAGAAATAAATGAACAGGTTTTAGAAAATTCTTTATGGACTGCAGGCATGCCAAATCCCGATCTTATTATAAGAACAAGTAAAAGGGCACGTTTGAGTAATTTTTTATTATATCAGGCGGCATATTCTGAATTTATGTTTTTAGATATTTTTTGGCCGGAAATTAAAGAAAATCATTTAGAATGTTGTTTGAATGAATTTAAAGGTATCCAGAGAAATTTTGGAAGATGATATTTTTGATACAATGAAAGGATGGTAGTGAGTAAAAATGTTACCATTTTAGGTGCCGGAGCTTTTGGGACAAGTATTTCAACAATATTAGCTGAAAATGGTTACAAAGTTTTATTATGGTGTCATGAATCCGAACTAGTTGATTATATTAACAATGATCATATAAATAAGTTATTTTTTCCTGATTTCAAATTAAATGAAAACATTATGGCAACAAATAGCTTTGAAAAAGCTTTATCTCATTCTAAATATATTTTTCAAGCAATTCCTGTTAAATTTTTACGCAAAGTTTTATTGAATGCAAAAAATTTTGTAAAAAAGGAACATGTATTTATATCTTTGAGTAAAGGAATGGAAAATGAATCATTATTTTTACCATCTCAGATAATAAATGAATTATTTGAGAATAAAGTTGCAGTTTTATCCGGACCCAATTTTGCAAAAGAAATTGCTCAAAAAAAATATACTGCTTCTGTGCTAGCATCTGATGATGAAGATCTAGGTATTGAATTAAAGAAAATTCTTCAAAATAATTATTTTAATATAGAGTTATCCAATGATGTAATAGGTGTTCAAGTAGGTGCAGCTTTAAAAAATTTAGTTTCTGTATTAGTTGGATTTGCAAAGGGGAGCAAAGCCGCAGAAAATACTATTGCCTTATTAATTACAAAAAGCTTCAAAGAAATAGTAGAATTATGCAAAATCTTAGGTGGTAATGAGC
>WJLJ01000027.1 GCA_014728525.1 Candidatus Babelota bacterium | reverse complement strand
CGATAAAGGAGAAGATCCTGATAAAATTTTAAATTTTTATATTAAAAATAATAAAAAGGTACCTCTTTTCAAAATACAAGAAATATTAATACCTGAAGATTATGAAGATGATCCATATCCACTAACAGACAAAAACTTAACCAAAAAGAATATAGAACGTATAAAAAGAAGAATCAGGCATATCAATGAGCAAGTTCAAAAAAAATGGGGAATCAAAAATTTACTAAAAGTTATAACAAACACTTCTATGTCTGAATTTAAAAAAAATAAAAATCATCATATTTTTCTTGGAATAAAATCACCATACAAGCTTATAAAAGCTTAATATCAATATATTTAATTTTTTAAAATTTGGCCGCCATCGGCGGCACATTCCTCGCTGTAAAATTGTTTCATCGTAAGTAAAAAAGTGAAACCAAATAACAAAAAGGTGAAACGATGGAACCAAAAATAAAAGATATCCAAATATTTCCAGTTAGACCTAAAAATGGTCTTGTAGGCTTTGCAAGTCTTGTATTCGAAGATTCTTTCTATCTAGGAAATATTGGAATTCGTACACGCCCTCAAGGTGGATTCCGCTTAAATTTCCCAACTCGTTTAATAGGAAATTCGAATCTACCAATTTTTCATCCCGTAAATAAAAAAGCTTATGATCTTATTGAATCTGCAGTTATTGCTAAATTCGAAGAACTTCAATCAAATCAATAATTTTTTTAGCAATCAATAATGTCTTTAAGAAAAGATCAAAGTAAAACTCATTCTTTATCTCAAGAAAATTTTTCAGAAGAAGAAAACAACAATCTGCTTAGTTTTTTTGAAATTTTATTGGAATGGCAAAATATTGAAGACAAAAAAAATATTAATGAGAAATCTAATGAAAACAAGTAAAACTAAAAAACAAAATTTATCTAATGAAGAACTTAATAAGCTTGCAAACTTTTTTGAACTTCTAATAAAAGTCGACAAGAAAATTAAATTTAGGAAAAAAAATGAAGGCCACCAATAGGTTGATGACCCAAGGATAAACTATGAATAATAATATAAAAAAGACTTACAACAGTCAAAACAAAAAACACTTAAAAATAAGACTAAAATTAATTTGTATATTCTCTGAAATAAGAGAAAAATCTCCAATACCAAATATATCTATAACAAGACTTTTAACTGCAAATTACAATATTCAACACTTATCTTCTCCAGATATTTTATTAATTCTTCTAATGAAACAAATAGCAGAAACACTCGAAAAATATAAAAACAGAATACTAAACACATATGGAAAAAAATCATGCAATTAGATGAAGTGCTATCATTAATCTCCTCTAAAACAGGCTTTGAACCAAAAACTTTGGGTAAAGGCTTTATAGCCCTATGCCCAGCACATGAAGATAAAAATCCTAGCTTATCTATTACCGAAGGAGATGATGGAAAAATATTAATGAAATGTCATGCCGGTTGTTCTTTTAAAGACATTTGTTCAGCATTAGGAATAGAAGAACAAAGATTATTTCCAAAAGACCTTAAGGTAAAAAAAAGCAAATCAAAACGAACATACTATACTTATAAAGACGAAAAAGGAAATCCTGTATATGCAAAATTTCGAGAATATAAGAATGGTGAAAAGACATTTTGTTTTGTAAGACGAGATAAAAATAAAAAACCTATCTACAATAAAAAAGGATGTAGAAATTTATTATATAATTTACCAGAAGTTATAAACGGTATTTGTAATCAAGAAACAATATATCTAGTTGAAGGAGAAAAAGATGCAGATAATCTACTTAAACATAATCTTATAGCAACAACCACTGATAACACAAATATATGGGAAGAAGAGTTTACAAAGTTTCTTAAGTATGCTCATGTGGTTATTTTATATGACTATGATAAAACAGGTTTTAAACGAAGAAACAAATTATGCAAAGCTTTATATGGTAAAGTAAAATCTCTTAAATTAATAAATTTACCTGGATTAAAATATAAAGAGAAACATGGAGAAGATATAAGTGATTGGCTAGAAAAAGGTAACAGTATTCAAGATCTTCTAGATCTTACAGAAAAAACACCACCTTATATGCCCAAAACAAATGGAATTCAGGTTGTTTCAATGGAAGATTTTTTAAATATGAAAATACCTGAAAGAGAAATCATTTTAAATCCATTCCTTCCTTCACAAGGACTAGCCTTACTTTATGCAAAGAGAGGAGTTGGTAAAACTCATGTAGCATTAGGAATTGCTTATGCAGTTGCAAGTGGTAGTCAATTTTTAAAATGGAATGCTCCTGTTCCCAAAAAAGTTCTCTATATTGACGGAGAAATGCCAGCTATTTTAATGCAAGAAAGATTAAACAAAATAAGTAAAGCAAATGGCGGTAATCCTCCAGCAGGATTTTTAAATCTTATTACACCGGATTTACAAGAATATATGCCAGATTTATCAACAGAAGAAGGTCAAGATAGTATTAACAATCTTATAAAAGATAATGACTTAATAATAGTAGACAATATATCAACATTATTTAGATGCGGAATAGAAAACGATGCAGAAAGTTGGGCTCCCGTACAAAAATGGGCTCTTTCGCTAAGACGAAAAGGAAAATCTGTCTTGTTCGTTCACCATGCAGGAAAAAGTGGAAAACAAAGAGGAACAAGTAAAAAAGAAGACATTCTTGATACAGTTATACAACTTGAGCATCCACTAGATTATAAACCAGACGAGGGAGCTAGATTTGAAATTCATTTTGAAAAAGCTAGAAGTTTTTACGGAGAAGATGCTGCTCCATTTCAAGCCCACTTAAAAAATACAAACGATAATTCTCTAAACTGGATAATATCTGAAATTACAATTAAAGAAGAAATTCACAATGTCGCAGAAATGAAGAAGAATGGAAAGACAATTGCACAAATAACAAAAGAAACAGGCTTAACTAAATCTCAAGTCGAAACAAGATCAAAAAAGGCCAAAGAATTAGGGCTTTTTGAAGGCTAAACAAAAATTTCCGATTTCTTATCTCTATAGGAATAAGAAATCGGAAATCCAAAAATCTACATAAAAATACATTTTGTTTTTTACTAAGTTAACATTTCAATTTGATCTTTTTTCAGGGATACCATTCTAGCAATTCTTTTATAGCCGCATCATGAGATTTCTTTTTGTAATCATAATATCGGCTAACCATTTTTTTAAATTTAGACCATTTCATATATTTAGGCTTTTCACTAATAGAACCACCTCTTTCTTCAAGTTTTTTTTCTATTTTATCTTGCATTGACCAATATCTCCTAGAAGGAATTTTTATTTGTGAGTAATAACCTAAATTTAAACATTTACGACAAAGAAAAGCTCCGTTAGTAAAATAAAGTTTTCTCATTCTTTTATCGCATAAAGGACAATGAAAATAATATCTATAACCTCCGTAATTACACTTTTGTCGTTCAAAAGGAATTTTGTAAAAATGTTTCTTTTCTTTTCCATAAAAAACTTCAAAAAAATAATCTTTATTTGGAATAATTGTTAAATTAATCTTTGGTAAACTAAATGCACGCCAGTAACCATTTTTAAAAAACATAAAAGAATCTATCTCTGTAAAATTAGAACAAAGCTTTTTAGGCCTATGTTTTAACTTTACTCTCCAATACCAACCCCAATGAGTCATAAATAAACCCTTATTTGTATAAATAAAAAAAATATCAAAAATACGTTTTTTTTACTATTCTAATAGTTTTTTTGCTATCTAAGCAGATGAATCATAAGAGCGTTTGTAATATGCTACAAATACAACATAATTATATCGTATGAATTTATTAATATTTTAAGGAATAATAATCAGGCAATCACAAAATTACAATAATTGGAGGCTTATAAAATGAAAAAAAACTTATTTTCAAAAATCTTACAAAAATCATCAATTATAACTAGTTTAATATTTTTGTTTTTTTTATCTGGATGTATAAAGAAAACAAATAAAATTAATAAATCCAACCAAATTACAACAATCTTACATACACAAAATGTCTGGAATACACCTAATAAAATCAGCAAAAGAACCCCAAAATACCATCAACGAGCTCAAGGATATGGGCAAATTAGCAAAATAACAGGAAGACGTAGAATAAACTACGTTTCTGGTTATTATCGCAAAAATGGAACTTATGTAAAACCATATTACAGAAGTTAAAAAATTAATATTTTATTATATAATTTTGTAAAATGAAACGAAGCTTACATAACTAAACAATATATCTTCTAAAAAAGATTAAGACTTCCTCAAGTTGCTTAATACTATTTTGGTTTATGTATTAAGCAACTTGAGGAAGTCTTAATCTTTTTTTGTTATTCTAATATTATTTTTCCATCTTTATCAATCCAATTATGTTTTATTAATAACTCCCTTATCCTTTTTAAAGCCTCTTCTTTATCTTTTTTTTTGTGACTTGAAACCAAACGATCATTTAATCCAGCAATCTCTAAAGTTATATTTGAAAATTGTTCATAAGAATACTCCCTTGAATTTAAAATTGCTCGTAAAATAAAGCTTCCAAGTAAAGGAATTGTATAAAATAAATAAGGATTTACTGGATAACCTTTTTGGTGTTCATACACAAATAAAATCATTAACGTAATAAAAAAAATTCTTCTGCTAATAAATTCAATTATTTTCTCAAAAATATTTTTTGTTTGGCTACTAATTTGACGAATAATAGAATAGTAATCCTTATAAAAACCATAAAATTTAGCTTCCCACTCAATCGAATTAAATTCATCACAAAGCTTTGTTTTTTGTTTCTGGTTTAAATTTGGAATTAAATCTTTAAGAACTCCAGAGATGTATAAACGATAATCCTGCTCTTCTTCTAAAAACAAAAACCCTAATATTTTTGAGCTATAAATATATAAAGGATCATTTTCTCTCATTTCAATAATTTTCATGAATAAATTTCGCAACTTTTCGGTTTTTACCATAATAATCTCCAATACAATTATTATTAAAATATTAAGGTCTAAATGGTTTTAAATTAATATAAGAAAAATCTTGATCCATTATCTTTAAGATTTCTTTATCAAGAGAAATTACAAGATAAGTATTTTCTTTTGGAACTCTGTCTAAATCAAACTCAACCATAGAACCTTTTTCGGCAAATATTTTAAAGATTGAATTAGAATCTATTAAAATTGTCCTTTTCTCATTAGATTTAATTTTCACATTTATATCACCAAAAACAATTTTTAGATTAAATTTTTCATTATTTTCAAAATATACACCTATTTTTCGAGCATTTAGATTGCTAGTAAAAATAAATAAAAAAAGGAATATTAAATTTTTAAAATCAATGTTCATACTTCTCCTCTTATAAACCAAAACATTATATTTTTAGCAAACATAACTTACTTATTTCAATTTTTAAAAAAGAAATTCCTACAAACCATCTATTTATCGAAATATATAAAGAAACATAAT
>WJLJ01000026.1 GCA_014728525.1 Candidatus Babelota bacterium | reverse complement strand
GGTTATTCCTATTGCCTCTTAGGTTTGAATTATTGACCACCTGGAACAAGAGACAAGTTTCAACAAAATAATTATAAATACTTTTAAATTTTAACAAAAAAGCTTTAAAATTCAAGTAATAGGTAATTTATTTTTCTCCTATTACTTTATTTTCTTTTATTGTTTTTGCATATCGTTTACCTATGAAGAATGTAATTAATGCCCAAATACCAGATAAACCGATTATTAAAATAGAGTTTATTCTTGTTAATAATAAATAAGCCGTTCCTCTATAAGCAAAATTGAAGGCAGAGCCGGAAGTTTTTGATATTGTTCTGCCAAATGATTCTATCCAAGCTTTTGATTTGAACTTAATATCTTTTGTTGTTGGTATATATAATATTTCTCTGACCGGAGCATTAAAGCCATAATGTAGTGCTCGTAACAATACCATTATTATAAATATTGTTGTTAAACTCGGCCAAGATATAAGACCAAACATCATAAATATAGTTGCAATAGGCATTACAAATAAACAAAATCTTACGCCAATTTTTTTTAGTAATGCAGATGTTCCAAATACTGAAAAAATAAATCCTAAGACTTGAAATGATGCCGTATAAAGAAACATAAAAGAACTCATTCCGCCTACAGAATTATTTGTAGAGATAGACATTTGAACTTGCATTTGATAATCAAGAATGATTGAGATGGCTTCATAAATATAAACTAAGCTAAAAATACCTAAAACATATGGTTGTTTTATCAGTAATCTTAATCCGTCAAATACACCAATTTTCTTCTTTTTTTCTTCTTTTTTACTTTTTTCTTTTTCTTTTTGATATACGGCTTCATATCCGTGTAGTAAATACCCAGGTATATCCTTTACAATTTTTGCTATGCATAAACAAGCAAAAAACAATAATACAGATACTGTTATGAGTAGGATAGGTATGCTTTTTTCATACGGAACAGAAATCTTTTCTATTACAAACCAACTTAACATAGGTGTGATAATTCCCGCTATTCTTGAAAAAGCTACGATTTTACCGTAATTTTTCTTTGCATATTCTGTGGTACTTATTGAGTTTGCAAAAGCCCAAAATGTGCCTACAGCCAATGGTGAATATAAATCTATCAAAACATAAAATATCCAACCAAATATCCTATAAGGACTAGTATCAGTATTATGTAATCCTATTACCGGATGCATCAAGATAAATGCCGTTGCGATAATAGTTACTAAATAAAAACCTAAAAAGTAATAAACAACTTGATACCGTCTTACTTTATCTACTAATTTTGAATACAAAAATAAGACAGGAAACAGGATTATAATAGTTATGAGTTTGGTTATAGGTTGATATTCTTTTCCTACTAAACCTAAAAATACGGATGTTTTCAACGGACGGATTACGGAATAGGTTCCTATTATAAAGAAAAAAGTGCTTCCTAATAAAAATAATTTTTTAAAGTCATATTTATCATGACTATTTTTTAAATTTTCTAATCTACTTTTTATTTTTTTTATCATCCAAAACATCTTAATTCCTGTTTTTTTAAAAAAAGTGAAAAATATAGCCTTAAGCAACACTTTTTTTGTGTTTTTTATTATTTAAAAACTATTATATATAAAAGGTTTTATTTAGACTCCTCCCCAATAACATTTTTATTGGTTATTGCTTTCTGAAGAGTTTTACTTAAGAAAAAAACTACTATTAACCAACCGGATATTAATCCAAGACTTAAGAATAAACTTGAAAATAAAGCCGTTGCGGGAGCTAATTTTTGCATTAATTTATTTATTCCCGATCCAAATCCTTTGGAAATCCTTCCCCCAAATGCATCTGTCCATGCTTTTGCTTTAAATTTTATAGCTTTAGTTGTCGGTATATATAAAATTTCTCTCGTCGGGTGATTTAATGCATAATTTAATGCTCTTAATCCTACCAGAGCAAAAAACATAATTGAAGTACTTGGATATAATATTGTAGTTATTAATATAATTATACTTACGGTTGGAAATACAAATAGGGATTTTCTTATTCCAAATTTTCTAAGTAATGGAGTTGTTCCGAATAAAGTAATAATTAATCCTACAAGATTCATTATTACATAATAAGATGCGTAAAAAGAAGTCAATGCTCCGGCTGTTCCATGTGTAGCACTAACTTTTTTTAATACTATGTAATCAAAAATTACTATAGTTATTTCATAAAAAAGAACTAAACTAAAAATTCCTAAAACATAAGGATTTTTTATCATTACTATTAAACCTTCAATAGGTTTTTTTAATTTTTCCTTGAAACTCTCCTTCTTTTTTGTTTTTTCTTTAGTTTTTTCTATTTTATAGGCTGCTTCATATCCATGCATAAGATAACCGGGTACAAATTTCATTAAAAAGTATATTGATATTGCGGCTCCAATTAATAAAAAGCTTCCAATTAATAAAAACCTAGGAAGCATTATATGATCGGGTATTATAGTAATGAATGTTGTGCTTAAATAAAGAATGCCGGCCATCAATATACTACCTATTTTCGATCCGGCTACAAATAAACCGTAATAGTTTTTTGCTTCTTTAGGATCATTTACGGAGTCTACAAATGACCAAAAGGACATAGACATAAATGCAGCATTACTTTCCATAAAAAAGTAAAGTATCCACCCAACAAATCTATTTGGTCCGGCATCAGTATTAGCCATTCCATAAACAGGATGGGATAATAGGAAATATATTATTATGCCTCCAAATGCATGGAATAATGTATACCAATATAATAATTGGTGTCTTCTTAACCAATCGACAAGTTTGGAATAAATAAGTATTAAGGGTATCAAAAATAGTAAGGAATAAATTTTTGCATCCGGAACAAATTCTGCGCCCACCAATTTAGCAAAGATAGAAGTCTTAAGAGGTCTCCAAACAGCTTGACATGCAGACATCAAAAGAAAAGTAAGAGAAAGAAAAAAGATCTTTAGACGGAATTCTTTTTTCACCTTCCACAACGAAAACAGCTTATTCACTACTTTTTTCAGCATTCCGTTCCCAGAAAATTTTACAAAAAATAATCTTCAAGATGTTTAACTTACCATGTTATTTTTTGCTTAAATTAATAAATAATAAAACAACATTTATTTTAAATTTGATTATACGAACTGGAGTAAAAAAGTCAATTAAAATGGGAATAATATCTATCTGAAAATATGTTTTGTTTCAGTTTGTAATGACGTTAAAAATAGGAGTGTTTTTTGCTTGATAAAAGAGGGTTTTTTGCGTATCATTAATAGACGCTTGTAAGCGTTTGTTGGGAGGGTTTAATTTATTTGGTCATTTTATTTTAGAATGAAGGTTTATGGAGCAAATTAATAAAGAAATTAATAGTAATTTAAAAAATAAACAGATTAAAGTATTACCGGTTTTACCGCTAAAAAATTTAGTAACTTTACCCAAAAGTATTATACCGGTTATTGTTGGAAGAGACATTTCGGTTAAAGCTGTAGAATTTGCGGCTAAAAAGAATAAAGAAATCTTTGTGTCTACTCAGAGATCTGTTAAAAAAGAAAAGCCTGAAGCAAAAGATCTTTATCAGGTTGGAACAAGAGCTGTAATTTTACAAATTGCTAGAATGCCAAATGGTACTTTTAAAATATTAATAGAGGGAATTTGCAGATCGAAGATTTTAAATGTTGATGAAAGTAATAAAGATTTTATTTCTGTTTCTGCTCAAGATTTAATAACACCTCCATTATTAGAAACACCTAAAAATTTAGCTATTTGGAGAAATTTATTTGATTTGTTTAAGCAATATGTAAATTTAAGTGATAAAATTTCTAATGAAGTTTTATCTATGTTTAGAGGTTTGTCTGATTTAGATTATTTAGCAGATACTATAGCCGTACAGCTTCCTTTAGATTTTAATCAAAGGCAAAAAGTTCTAGAAATAATTGATCTGGAAAAGAGGGCTTTTCATTTAAGTGTTTTATTAGAAAAAGAAATAGAAGTTTTAAACACTGAAAAGAAAATAAAAAAGAGGGTTCAAGGTCAGATTGAAAAAAATCAAAAAGATTACTATTTAAATGAACAGATGCGAGCCATTCAACGTGAGCTTGGCAGACAAGATCATCAGCAAGAGATAGATAAATTAAGAGAAAAATCTAAAAAAGCTAAACTTTCTAAAGATGCCTTGGAAAAAGTAGAATCAGAGTTAAAACGTTTAGAACAAATGCAACCTACCTCACCAGAGGCAGCTGTTAGCAGAAATTATGTTGATTGGATTTTAAATTTACCTTGGAAAAAAACAACTAAGGATAACGTTGCTCTTTCTGATGCTGAAAAAATTTTAAATTCTTCTCATGCTGCTATGAAAAAAGCAAAAGAAAGAATAATAGAATTTTTAGCTGCAAAAAAATTTGCAGGATCAAAGTTAAAAAAATCTCCCATCGTTTGTTTGGCCGGACCTCCTGGTGTTGGTAAAACTTCTTTGGCTATGTCTATAGCAGAATCTTTAGGACGAAAGCTGGTTAGAATTTCTTTAGGCGGTATGAGAGATGAGGCTGAAATTAGGGGACACAGAAGAACTTACATTGGTGCTATGCCTGGAAAGATTGTTCAATCAATGAAAAGAGCAGGAGTATTAAATCCGGTAATAGTTTTAGATGAAGTGGATAAAATGGCTATGGATTTTAGGGGAGATCCTGCGTCAGCTTTACTTGAAGTTCTTGATCCAGAACAAAATAATGCTTTTTCTGATTATTTTTTAGAAGTTGATTATGATTTATCAAAAGTAATGTTTATTACTACTGCAAATGTTGTTGATAATATTCCTAGCCCATTATTAGATAGAATGGAGCTTATTGAATTAAGTGGTTATACATTAAAAGAAAAACTAAAAATTGCAAAAGATTTTTTATTGCCAAAACTTTTGAAAGAATATGCTTTAAATGAAAAACAATTTGAAATCAGTAATGAACTTTTATTAAAAGTTATTGAAGAATATACAAAAGAAGCTGGGGTACGTCAGTTAGAACGTGTATTATCAAAACTTATAAGAAAAGGTATTCAAGTATTATTGAAAAATAAACGAATTAAGAAGATAAAAGTTGATCAAGCGAAGATAAGTTCTTGGCTTGGTTTTGCAAAATATAAATTACCTGACAGAAAAAACCTTGGTCACATTGGTCGCGTTACAGGACTTGCTTGGACGGAACTTGGTGGTGACATTTTAGATGTTGAGGTTATGGTATTGAAAGGCAAAGGAGCTTTAACATTGACCGGTCAACTGGGTGAAGTAATGCAAGAATCTGCTCAGGCAGCTATGAGTTACATACGATCAAGAGCCAAGGATTTTGGCCTAAAAGAAGATTTTTATTCCGATTTGGATATTCATATTCACGTACCAGAAGGAGCAATACCTAAAGATGGACCTTCTGCCGGTATCACTATAGCAACAGCTATAACTTCTGCTTTAACTAAAATAGAAGTTAATAAAGATGTTGCAATGACCGGAGAAGTTACTTTGCAGGGTAGGGTTCTTCCTGTTGGCGGATTAAAAGAAAAGCTTCTTGCTGCAGCAAGATTAAATATCAAAAAAGTTATAGTATCTAAAGAGAATGAAGATGACATTAAAGAGTTTGAAAAAGAACTGGAAGGTAAACTTACGGTTGTTTATGTTAACAACGTTGATGATGTTTTAAAACATTCTTTTTCAGAATCTCCATTTAAAAAAGTGGTCAAGAAAGCTTTAGGAACAAAAAAGATAATTAAAAAAGCTGTTTCTAAAAAACGAAAAAAATAAAAACAATAAAAAGCCCTATTTTACATAGGGCTTTTTATTTATTCTTCTAAATCTTTTACAATAATTCCTGCTTTTATTTTTGGCTCAATCCAAGTTGCTTTAGGTGGTAAATTTTTATCGCAATCGGCTATTTTTAAAAATTCTGAGGGATTTATTGCAGGCATCAAAAATAATACTTTATAATTTTCTTTTTCAAATTTTGATATAAGTTTATCAACATTTAGTTTTCCGCTTATGTAATCAAGGCTTTCATTCCTTTTACTTTTTCCTTTTCCAAAAATTTTAAATAATATCTTTTTTTCAAATATATAAGTAGATATGTTTTTTCTGAGTTGATTAACATTATCTTTTTTAAACAGATTTTTTATTTTATTTAAAATACTTTTATTTTTTTTATTATCTTTACTTTTTAAGGTATACCATTTGGTATTAAAATACATACGAATATTTTTTTTAGGGATTGTTTTTTTACCATTTTTTATTATATGAAAACGCTTTTTTAGAATTTTGAAAAATTCTTTTTTGGGAAGATTGTTTATATTTTTTAACATTCTGTGATAAGGATATATTGTTATTTCTTTTGATGAAAATAATGCAGCAGTCATATATTTTATTCCATTTTGATATAGATTTGCTGCTGCTGCAGATCTATGGTGTCCGTCAGCTATATAAAGACTTGGTATTTGAGCTAATTCTTTGTTTATTAATTTTATATTTTTTTTATCACTTATTTTCCATATTAGATGTTTGGTTTTATGTTTTGAATTTATTATAAAATCGGGATAATTTTGAGTTGTTTTATTAATTATATTTTTTATTAATCTATTTTTATCATATGTTAATAATATTGGTTCTATAAAAGCATTTTGAATTTTGATTATTTCTTCGGCGAATTTAGCTTTTTGGGTAATTATTTTTTCATGTTTTTTTATTTCTCCGTTTAAATAGTTTTCTATAGCTATTTTGCCTATAATTCCGGTATTGGTAATATTTTTTTGAATTTTTCTATAAATATAGAAACAAGGTTTTTTTTCTTTTTCAAAAAATCCTTGAGTTATAAAT
>WJLJ01000025.1 GCA_014728525.1 Candidatus Babelota bacterium | reverse complement strand
GTGCTGATTCTTGCAAAACATACTTTAAAAAACAAGATGAGTTGGTTCGTATAATATTGTCATCTATTTTTGTTAAATTACTAAAGCTTGTTTTTTTGCCTTTATATAAAAAATTATTGAATTGATTTAAAGCACTTCCGACTATTTTTTTTGATACTTTATTTGTTGCATTTTTTTCAGCATTTTTAGTTAGATTACAAAGCTCTTTTAATTCTTTTCTGTTATAACTTTTCCAAAATACTTCTTTAAATCTTCTTACTTTCCCGGATTTTTTCTTGATTTCATCATTTATTTGTATATATAAATCTTTTTCTACCATGCTGTTTGCATTAGAATGTAAGAATATTGATAATAATAAAATTATTAATAGATTTTTTTTCATTATTCCCCCTTTTTCCCTAAATATCATTAAATAATAAAAAATATGTTTCTAACTTAAATTATAGCCGTTCTAGAGCTTTAAAGTCAATAATTTAAATATAAAAATAGCTATCTAGCTTCAAGATCGGTAGTCAAAAAATATTTTAAGAAGGTATTACGCCTTGTTCCTTTGTTGTTTTTTATACCCATGGCTATTGCTCTAGGTTCGCCAATTAAGATACAAAGCTTTTTGGCTCTAGTTATTGCAGTATAAATTAAGTTACGCTGTAATAAGATAAAATGCTGCATGAAAATAGGAATAATAACAGCATCAAACTCAGATCCTTGGCTTTTATGAATAGATATTCCATAGGCAAGCACTATTTCATTAAGTTCCACAAAATCATATTCCAAGTCTCTATTGCCAAAATTTATGTATAAAACTTGATTTTCGCTGTCTATTCTTTTTATTTCTCCTATATCACCGTTAAAAACAAATTTATCGTAATTATTTCTTATTTGCATAACTCTATCACCTTCACGATAAACTTGTCCAAATCTGCTGATTTCTTTTAAATTATTATTTGCAGGATTTAAAATCATTTGTAATTCTTGATTTATCCTTTGTGTACCCGCAATTCCTCTATTCATTGGAGTTAATACAACAGAATTACTTGGCAATATGGAATGTTTTTGCAATGTTTGTTTGTATATTTTGTGTAATTTTGGAAAAATATTTTCTGGTTCTTTTTCTTTTATATAAACAAAGTCCTTTTTAGAACCGGGAATAGAGCTAGTAGGAAATTCTCCGTTATTTATCTTATGCGCATTAACAATAATTAAACTGTTTTGAGCTTGTCTGAATATTTCTGTTAAACGAATGGTTGTAACTTTTTTTGATTCTATCAGATCATTTAAAACATTTCCCGCGCCTACTGACGGAAGTTGGTCTATATCTCCAAGTAAAATTAAATGAGCTTTATCAGGTAATGCACGTAAAATTGAATGCATTAGAAAAACATCAATCATTGATGCTTCATCTATTATTAAAAAATCTAGTTCAAGAGCATTATATTCATTGCGTGCAAATCCCATGGCTTCGGGTTTAAATTCCAATAATCTATGTAATGTTTCTGCATTTCGTCCTGTTCCTTGAAGCATCCTTTTAGAAGCTCTGCCTGTAGGGGCTGCGAGTTTATATCTAATTTTATAAACATCTAACACATCAAGTAGTTTTTTAAGTAGTGTGGTTTTTCCTGTTCCGGGGCCACCGGTTATTATATTTATTTTATTTTGCAGGCAAGATAAAATACCTCTTTGTTGATCTTCATTTAATTCTATGCCGGAAAAATCTGGTTTTCTTATTAAATTATAAATTTGATCAAAATCAAATTTATTTTTTTCTACTTTTTTTTCCTGAAATTTTAAAATTTTATTAGCAATTCCTTTTTCCGAATAATAATGTTGCGGTAAAGATATAAAATGTTTTTCTTCATTGTTATCTAAATGTGTTATTAATTTAATTTTATCTTGTTCATAGAGTTGATGCAGTGATTTTTTTATTAAGAGATTATTTCTTTCAGTTTCATCAAGACTTAAAATTTTAAAACTACTTTTTTTTGCAGAATCAACTTCCATATATAAATGACCATTGCTGATATTTTCTGTAAGGCTATATAAAATTCCGGATTTTATTCTTTTTAAAGAATTTTTTTCTAAACCAAGTTTTAAGGCCAGTTGATCTGCAGATTTAAATCCAACTCCCCATATATCTTCAACTAATCTATATGGATCTTCTTGAATTAATTTTATAGATTCATCTCCATAAGTTTTATAAATTTTTACGGCGAATGCGGTAGAGATATCTTTTTCTTTTAAGAAGACCATGACTTTAGATATTTCTTTTTGATCATGCCAGGCTTTAGTTATAGATTCTACTTTTGCCGGTCCTACACCGTTTATACTTAACAATAGTTTAGGATTATTATCAATTACTTCTAAAGTTTTTTCTCCAAAAGCATTTACTAATTTTTCTGCAAATTTAGGACCAATTCCTCTAATCATTCCTGAGGCTAAATATTTTTTTATTCCGGATATGTTAGAAGGAAGTTGTGATGTTGATTCTTTTGCTTCGAATTGCCGACCGAATTTTTTATGAAAAACCCATTTACCTTTTAAAGTTACTTGTTCTCCTTGATGTATTTGGGGCATATATCCTTGAACTGTAATAGTTTCTTTAGAATTTACTTTTAAAGTAAAAATGGAGAAACCGTTTTCATTATTTTTATAAATTTGTTTTTCAATTGAGCCGCAAATTTCTATTAGTTTCTCCATATGATTAGATTTTATTTTTATTTTTATTTATTTTTTTTCTTATTACTTATTAGATCTTTATAGTATTTTACAGCATTATCTTTTGTTTCTTTGGTCAATATTTTATTTAAAGGACCAAAAAGACAATCTAATTCTTTACAACATCCAAGAAGTGTTTCTATATCTACTATGTAATCTTCAAAGTATGTTTGAGCTGCTTTTTCATCGACTTTTAAAAATTTTAAACCTATGGGCATTTCTTTTTCATCAATGTGTTTATATACGTCTTCTAAATTTATTTGATCTTTATTAGTTTTTTCTTCTATTTCTTTTATTGTTTTTTGTTCTAATAACATATTGATAAATAAAGGCTCATTTATAAAACGATATTGTTTTCTGTGAAGTAAAGGAAATAATTCTTTTACAGGTTTTACAAGTTTTACCTTTTTTTCTGATACGAATTTTTCAAGAGTTTTTTCATCGGAATCTTTTTTGTCTTCATATTCTTTCATTATTTTTTGAGCTTCTTTATAAGCTCCTTGTAATTTTAGCGTGTACAAAGGAATTTCTGTAAATATTACATTTATTAGATTTATGTGACTTTGTGGAATAAGCTTAGTTTTTTCATCCAAACATGTTTGATTTTGAGTTTCTTTATTTTTGTTATTTTTTAGTTTATTTTCATTTGCTTTTAAAGAGACTAACAAAGATAATAAAATTGCTATTTTTATT
>WJLJ01000024.1 GCA_014728525.1 Candidatus Babelota bacterium | reverse complement strand
GTTTAGTAATATAATTTATTCTTTATAATAACCGTATTTGGTTATTTTTTATATTACAACATAATAACTAGGTGTCAAAAAGAGTTTATGATTAGAAATACAAAATTTACATTTTTTTTATTAATTTTATTAGTTTTTACAAAAATTGATTCAAAACAACTTTTTATTATGATAAATCCTGCAGGACATGCCAAAAATATAGGAAGAAAACTTGTAGAAGGTTATGAAAGAAGTGTTACTTTTAAAATGGCTGAAGTTTTAAAACAAAAATTAGAAGAGAGATATGGAATTCGTTGTGTTTTGACCAGGTATCCCGGTGAAGAAATAGTTGATCTTCAAAATGCATCTTTTGCTAATAGGTTGGGTATTGATTTTTATTTAGACCTTCGCATTTACAGACAAGAATTTATTAAACCTAAAATTTTTATATATAACCTTGTTTTTAATCCTATATCTGATTTTGCAACTAGAGTTTTTGATCCATATAAATTTATTCCTATAAATCAAGCACATTTTTTTAATATTAATATTACAAAATCTTATGGGCTTAGAATAAAAGAAAGTTTAACTAAAAAACACAACAAAAGGAATTTTGATTGTTTTGGTGTTTTTGGTGTTCCGCTAAGGCCCTTAAAAGGTATCATTGCACCTGCTTTATGTGTAGAAATAGGAATTTGCGATCAAGAACAATGGAAAAATCTTACAGAACCTATAGTTGAAAGTTTAGGTTTTTTAGTAGAGAATTAATATGAATATCATTTTACAACTTTCTTATGTAGGTTTTATTTGGCTAATTATAGCCTTACTTTTTTTATTAGCAGAATTAACAACACCCGGTTTATTTTTATTTATAGCTTTTGCTCTGGGTTCTGTTGTTGCATCTATTTTTGCATTTTTAGATTTTTCTTTTATTTTACAATGTTTAACTTTCCTTTTAGGTTTTGCAGTATCTTTTTTTATTCTACGTTTTTTAGTTAAATCCAGAGATAAAAGAAAAATTTTAACAAATGTTTATGCATTAAAGGGTAAATCAGCCAATGTAATAAAGAAAATAGATAAAAACGGGAAAGGTTTAGTTAAAGTTGGCGGTGAAGTTTGGACAGCTCAAGGTTTTGATGGTTTAAGTTTTGAAGAGAATGAAGTGGTAAAAGTTGTTTCTATTAAAGGTAGTAGATTAATTGTTAAATAGGAGTTTTTATGTTTTATTTTGATTTTAGTTTTTACTTCTTTTTTGTATTTTTAGTTTTATTTTTATTAATATTAATCGCCAAAGCTACGTATATTGTAAGACAAGCTGAAGTGATCATGATTGAACGTTTGGGAAGGTATAATAAAACTCTTCAATCAGGAATTCATTTTGTTATTCCTTTTTTAGATAGACCAAGAACTGTTTTATGGACTTTTGTAAAAGAGTCTGCGGGTAGAATGTATAGGTATAGCAATGAATTGGATCGTATAGATTTAAGAGAAGCGGTTTATGATTTTCCTAAACAAAATGTTATTACAAGAGATAATGTAACAATGGAAATCAATGCTTTGCTTTATTATCAAATAACAGATCCTGAAAAAGCTGTTTATGAAGTTTCTAATTTACCCCAAGCAATAGAAAAATTAACGCAAACAACTTTGCGTAATATTATTGGAGCATTAGATCTTGATGAAACATTAGTTTCTCGTGATGAAATTAATGAAAAACTAAGAGAGATTCTTGATGATGCAACAGATAAGTGGGGCGTAAAAGTTAATAGAGTTGAATTGCAAGAAGTAAACCCTCCGCAAGATATTCGTGTTGCTATGGAAAAACAAATGCGTGCAGAAAGAGATAGGCGTGCTTTAATTTTAGAAGCAGAGGGTAAAAAACGTTCTGCTATTTTAGAAGCAGAAGGTGTAAAGGAATCAAAAATTACTCGTGCTCAAGGTGAAGCTCAAGCTAGATTAGTAACGGCCCAGGCTGAAGCTGAAGCCATTAGCAAAATTCAAGATTCTGTTCCAAATGCAGACCCTTTACCGTATTTGATTGCGTTAAATTATATTCAAGCTTTACCTGAAATCATGAAGGATAAAGAAGGTAAAATGATTTTAATGCCTTATGAATCTAGTGCTGTTATGGGGTCTATTGCTACTATAAAAGAATTATTTAAACAAAAATAATTAATTTATAATTTTATTGATTTTAAAGAAGCTTGATTTATATTTTTTATAAGAATTATGAATTAAGCTTTTTTTTATAAAAATAATAAGGGTTTTAATGTTAAGAATTATTAGATATTTTTTGCCTCTTCTTTGTTTTAGTTTTTTATCTGCTTATAATTTAAAAAAATTAAATGAAGAAATTTCTGATTTAGATATTTCAACTATAAATATTAAAGGTTGCTCGGGGGTTGATCAAATAATAAAAATTGTTTTTGGTGAAGAAAATAAAATTGAAATAGAAAAACAATCTGAAAATATTATCCTTAATGAAGATAATGTTTATTTTAATTCGGAATTTGATGAATTATATTTTTTTTTACCTTCTCCATTAAAGGATAAAGGTATTATAAAGTACTTAGTTACATTAAAGGGAATGCCAGGAATTATAAATATAAAAGATTATAGTATATTAAAATGTGAAGATTTTTATTCTGAAGAATATTCTGAAGAATGTTTTGATATATCAGTAAAAAATAATTGTTCCGTATATTTAAAAGGAAGGACTAAAGAACAATTAATAGAGATAGATAACACAAGCTTATATGATGCTAGTGAATTTGAAACAAAAGTTACCAGAATTTATTTTGAAGATTTTTTAACTAAAATAGATCATAATGGAAAAATCCATATAAATGCATCAGATTTATTACAGATTTTTAATGATTATAAAACTTTCATACCTGTATTATATGCAATAAAGCCTGAACGTTTAGAGTTTAGCGGTCGATATTTTGTTTTAGATAGATTTAACAAAAAATAAAAATTATTTTTTTCTTTTTTTGAAAATAAGTACTATTAATGCAATTAAGATTGCAACTAAAATTGCTCCTAAAATTATTGCTGCTACTTTGGCCTGGGATAAGTAATTTTTGATTTTAGCTAAGTTACCTATTTGCTTGCCTGCATCCAAATCAATAGGAACTATTTTATCTATTACTTCATCAATTAAATAAAAATTCATTTTTTTCTCCTTTTTTTTTATTAATTTAATATTGCATAAATCAAAATTAATTATCAACTAATTTTAGATATTTTACGATGATAGCTTATTGCAAAGTGATGAGTGTAGTCTCTTAGAGCTATTAAAGTTTGAGCTGCATAGTTTTGAATATTAAGTTTTTTACCAAAAGGTATTTTAGAGCAAAATACAGTTTCTTCTTTTTTTGCCAAACTTGCAATTTGTGTATTGTGTATGATCTTTTTTATTGAGTTTAATTGACCTTTTCCTCCATCAATTAAGATCAAATCAGGTAAATACTCCGGATTTTTGTAGCGTCTTTTAACTATTTCTTGCAGACATGCGTAATCATTTGAATAATTAATTGTTTTTATTTTAAAGTGTCTGAAGTTTTGTTTATCCGGCTCTCCATTTTTGAAGCGTACGCAAGAACCGACAATAAATTTTCCTTGTTTATGTGATATATCAAAACAATCAATGGTATTTGGCTCTATATCTAATTTTAATAATTGTTTTAAAGAAACAGCTAAGTTTTTTTGTTTTTCAAAATATTGGTCCATTTGAATTTTTGCCAAATTTATTAAATTATAAAGATGACCTTCTATGGGT
>WJLJ01000023.1 GCA_014728525.1 Candidatus Babelota bacterium | reverse complement strand
AGCAGGATGGGGTTATAATTTATTTGAAGAGAATTTAGCTGGAGCATAAAATGATTGATTTAAATTTATTAAGAAAAGATACCCAAAAAATAAAAAATTTAATTTTAAAAAAAGAACCTAGCTTTGAAATTGATAAATTAATAGAACAGGATAAAAAAGTTCGTTCATTATTAACAGAAATAGAAAACTTAAGAAAACAAAAAAATGATCTTGCCCAGAAAGGTAAACAGGGTGTTACGCAAGAATTACGAGAACAATCTATAGAAATAGGAAAAAGCTTAAAAACAAAAGAAAAAGAGTTACAAGATTTAGAAAGTGAATTTAAAAAATTATTACTATCTTGCCCGAATATTCCGCAAGAAGATATTCCTGAAGGGAACAAAGAATCAAATAAAGTTGTAAGTACTTTTGGATCTAAAAAAGAATTTGATTTTGAGCCTAAAAATCATGTTCAATTAAATGAGAAGTTGGAATGGTTTGATTTTGATGCTGCAACGGTTATGTCGGGTTCTAATTTTGTTTTATATAAAAAAGATGCAGTAAAATTAATATACGCATTAACAAACTTAATGATAAAAAATAATGTTTCTTATGGTTTTGAACCGGTTTTACCACCTTTTTTGGTAAAAGAACAATCTTTAATAAATTCAGGAAATTTACCAAAATTTGAAGGTGATTTTTATAAAACGCAAGATGATCTTTGCTTAATTCCTACGGCAGAAGTAAGTCTTACAAATATGCACGCCAAACAGATTTTAAATGCAGATCAACTTCCTATTCGTTATGCTTCTTGGACTAGTTGCTTTAGAAGAGAAGCCGGCGGATATGGAGCATCAGATAGAGGACTAATAAGAATTCATCAATTTGAAAAAGTTGAAATTTATTCAATATGCAAGCCGCAAGATTCTAATGAGGAACTTGTAAAAATGATAAAAGCTGCAGAGAATTTATTACAAAAATTGGGATTACATTATAGGGTTAGTATGCTTGCAGCTCAAGATTGTTCTTTTGCTTCTTCAAAAACTTATGATATCGAAGTTTGGCTTCCGGGACAAAAAGAATATTATGAAGTCTCTTCTTGCAGTAATTGTACTGATTTTCAATCAAGACGTGCAAAAATTAGATATCGTAAAGATAGTGATTCCAAGCCGGAACTTGTTCATACATTAAATGCTTCTTCTTTGGCGTTACCTAGATTAATGGTTGCTTTAATGGAAACTTATCAGCAAAAAGATGGAACGATAAAATTACCGGATATTTTAAAAGAGGCTATGAATAATCTTTGGTAGTTGGAGTTTATAATGTCTGAAAAAAATGTTCTTTCTTCTGAACTATTAAATCAAATAAAACAGATAAAAATTTTTACAAAAAGATTGATGAAAAGTTCTTTATCCGGAGATTATCTTTCTGCTTTTAAAGGTTCCGGTCTAGAATTTGATCAGATAAGAGATTACCAACTTGGAGATGATGTTCGTTTTATTGATTGGAATGCTTCGGCTAAAAAAAATAAAATAATGATAAAACAACATATTGAAGAGAGAGATAGAACAGTTATTTTGGTTGTTGATGTTTCTGCTTCACAAAATTATTCTTCTAAAAAAGAATTAAAAAAAGAAATGATTTCTAAAGTTGCTGCTGTTTTAACTTTTATTTCCAGTGAAAATAAAGATAAAGTGGGTGCAATATTTTTTTCAGATAAGATAGAAAAATGGATTCCTCCTGCAAGGGGGAGAGTTCATGTTAGTCGTATCTTGAAAAATATTTTTTGTTTAAAACCTACAAGTAAAAAAACTAATATACAGCAAGCTTTAAATTTTTTAGTTGGCTTGAAAAAAAGAAATTCTGTTGTATTTTTTCTTTCAGATTGGATCGATGATATTGATGCATATTCTAAAATTTTAAAAGTTGCATCTTGTGAATACGATTTTGTAGGCATTCGTTTTTTAGATGAAAAAGAAAAAGAGTTTCCGAATGTTGGTTTTATTGATATGCAAGATTTTGAAACCGGTCAATCTTTTACTATCGATACAAAAAAACAAAAAGAGATAAATCTATTTTTTAGTAAAATTTATATAGAACAGAAGGAATTATTTCAAAAGTATAAAATTGATTTATTAGATTTATCGGTAGGAAAAAATTTTATAAATCCGATGATTAATTTTTTTAGACAACGCATTAGAAGACAAATTTAATATGAAAAAAGATATAGATTTTTACGAAGTTTATGAATATTATTCTCAACCTATTTGGCAAAATTTTTATTTTAGAATTTTTATAATTTTTTTTATTCTTTTTATATCTTCTTTAATAATATTTTTTATATTTAAACTTTTAAAAAAAAGAAAAGAAAAAACTTTATCTGCATGGGATTGGGCTTTATTAGAACTTAATAAATTGGATATAAAAAAATATTCAACAAAAGAAGATTTTAAGAATTTTTATTTTAAACTCACAAATATTATAAAAACTTATTTTTATAAAAGATATGATTGGCATGTTTTAGATAAAACAGATGAAGAACTTATTGTTTTTTTAGAAAAATCAGATTTCAATAAGGAATTACTTGAAAATTTAAAAGTTATTTTTAATGATTCTTTGTATATAAAATTTGCAGGTCAAGAGACTCTTAAAACTCAAGCTGAAAAAGATTTGGATATCATTAAAAATATCATAAAAAATACAAAGATTTTACCAAAAAATTACTAGAATTATTTTTTTTTAGATTTTAATTACCTAATAAAAAAGCCCGGAATTTTACCCGGGCTTTTTTAAAATTATACTTAAATTAATCAACTTGATAAAAATCTAATAAATCTAGAAACTTTTCTTTTTCTTCTTCATATTCAAATTTAGGTATTTCTCTTGTGTAAATAATTTTTAAGAGTTGTTCAAATTCTTCTGGTGTTGCACCATAATAATCACTAACAGAATCTCCTTCTTTTACAGTTGAGAACATGTCCCTAAATGTTCCGGATTTTGCCATTAATATAAATTTATGTGCTTTAATTTCTTCGCCTTTTACTATAATGGTAAAATCTCCTGTTTCTTCTCTTGTATTATAAAGATCAATAATAAAATTTTTAAAATTTTTATATCCATTTAATTTTTCAAAGTCAATTTCAATTTTTTTACATAAAATATTGAGTTCTTCGCAGATTGTTTTTATTTCTTCAACATGCTCTTCTTTTGTATATCCTGTATATGTCCATAATAAAAATGCTTTTATGACTTCAGGTTTTTTAAATTTTAAAAATTTTTGTAATTTTATAATTTTGATACCTAATCTTTTTGTTACCCAGCTTTCATTAAATCCAATACCATTAATTTCGGTATCTGCTAAATACTGATTAACAAACATTTCAAAAAAACCTTTTAGAAATCTATTTCTAGGAATTATTTTCTCTATTGTTTTTTTAATGATTTCATCTGTAGGGAAAATTTTTAATTTTTCTGTACGAGTATGATTTTTTTCAAGAGCCTCAAGAGCCTCGGCTAAGGCTTTTTCACCTACAGCGCTTATTCCGTTATATCTAAAATCTAATAATTCTAAAGATGAGTTAGTTTCAAGAGCTTTGGCTATGTCTATTATACCTTCAGGGCCTATTTTGTTAAAGCTAAGTCCTAATAGTTCTAAAGATGAATTGTTTTTAAGAGCCTTGGCTATGGCTCTTGCACCTTTAGGGTCTATTTCGTTATATTCAAGATTTAAGGTTTTTAAATATGAATTGGTTTTAAGAGCTTGGGCTATGGCTTTTGCACCTTCAGGGCCTATTTCGTTATTGCTAAGTCCTAATGCTTCTAAAGATGAATTAGTTTTAAGAGCTTCGGCTAAGGCTTTTACACCTTCAGGGCCTATTTTGTTATTGCTAAGATTTAATGATTTTAAAGATGTATTTTCTTTTAAGATTTCAGATAACTTTTTTATTTGCTTATCATCTAAATGTTCGACACTAAGATCTAATTTTTTTATAACCGGATCTAATTTATAATTAAAGAAATTTAGATTTGTATCAGGATTTCTTAGTACTTCTAAAACTTCTTCTTTATTTTTTAAACATATTCTTTTTTTTATACGTCTCTTTTTTTCTCCGGTTTCAATAAAAAGGTTTTTTATTTTTTCTACAAGATTTTTTTCTATTGCTTTCAAAGATCTAGAGCTGGTTCTTTTTCTTTTGTTGCGTTTATCCATAGATCTAAGATTGGCCGGAAGATTTAAACTTAAAGTTAAAATAAAAATAAAAAATTTTTTCATATTTATGCCTTTTTTTTAAACACTTACATTATTTACATTATAGCTTTTTGATTGCATGTTTTTATTTCTAAATAGCATATAAACTTTATCATTTTATTTTAAAATAGAAAAATGGTGTTTTTGGGAAAAAGGGGATATTTTAAGTGTTTTTTTATTCTGAAAGTTTCAAATAGAAATATTGCTTTTGAATGCCGAGAATAGAGATCCCGCATCAAGTGCGGGATGACCGCAATGCTAGTTAATGCGCATTTTTAAAAACAAATTTAATATAAAATCAAATGCTAAATGGCCCTCAATAATATAGGCTTTTAAAATTTTAACAAAATGCAAGATGATCTTAAAAAAGTTAGGCTTTTTTTAGACTTTGAACAGTTATGCAATACGTACGGGATGGCGGTGAAGTTTTATACCTTATTTAAAAAAACAAAATCACAGCAAAATGATAATATTATATAAAGTCAGGATCATTGATAGAAAAAAATTTTATTTAAATTATAATTCTTTTTTGTTTATCTTAAATTTTAAAGTTTTTTATCTAGAGAAATATTTTGAATAAATTTGAACATATTTATATTCATTGGCCGTTTTGCAGAAGTAAATGTTATTACTGCGATTTTCTATCTTTTTGCAACAAAGAAGATTATCAGCAAAAATATCATAACGTATTGATAGAACAAATAAAAAAATTTAAAAATACAAAAAAAATAAAAACGATTTTTTTGGGAGGAGGGACTCCTTCTATATATCCTTTAGATTTACTAGAAGAACTTTTTTTTCAACTAAAAAGTAGTTTTGATTTAAGTGAAACTAGAGAAATTACAATAGAGGCTAATCCTAAAGATATAACCAAAGAAAAATTAGAAAAATGGAAAGAATTGGGGATCAATAGATTAAGTATTGGTGTTCAGATCTTAGATGATAAGGTACTGAAGTCTCTTGGCAGGAATCAAAAAGTAGAAGATGTTATTAATGCCATTGATATAGCTCCTAGATATTTTGATAATATTTCAGTTGATTTGATATTGGGTTTGCCTAATGTTTCTAATATAAATTGGCTTAAAACTATAAATACTATTGTAAGTTGGCCTATAAAACATATATCGGTTTATTTACTTACTTTATATAAAGGAACAAAACTTGATCAAAAGATAAAAAATAAAGAGATTTTTCTGCAAAATGATGATACAATATCATCCCTTTATCTTGATACGGTAACAATTTTGAAAAAAAATGATTTTTTACAATATGAAACTTCTAATTTTGCAAAAAAGGGCTTTGAATCTATTCATAATATTGCTTATTGGGATAGAAGACCTTATTTAGGGTTAGGATTGGGAGCATCTTCTTTTAACGGTTTAAATAGATTTGTAAATGAAAAAAATTTGAATATTTTTTTGGAAAAAGGGCAAAGTGCCTTGTTAGAGGATACTTACAGGGAGATAGTTTCTAAAAAAGAAGCATTTTTAGAAACATTGATGCTCGGTTTGAGGCAAAGAAAGGGTGTGGGCTTGCAACGTATGTTATACTTTTTAAGGGACGAAGATAAAACTATATTTTTGAATAACATTAGTGATTTGGAAGAGCAAGGTTTAATTCGTCTGGCGGGGGGTAGAATATTTCTTACTTTAAAAGGGATATTGCTGGAAAATGAGGTGGTTTTAAAGTTGGTCTAAATGTTTATCTTTTTTTAAACATTTCAAAAAAAATTTGTTTATAAGATTACTATTAACTTAAAAATTTTAGGGGAACTATGGCAAAACATGTGGGTGTAAAATTACCGGAAGATTTAATTAATCTTTTAAAAAGAAAAAATACTGTAGGTATTTTGGCTACTTTTTCTGAAAAAGGTGTTCCAAATACAACTCCTTTACAATGTATTTATCCTAAAGGTGATGAAAGTCTTTTGATTACAATTCATAAGGAACATAAAGGTTACAACAACATGGTTTGGCAAAAAAAGGTAATGTTATGCTTTTTAGGCGAAGGTAATGTTGCTTATAGTGTTCTTGGAAGAGCCGGTGTTGTTCGTGCACCTTCTGCGGTTCATCCTTTAATGAATGTTGTTCGAATAGATATTATTGATATAAAATCTGACCGTTCTATTTTAACTAGGGTAGATCAGGGTGTGCTTTGGAGTTATACATCTACCGAAGCAGAGGAATTAATTAACAGCCTTTTTAAAGAACTTGAAGATCTTTCTAAAACTCTGTAATGTAAACCACAGTAGGAGTGTAGTCTTATAGTTTTAGAAAAGGTTTGTTAATGAAAAATATAACACTATTCATTCTAAGCTGTTTATTTGTGGTTTTTTATTCTAGTACTCAGAATAAGTTTTCTGATAATTTAAACAAAAAGGGGCCGGATGGTGTAAAGCCTCTTTTTGATATAGAGCCTTCCGATTTAGAAGTACCGACAATTAATAATTTGCCTAAAAATTTTTCTGAACAGGAAAAAGTTATGCAAAATATTTCGGAACAGAATGTTAATCCAAACAACAAGATTGATCCTAATGTAAAAAAAATAGATATCAAAGAACAATCGCAAGATATTGATATTGAGAAAGTTCCATCAACTTCAGAATTATTAGAAAAAGGTATTAAATCTAAACAGGCTCTTAAAGAAATAGAAGAAAATTCTGATAAACAAAAAGATGAACAAAAAGATGAACAAAAAAAAGTAGAATCAGAAAATGATATTGAAGATTCGGAGTTACCTAAAGCTGAAACAGTTGATTTATCGGAAGAGAAAATTGGTGTTAGAGGTAATTGGGTTAAAAAACGAGAATGGTTAAAAGATTCTTATAAAATTAATGAAGAAATTCAAAATATTGTTTTGGAAACTGAAAAAATAAGAGATCCTTTTCAAGATAAGTTTTTAAAAATAGATTCTGAATTAGATTCTTTTTATAAAAATGAAGGGTTTAGGCAAGGATCTGTAAAATTTTTATTCAATAGCATTAATAAATTTTTAGATAAAAAGAAAAAAGAAAGAGAAAAAAAACTTACTAAAGGTGTTACGAGCGAGGAAGAGATAAAAATAAATTTATTATTAAAAGATACAAAAATATTAAAAAAAGAAGTTGAACAATTGCGATTGGATATAAAATCTATAGATCAACTTGATAAGTCTTTGAATGATCGTTTAAAAAAGTTGGATGAATACATAAAAATATCTTTAGATGAATCTATTAAAGCCAGAGATATGGTGGATGAAATTTGGTATATAGTTGATGATTTGAAGGCTAGAAATATTTATTATCAATTAAAGGGTGATATATTACAAAAAGTTAAAGCCATAAAAAAATTTTTAGAGGGAACTTTTTCTTCTGATTTTGACAATACTTTAAATACCGTAAGAGAGCAAATAGAAAAGGTTAGTAAAGAAATAAAAGAATTAGAAGAGAAGGGACTTATAATTCAAAATAGATCGGAGCGTTTAGAGCAGTTAAAACTTAAAGATTTAGAAGAGAAGAAAAGGGTAAAAGAAGAAGAAAAACTAAAAGAAAAAGACAAACCTGAACGCCCAAAAAACATGACATTTGCTCAAAAGCTTTATTATTTCTTTGTAGATCTTTTTGCAAAAGTTCATAGTTTTTTATCTGAAGTATAAAGAAAATATTTTTTCATAAAAAAAAGGAGAAAGTATGTTCAGGTTAATATCCAAGATATTTTTAATAATTCTATTTTTTACAATCTCGAATGTTCATTTTTTATATTTACAAGAAGAGGAAGCAACTTTTTTTGAAGATAGTAGTTATCAATCTTTAAAAGATGGAGATTTGCAAGAGGAAAGAGCTGCTGGTTCGCAACAAGTAGAGGTTAGTACACCAGCAACAGATGAAGTGGGAGCAAAAGAGATGGAAGATGCTCACAAAATAGGAGAAGTAGAAGAACCAAAACAAATTGCGACTGAAACTGTAAGTTCAGAAAAAGTAGAACCGGCTGAAAAAGAAATAGTTGAACAAAGTCAAAAGCAGCAAGAAACACCTGTTATTCCGGATAAAAAGGAAGTTGTTTCTGAAAACCAAGAATTCGGATCGCAAAAAAAATCCGAAAATTTTATGAAAAAAGAAAAAATAGAAGAAGAAAAAGTTACAGAGACAAAGGAAGAAAAAGAATTAAGAGATTTTGAAAAAGTAAAACTAGAAGAAGAATATGCTCTGGTTGAAGATTCTAAAGCTGCGCAGAATTTAAAAAATCTTTTAAACAAATCAAAAATTATCGGGAAAAAAATAAATGAGATTGTTGATAGATTGAGAAATGTCAGAAAAAATTTATATGAAAAATATCGTATGGAAGTTGATAGAGCATTAGATGGACTTTTGCAAGAAATGGGATTTGAAAGTGGAGAATTAACAGGAAAAGACAGGTTTAAATTGTTGAATAAAACAGTGAAAAAAGAATTTGAAAGAGAATGGGAAATAATAAAAGAAAAAGTTAACAAGATCGATTCATTAGAAGATCAAATTTTAAACAAACTTACAGAATTAGATGATGAGTATGATAAAGCTGTTAAATTTTCTATAGAATCCAGAAAACTTAATTTGGAAATTTTTAATACTTCTGATTTAAATAAAATAGAAGAAGTATTAAATAAAATAAAAATAAAATTAAAAGATGTAAGAGAAATTGAACAAAAAATTTTGAAACAAAAAACTGAAAAAATTAACTTATTAATTAATAAAGTGCGGGAGAGCTTCAAAGAAGTTGAACAAGATTTAAAAGAACTAGAGACAAAAAAAGAAGATCTTAGAATTTACCAAGAGACTTTAGAAAGAGCAAAAAAAGCTAGATTTAATAGAATGCCTAAATGGAGAAGGGTAATAATGAAGAGCTTTGATAAAACACTTGATTATACATCTATGTTTTTTAAAAAAACAAAAGATTTTTTTATTCAGACTTATTCAAAAGCAGCTAATTTTTTTCAGAAATTTATTGGTGATGTTAAAGATAAATCTAAAGAGATACAAGAAGATAATGAGGAAATAGAATTAGAAGTTGATTTTGAAAAGGAAACTATTGCAAAAGAAACAGCAATCTCAAAATAATTTTTAACTAAACAATCGATTAATTCAAGAAATAGAGGTTGTTTTTTATATGATTATATCATTTTTAAATGTTTGCCAATAAATTAATAATCTGATAAATTCTTGCATATCTTTACTTATTAAAATTGCCGAGGTGGCGGAATTGGTAGACGCACTGCTTTAAGGGGGCAGCGGGAGAAATCCCATAGGGGTTCGAGTCCCCTCCTCGGCACCATCAGCTGTTGCTATTTTAGTTATGGTTTGATGCTTTTTTAATAACTGAATTTTAGTGAATATGGAGAGTTTTTACTGGTTTGTTTTAGCGTTGCTTTTATGCAAAAATGAAAACTGCGTGTTGCAAAATAACATGGGTTTTTATCTAAGTTTAAGGGACTATTTATGTTTTTAAAAAGTTTATTTAAAAGGAGAGTTTAATGGCTACAAGGTTTACAAAAATAATTTTTTCAAAATTTATTTTTTGGTTATTGATTGCCTTTATTGGGGGATATTTTTTATTTTCAATAGATACTAAAAGAGTCGATAGAATAGAAAAAGAAACCGGTAAAAAACTTGGTTTTGTTCAAAAAGTTATGAATTCTATTCGTATGCCGAGATTAAAATTGGGCATAGATTTGCAAGGCGGAACATATTTAGTTTTAGGTGTGGAAGTCGATAAAGCTATAAAAAGTAAGTTATTATTAGAAAGTAAAAATTTAGAGCAATTATTTAAACTTAAAAAACTAAAAAACAGACCGATAAAAAAAGAAGTACAAAAATCACAACTAGTTTTATCTTTTGATGATGAACAGGATGCAAAAATTTGTTTTAATTTAATAAAAAAAGAAGTTCCTTCCTTAAAATCTGAGGTAAAGGGAACTGAAGTTATATCCGGTTTAACATCTGCTGAAGAAAAACGTATTAGGATGGGATCTGTTGAGCAAGCGGTAAATGTTTTAAGTAATCGTTTGAGCGGTTTTGGAGTAGAGGGAATAGTTGTTCAACAACATGGCGAAAAACAGATAGTAGTACAACTTCCGGGTGTAGATGATCCTGAAAGAGTAAAATCTGTTATTACAAAAACAGCTAAATTGGATTTTAAGATAGTAGAAAAAGTTGCAAGATCTAAACAAGAATTATTAGATGATTTTGATGGAGAATTACCTTCAGATAAAGTTATAGTTATGGGCAAAAAAAGATCCGGGGAATTTGGAGAAGAAGAATCCGGTTCTGCTTATTTAGTTTCAGCTTATCCGGATCTTACAGGAGAGCATATTACCGATGCAAGAATATCTTATGATAATTATAATAGGGTAGCAGTGAGTTTTAAACTTGATGGTGCAGGAGCAAGGCAATTTAAAGAATTGACAGGAAATAATATTGGCAAAAGTTTGGCTATTATTATTGATAATGTTGTGTATTCTGCTCCAACTATACAATCTGCAATCGGTTCCCAAGGTCAAATTACAGGAAACTTTTCAGCAGAAGAAGCTAAAGATTTGGCATTGGTGTTAAGATCCGGTGCTTTATTGGCTCCTATTAAATTCGAACAAGAAACACGTGTTGGGGCTACCTTAGGCCAGGATTCAATTAGAAAGGGTTTATTGGCTTGTGTGGTTGCTTTGGCTTTATTGTTTTTCTTTAGTTTGATTTATTATAGAGTTGCCGGTTTTTTTGCAATTTTGGCTTTAATTTTTAATTTGTTTTTGGTTTTATTATTCTTATCTTATTTTGAATCGGCTTTAACTTTACCGGGTATTGCCGGTATGGTTCTTACAATTGGTATGGCAGTTGATGCTTCTATCTTGATTTATGAAAGAATAAAAGAAGAGTTAAAAACAGGGACAACTTTTAGAAAAGCTTTAAATGACGGTTTTAAAAATGCAATGGTTGTTATTTTGGATTCAAATATAACAACCTTTTTAACCGGTTTTATATTATTTAAATTTGGTGGGCCTGCAATAAAAGGCTTTGCAGTAACGTTAATGATTGGTATAATAGCTACAGTGTTATCAGGCGTATACTTTTTGAAATCTATTTTTGAATTTGTTTTAAATAACACAAAGATAAAATTTTTGAAATTTTAATTTTGTAATTTGTGTGGCGACGTAGCTCAGTTGGTTAGAGCGACGGAATCATAATCCGTAGGTCCGGGGTTCAAGTCCCTGCGTCGCTACCATTTATTTATTTTTATCATAATCTTTTCCCTAATTAATTTTTCGTATATTTTATATTCATATGATCTTAATTTACATATTTCTTTAAATCTTTAGGAATAATATGAAATTTGTAGAAGTTGCTCGTGTTTTTGATCAAATAGAACAAGAGTCGTCTAGAATAAAAACAACAAAGCTTTTAGCCGATCTTTTTAGAGATGCAACTCCGAATCAAGCTGCAATAATTTCTTATCTTTCTTTAGGAGAATTAAATCCTCCGTATGTTGGAACACAATTCAATTTTGCTGCAAAAAGTATGGTTAAAGTTTTATCTAAATTTTTAGGTGAAAGTGAATCTTATATAAAGAATAAAGCTTCTAAACTCGGTGATTTGGGACTTATTGTTCAAGAATATGATATCAAGGGAGATAAAGATTTGGTATCTGTTTCTAAATTAGAAAAAGAGTTACAAGAATTTTTAAAAATTTCGGGAGAGGGGTCTGTTGGAAAAAAAGAACAAAAGTTGATTAAGATTTTTGAACAATTGGATTCTCTTTCTATAAAATATGTTATCAGAGTAATTTTGGGCAAGTTGCGTTTGGGTTTTTCTGATATGACTTTATTAGATGCATTTTCTTGGATGGCTGTTGGAGATAAATCAATAAGAAAAGTTTTAGAGAATGCTTATAATATTTGTGCAGATATCGGTTTAATTATAAAAACATTAAAAGAAGACGGCTTAGAAAGTTTAAAAAAAGAAAAAATTGTTCCCGGAGTTCCTGTTCGTCCTGCTTCTGCCGAGCGTTTACCTACTGCAAAAGCTATTATTAAAAAATTAGGTACCTGCATTGCACAACCTAAACTGGATGGTTTTAGATTACAAGTTCATATAAATAAAAATAAAAGCAAACCGGAAGTACATTTTTTTTCTAGAAATTTGCAAGATATGTCTTTTATGTTTCCAGATTTAAAAAAAGCTATTTTGAAACTTAATGTTAAGACTTTGGTTGCAGAAGGAGAGGCAATTGCTGTTGATATACAAACAGGCACTTTTTTACCTTTTCAAGAAACTGTAAAAAGAAAAAGAAAGCATGATATAGATCAGACTGCAAAAGAGTTTCCTTTGAAATTTTATTTTTTTGATATTTTATTTTTAAATGGCAAATCTCTTTTACATAAAACACATGAAGAAAGAAGAAGTGCTTTATTAAAACTTTTTGAGCCAAAAAAGATTAAAGAACAAGATACTGTTTTTGTTATTGATGAAATTAAAGTTGATAATGCAAAAGAATTGGAAGATTATTTTAACGATAATATTTCACAAGGATTGGAAGGTTTGGTTGTAAAAAAAATAGATTCAATTTATCAAGCCGGAAAAAGAAATTTCAACTGGGTGAAGTTAAAAAGACAAGAGACAGGTTCATTAATCGATTCTATAGATTGTGTGATATTGGGTTATTATAAAGGAAAAGGTAAGCGTGCAGCTTTTGGTATAGGAGCATTATTGGTTGGTGTTTTTAACGACAAAAAAGATTGTTACCAAACTATTGCAAAAATAGGAACAGGTTTGTCTGATTTAGAATGGAAAAATTTAAAAAAGAAATGTGATAAAATTAAGTTAAAAAATAAACCTAAAAATGTTGAGTGTGCAAAAGAAATATATCCTGATGTTTGGGTTAATCCGGAAATTGTTTGCTTGATTAGGGCTGATGAAATAACACTTTCTCCTATGCATACTGCAGGACAAACAAATGATTTTGTCGGTTATGCACTTCGATTTCCCAGATTCTTGGGATATAGAGAAGATAAATCTGCCCGACAATCTACTTCTGTAAAAGAAATAGGAGAACTTTATTCAATTCAATTCAAAGATAAATCTAAAAAAAGTAAAAGTAAGAGAAAAAAGAAAAATAAAAAAGAAGAGATATCCAAAAAAATAATGAGTATTTTTTAATAAAAGGTGAGTTTAAACTCACCTTTTATTATTTTAATTCGTTATATCTTTTTTCAACTTCGGGCCAATTTATATTTTTTATAAATGCATTTATATAATCACCACGTCCACCGGCTTTGTGGTCTACCATATAGGCATGTTCCCAAACATCCATAACTAATATAGGTTTAAATCCCGCAATTATTCCGTTTTGATGTTCATGAATAAAATTATTTGTTAGTTGACCGGTATTAGGATCAGCATAAAGAATAGCCCAGCCAATTCCTCTGGTTTTGCCGGTGTTATTAAAATCTTGGAGCCAAGCATCAAAAGAACCCCAAGTTTTAATTATTTCATTTTTTAGTTTACCGTCAGAAATTTCTGTTTTTTCCGGTGTTAAATTTTTGAAATAATATTCATGTAAAACCATTCCATTATATTCAAAACCATAACGTCTTCTTCTATCTGCATATAATAAAGTATTAGCTTTGCCCTGAGAGCTCAGTTCTTTTAATTCTTCATTTAGTTTATTAACATTTTTTACATAGCCTTGATATAGACTCCAGTGATCATTAATCTGTTCATCAGAAATCCCATTTAGTCCTTTAGGTTTTATTTCATCTTTTGTATTATAGTTTGTTGTATTTTTCATATCGTTTTTTATCCTTTCGAATTTTGCTTTATTTGTTTGCAATAAAAAAAATCCAAAAACTAAAAGAATTCCAAATGTTGTTAGTGTGATAAAATTTTTCATGTTGAACCTTTAAAAATTTTATAGTAAGTTTTTGAAATATTCAGCTTCTTGTTCAGGATTTTCTGATTTAGTAATTGTATCTCCTATAATAATTCCAGAAGGTTTTAATTCTAGAATTTTATTTATATTTTCTTTTGAAATTCCTCCCGCGATGAATATTGGTGTTTTTGTATTACCATGAACATTTTCCCATTCTTCTAATAAAGATTCTAAGTTATTTGCTTCATGAGGACCGTGAAATATTATTTTATCTATATCTAAGGCTTGAGCATCCATTGCAGATTGTCCCATTGAACTTGCATCAATTAAGTCTAGTGCAATTTCACAGCTATTTTCATGAGCCGTTTTGGTTGCGTTTTGTATTACATTATTTGATGTTCCTGCAAGTATAGAAACAATATTTGCACCTTCTTTTGCATATTCATTTATTATTTTTTCTACTCTATCAACTAATTTGACATCAACAAAAAGTTCTTTATCCGGAAAATTGCTTTTAAATTCTTTTATTGCTTTAATACCATGAGAATAAATTAGGGTTGAACCTATTTCTATAATATCAGCAAATTTTTCTACTTTTTTTGCTATTTTTATTGCTTCCTCGAGATCTAAGAAATCAAAAGATATTTGAAATTTCATTTTTTACTCCTCTTTCATACAAAGTAATAAAAGTTTTCGAAAGTATATTTATTACTTTTTTATTTTTCAATAAATGCTTGTTTTTATATTGACACAATCTATTTTAAAGGCAAACTTTTAATTTATTAGTTATTAAAATAATTGAAGGTTAGATTATATATTTTAACATTTATGAAAAATTTAATTAATAAAATAAGAGAGTCTGTTTTAAAAAATATTATTGTTATTGGCGATATTATGCTGGACGAATATATTTTTGGTTCGGTTTCTCGTATTTCACCTGAGGCGCCTGTATTGGTATTAAAAGAAGAAAAGAAAGAATGGAGTCTTGGTGGTGCTGCAAATGTAGCATTAAATTGTAAAAAAATAGGTTCGGATATTAATTTGGTCGGTGTAATAAATAATTCGGATTTTTCGAGTAAAAAAATCCTTTCTATACTAGCTCAAAATGAGATTGCTGTTTCAAATTTAATTAGAAGTGAAAATCGTGTAACGACTTGTAAAAAAAGAGCTTTAAGTAATAATCATCAACTATTGAGAATAGATACTGAAGATAATAAAAATTTGGATGAAAAAGAATTTATTTTATTATTAGAGAAGATAAGTAAACTTATAAAACCGGATTCTATAATATTAATTTCAGATTATGCAAAAGGTATTGTTTCTCAAGACCTATTAAATAAAATTATTAATTTGGCAGATAAAAATAATTGTAAAGTTTTGGTTGATCCTAAAGGTAATGACTTTTTAAAATATAAAAATGTAAATTATATAAAACCAAATTATAAAGAGTATAATTTAATGTTAGAGTTTTTTGGTTTGCAAAAAAATGATTCAATTATTAAAAATGGAAAAATAATTTGTGAAAAACTTTTTTTGGATGGTTTGATTGTTACTTTAGGAGATAAGGGAATTCAATTTGTTTCTCAAGATAAAGATTTTTTTATACCTGCTTTAAAAAAAGAAGTTTATGATCTTACCGGAGCCGGAGATACTGTTTTTGCATTTTTAGCATTAGGTTTATCTGCGGATTTATCAATTAAAGAATCTTTAAAATTAGCTAATCATGCTGCAGGTATTGCTGTTAGTCATTTGAAAACTTATGCTGTAGGTTTGCAAGATTTATTGGATGATAATATTTTTTCTTTAAATAAAATTTTTCATGATTGGGCAAATCTTAAAGCGCAATTGGATTGGTTACGTTCAGAGAGTAAAAAAATTGTTTTTACTAATGGGTGTTTTGATTTATTACATTCCGGTCATTTGCATGTTTTAAATGAAGCTAAGGCTTTGGGGGATATTTTAGTTGTTGCAATAAATACAGATGAATCTGTAAAAAGGTATAAGGGTAATGCTCGTCCTATAAAATCTTTGCAAGAAAGAATAAATATAATGTCTGCTTTATCTGTGGTTGACTATGTTGTTCCTTTTAGCCAAGATACACCAAGAGAGCTTATTGAATATTTAAAACCGGATGTTTTAGTAAAGGGAGGAGATTATAAAAAAGAAAATATTGCAGGAGCTGATTTTGTATTAAAATCTGGAGGATTTGTAAAAGTTGTAGATTATCAAAAAAATCTTTCAACTACTAATCTTGTTAATTCTTTAAAAATGAAAATGGAAAATGTTTAGAAATATAATTTTTTTAATTTTTTCAAATATTTTTTTTATTTATTGTTTTTCAGATAATACTATTTCTTTTATCAATAAAACAGAAAAAAGGATATACATTAAAATATCTAAAGATGAGGAATTATTAAAAGCTTTTAAGGATAAAGAGTTTTTAGAAGAATATAAAGGAGAAGAGTATTTAGTTAGTTTTGAATTATTGAAAAATGACCTTTTAGTTTATAATAAAAAAGGTTTTCCAAATGGAAAAGGGAAAAATTTATTAGAAAATGATTTTAAACTTAAAATTGAGGCTTGGATAAATGGATTTAAAAAAGTTTTTTGGATATTTTCAATAAAGGATTTTCCTTTTAAAGATAATGAGATTTATATAGATTTAGATAAAATTTATTTTAAATCTTATAGTCAAGATAAAAAAAACATTGAGTATTCTTATAAAATAAAATATGAAGGTATTTTAGAATCAGTTATTTATTAAAATTTTTTCAAATAAGATATCACTTATTTTTTTGTCTTTTGTTTCTATTGGTTCAAAATAATTTTTTATATTCATGAAGTTTAATAAAATTTTATTATTTTGATTATTACTTATAACATATATATTTCTTGGTAAAATTAACTGTTTGTTATTATTGGACATAAAATCTCCAGTTGCAACAAAAAGATTTTTAGGTTTTGTGAGAATTACAACAGATAATGGACTTATTACTTTTTCTTCAGATAATTTTTTTTCTTTTACTTGCCAGAAAAATTGTTTATTTTTATCTTCTTTTTTTACAAAAGTATAAATTTTAGTATTTTCTTTTTCAGAGACATCGAATTCTTTGTGGGATATTGTGTTTCCTTTGATTTTTATAAGTTTTATATTGGGTGTGATTACCAGATATACTTTTTGTTCGGAATGTCTTAAGGGGAAAGATATTTGACCATCTTGATTAGAATAATCAATATAACCGCCATATAGAGCAATAAATCCGCTTAATTTCGGATACATAAATTTTTTAAATTCATTTTTTATAAGTTTTTTACTTAATTGTGATGGGGTTTTTTTATCTATTATATTCATTTTTGTTATTTTATTTTTCTCTTTTTCTATATTGTTTTTTATCCATTCTT
>WJLJ01000022.1 GCA_014728525.1 Candidatus Babelota bacterium | reverse complement strand
TTATTACACAATTCAATGATTTTAAAAGCCATTTATATTCGGATGGCTTTTTTAAATTTATTTCATGTTCTTGTTCAAAATCACCGGAACTAAATCTTTTTTTATTAAAAGAAAAATCAATTAGATTTTTTGTAAAATCCCATATTTTACCGAATTCTATAATACCCTCTTTAGATAAATTTAATAATTTTAAATATCTTTCTTCAAATTTTTCATTCCAAGATAAAAAGAGATACAACAATATTAATGTTTTTAAATAATCAAATTTATTAGGTTCCAAAACTAACAAATGTTCATAAACAGCCGTAGCAGAAACTAATCGTCTTTCTTTTTTATATAAATAAGCAGCTTGAGTATATTTTTCTAAAGCATTATTATCTTCTAATGCCCATAAAATATCTCCTTCAACTTGCAATGCATAAGCCTTATCTTCAAAAGAATGGGAAATTAATCTATATAAATTTAAAGCTTTTTCTTTTTCTTTTCTAGAAACTAATTCTGCTAATTTAAACCATGCAACACAGCTTGATTTTGTAGAATCCACTTTAGAAACTCCTGTTATAGATTCCTTATTATTATTTTCTGAATGATGCATCATTAAATTCTCCTTTTGATCCTTTTAAAATCATAGGCATCACGAACATTTTTTCAATAAAAAAATAAAATATCAAATTTTACAATTTAATCTCAATATATTGCATTTTATTTAAATATAGCCTATTTGAAATCAAAAATTGCTATGCTATAATTCGATTTCAATATTTTTATGCGGGTGTTTGGAAATTAAAAGGGGTTTTAATGTCTCTGATTAAAAAAATTATTTTATTATTATTAATTACTTTTAATAGTTCAAAATGTAGTAATATTCCAAAACACAAAATTCAAAACGATAAAATAAAATTAACAACTAAAAGAATAATTTTAAAATCCCTTTTCAATAGTTTATCTAAAATAATAGAGATTCATCAAAGCAAAATAAATCAAAAAGAATATACTGTTAATTATTATAAACTTGGTAAAATCCTTACAGGGACATTAATTGATGAAAAATTTCCAAGCATTAATCCAACCAAAGCTCAAAAAATATCTGAAGCCTTAATTCCAATAATAATTGAAGAAATAGTTGCATTTGAATATAACAATGAGAATGTAAAAAAACATCCGTTACAACTAAAAAAACAAACACTTACTCTACTGGGAAAAAAAATATTTTTTAAAGCTATGGAAAAAACAATAAAAGCAAATTTCTTTTTAGACAAAAAAAACAAATATTATAATCCAACAAAATATTTAATAGTTTATCCTTGTGCTTTTCTAGATACAAATAATATTTCTTGTAAAGCAAATAAAAATAATGAGGATGTATCGCTAAATCTAAATCTTAGATTTAGCTTAAAAACCGGGACAAAAAATATATTAAAAGAATTAATAGAATCAATAATTACATCTAAAAAAATAAATTTTGGTAAAAAATGGAATCAGAAACACAGAAAAAAAGCTCTAGCTAAAGCAATTTATGTGATATTAGAACTATCTTTAAATAACTCCGTAGATAATGCCTTTAAAGGTTTCGAGTAAAAAAATGCAAAATCAAAATTGGTTACAAAAAAAAAATATTGCTGTTCTGGGTGGCGGCACAGAAAAAATAAAAAAACAAAAAGAATCCGGAAAACTAACAGCTAGGCAAAGATTGGATCTCCTTTTGGATTCGGATAGTTTTCAAGAAATCGATCAATTAGTAACTAGTCCTTTTTCTAATATTAAAAATTATACCGATGGCGTTATTACCGGTTTTGGAAGAATAAACAATAAACAAGTTGCTGTGTACTCACAAGACTTTACATTAAATGGAGGCTCTGTAGGGAAACATCATGCAAAAAAAATATGTAAAATTATGGATATGGCAGCAAAAATAGGATGCCCAATTATAGGAATAATAGATTCCGGAGGAGCCAGAATACAAGAAGGAATACACGGACTTGCCGGCTTTGGAGATATTTTTTTTAGAAATACCAGATATTCAGGTATTATTCCTCAAATTTCTGTAATTTTAGGACCATGTGCAGGAGGAGCTGTTTATTCCCCGGCTTTAACAGATTTTATTTTTACAACAGAAAATATAAGTCAACTTTTTATAACCGGTCCAAGAGTTGTAAAAGAAGTATTAAAGCAGGAAATAACTAAAGAAGAACTCGGTGGTGCAAAAATTCACAATGAAAAATCCGGAGTAGCACATTTTTTATGCAAAAATGAAGAAGAAACTTTAGAAAAAGTAAAAAAACTTTTTTGCTATATTCCACAAAATTATTTAGAGCAAAAAGAAACAAACCTCGATTATAAAGAGCCTATCAAAGCTATCAATTTAGATAATATCATATCCGAAAATAAATCTTATGATATAAAAGATATAATATATCTAATTTTTGATAAAAATAGCTTTTTTGAAATTCAAGAATTATTTGCACAAAACATAGTAATAGGTTTTGCAACCCTTGAAGGCAAATCGATAGGAATTATTGCCAATCAACCCCTAATAAAAGCAGGGACCATTGATATTAACGCATCTGAAAAAGCAGCTCGTTTTATAAACTTTTGTAACAATTTTTCTATTCCGATAATATCTTTGGTCGATGTCCCAGGATTTTTACCTGGAATAGATCAAGAACATAAAGGAATAATAAGACACGGAGCAAAACTCTTATATGCATATGCTCAGGCAACCACCCCCAAAATAACTGTAGTATTACGCAAGGCTTTTGGAGGAGCTTATATTGTAATGGGAAGCAAGCAGCTTGGAGCCGACTTTAATTTCGCATGGCCTAATTCTCAAATAGCAGTGCTAGGTGAAAAAGGAGCCGTATCCATTTTGCATAGAAAAGAGATAAATTCTATAAAAAATCAAAAAGAAAAACTCCTTTTACAAAAAAAACTCGAAAAAGATTATAAGGAAAAATATCTAAATCCCTTTGTAGCTGTTGAATATGGCTATATAGATTCTATAATTGATCCAAGTAACACAAGAAAAATATTAATTGATTCTTTAAAAATAATTGAAAATAAAGTTGAAAAACTTTTACCCAAAAAACATGGGAATATACCTTTATAAAAAAGGCAAAACTCCTTTGACACAATTATTTTTTATAATAAAATAAATTATATAACTAATAAAAAACATTCTTAGGGGGCTTTTTATGAAAATTAACAATCTATTATTTATATTTTTAATATTCTCTTTTGTTCAGATCAAACCGAATTATATAACACAAATATCAAAAGATAAAAATATCAAATCTGAGTTTAATGAAAAAACAATAATAGACAAAAATTATGCCGGCAAAGATATTTCCGGATATGTTTTTAATAATGCAAAAATTATTAATACTAATTTCGGTGGCTGTTGCGCACAAGAAACAAATTTTTTTAATAGCAAAATTTTGAATTCAGATTTATCAAACAATTTAAATATATTTTTTAAAATTAAAAGTTTTATAGGTAAAGATAAATTTTTTTCTAAAAATAGAATTGGAATAAAATTTAAAAGATCAACTCTAATAAAGACCAATTTTGAAAAAACATTTCTTATCGATTCTGAATTTTTTGGAGCAAGCATAATTGAATCTAACTTTAAAAATATTATTTCTACAAATACAAAATTCTTAGGGTGTCATATTATAAATACATCCTTTAAAAATTCTATTTTACCTTATAGCGATTTTTCCGGAACTGTTTTAAAAAATGTAGATTTTAGAAATTGCATTCTTATCGGTAGCAACTTCAAAGCAGCTATTTTTGAAGATGTAAATGTTAAAGATGTTGACTTTAGAGGTGTAAAACTTTCTATTAAGCAAAAAGAATATTTAAAACAAAATGGCGCAAAAAATATTGATTGGGAAGATGATCTTTTATAAAACTTGATTTTTATTTTTAAAGGCCTTGATTTAGTCAAGGTCTTTTTTTATTTCTTGCGAAAAAACAGGCAATTATCTAAACTTTTATTAAAAAAGGGGGAAAATCTCAAAAAATATAAAAAGGGAAAAATGATGTTTGAAAAAAAAAAGAAATATCTAAAACTTAAAGTAATTTTAGGATTAATTTTAATAACAGCTTTTAGTATAATATCTTATTTTTATCTTCCTAAAATATTTCCTAAATTATTTTATAAAAAACCAACAATCACAACTTATCAATACAGCAAACCCGATAATCGCCCAACGGAAATTAAAGGGGAAAATATAACACTAAAAAGACTTAGACCCGAATATTTTAAAGAATACCTTAAGATGATTAATCATCCTAAAGTATTAAAACCTCTTTATATGCCAAAAAAAATAACTTTTAACTGGATAAAAGAATATCTTAATTACCAATTAAAAAGAGAAGCCAAAGGAAAAACCTTTTTATACATAATATTTCATAACGAAAATGATAAACTAATAGGTTCAATTGAGATCAGAAAATACAAACCCACAGATAATGGTCAATTTGCAGTATGGTTAAATCCAAAATATTGGGGAAAGGGAATCGTAAAAGAAGCATTCAATCTTATAGCTCCAGCTTATTTTAAACTAACCAATGAAGATAAATTTATAGCTCATGTTGAAATGTGGAACTTAAGAAGTTACTACGCATTAAAAAAATGCGGTTTTAAACTTGTAAAAACTTTACACTACAAAAATAAACCGTCGAGATACTTACTTGAATATACAAATCCATTAAAAAAATAAGATTCTTAAATTTTATATTTTTTAGTTTATTCTCAATATAATAAATAATAAAATTATATAAACCTAAGAGGAAATTATGTCTAAAAATATTTTGTTTATCTTAATGCCTAAAGATTATAGGGATGAAGAATTTTATGAACCTTACAATATTTTAAAGCAAAAAGGTTATCAAATAGATGTTGCAGGACTTGAACCCGGAACTTCCAAAGGAGCTAACGGACATGAATTTAACCCAAATTTAAATATAAATGAAATGCAAAATGAAGATTTTAAAAAATATGATGCACTAGTAATACCGGGGGGACCCGGAAGCCCTAAATATTTATGGAATAATCAAAAAGTTCTGGATATAATAAAATTGTTTCACGACAATAATAAAGTTGTTGCTGCAATTTGTTATGCCGTAATTCCGGTTGTTAAAAGTGGAATATTAAGGGATAAAAAAGCAACCGTATATCCAACAGACGAAGCAAAAGAAATTCTACAAAAAAATAATGTAACATTTTTGCACGACGGAACAGTAACATTAGAAAAAGAAAAAATTATAACTTCTCAAGGACCAGCATTTGCAAAAGACTTTGGAGAACAAGTATCAATACTATTACAAGAATAAAAAAGGTATTTTAAGATAGGACCTATATGTCAAAAAAACCTATTTCAACAGAAAAACCGCATTTAAAAACTCTTTTAGTTGGAGTTAAAGCTCCATATAATAAAATAAATCCTATAGAAATATATTTTGAAGAATTTTTAAATCTAATAAAAACTTTAGGTTTAAAATATGAAGATAAAATAACAATAAAATTGCGAAGCCTAGATAAAGCAAACTTTTTTACAAAAGGAAAGCTGCAAGAATTAAAAAAATATTGCGATGATAATGAAATAGAAGAAGTAGTGCTTTCTGAAATACTAACACCGCTTCAAGAAAGAAATCTTGAAGAAATTTTAGACTGCACGGTCTGGGACAGAGAAAAGCTAATTTTAGAAATATTCAGAAATGCTGCTCATTCAGCAGAAGGTAAAATTCAAGTAGAAATGGCAGAAATAGAATTTCTAAAAACACGACTCGCAGGAAAAGGAGTTGAATTAGCACAACAAGAAGGCATTGTTGGAAGTAAAGGCCCCGGAGAAACAAGTAAAGAGGTTTTAAAAAGGCATCTGGCAGAAAAATATCGCAGAGCTAAAAAAAGACTTGTCTCTTTAAAAAAATCAAGAGAAATTCAAAGAAAAAAAAGGCTAGAATCTAATATACCGTTAATTTGTTTAGTTGGTTATACAAATGCGGGAAAATCTAGTCTTTTAAATTTATTAACAAAAAGCCATGTTGAAGTTGAAAATAAACTTTTTGCAACATTAGATACTACGACAAGAGAACTTTTTATAGATCATCAAAAAATAGGTTTAATTTCTGATACTGTTGGATTTATAAGTCAGCTACCTCACCATTTAGTAGAAGCATTTAAGTCTACTCTTGATGAACTTCAATATGCAAATCTTCTATTACACGTCGTTGATATAAGTAATCCAATATGGGAAGATCAAATAAAAATTGTAAATGAAACATTAGAAGAACTTGACGTACATAAAAACATTCTTTTTGTATTTAATAAAACAGATAAATTAAATGATCAAGAATTAAAGATAGCTAAAGAAAAAACCTCAAAATATCAACCAAATGTTTTTATAAATACAAAATCAAAAGAAAACTTAAAAGAATTAATAAATTTTTTGAAAAATTATAAGTTTAGTAAGGAAACCTAATGAAAAAGAATATATCTATAAATGGTTTCGGAAGAATAGGCAGAACTTTTTTACGGGCACTTCTTTTAGATAAAAAGGCCAGAGAAGAAATTAAAGTTGTTGCAATTAATATAGGACCAGGTGATCCAAATTTAATCGCTCAATTATTTAAATACGACACAATTTTAGGAATATATCCGGAACCGGTAGAATATAAAGACGGTTTTTTAAATATAAATGGATACAAAATAAAAATATTATGTGAGCTAAATCCTGCAAAAATAAATTGGAGGGATTTAGAAATAGATTGGGTAGTAGAATCATCTGGTAAATTTACAGATAAAGCAAAGATACATATTGAATCGGGAAGTAAAAAGGTACTGATAACAGCTCCGGCCAAAAATGAAGATATAACAATAATTCCCGGTGTTAATGACAACCAATATGATAACTCAAAACATAACATAATTTCTTTAGGAAGCTGTACCACAAATTGTTTTGCTCCAATGGTAAAAGTATTAAAAGATAATTTTAATTTTAATTTCGGTTTGATGACAACAATACATTCTTATACAAATGATCAGGTTTTATTGGATGTTGAACACAAAGATCCACGAAGAGCTCGAGCCGCCGCTCTTAATATTATACCAACCAAAACCGGCGCAGATAAAGTTATTACAAAAATTTATCCCGAACTGGATGGAAAATTAAAAGCAAAAGCAATAAGAGTACCGACGCCGGTTGTATCAATTGTGGATTTTACATTTACAACTGAAAAAAATTTAACTTCTCAAGAAGTTAATAATGCTTTCGAACAATCATCAAAAAAAGAATTAAAAGGTATACTTGAATATTGTACACAACCTTTGGTCTCGTCGGATTTTATACAAAACAGCCATTCATGTATCATAGATAGCCTTCTTACTCAATGTGTTGGAAATATGTGTAAAGTTTTTGGTTGGTATGACAATGAATTTGGATATTGTTCTAGGTTGAAGGATTTTTTGCTTCACAACTGAAAAAAGTTAAGTTATATTAACATTAACTTATATGAATGTTTGCTTTGAAATCTCAATAAAAATTTTGGCGGGCCCATAGCTCAGCGGTTAGAGCAGTCGGCTCATAACCGAAAGGTCCCAGGTTCAAATCCTGGTGGGCCCACCAAACCTTAAAGTTGTCTTCTTTGAAAAATAAAAAACAGGACAACATGGTTTTCAAGTTATGTCTTTGTATAACCAATTATAAATTAACTTCAAAAAATATTTTGATTTTTTTCTCTTATAGGTTATATAACTTTACATCTAGCAGTGGGGTAAATATGGTTGGCCAGTCACTTTATAAAAGTCTTAAAAATTTAGTCTCTATAGATAAAGAGCTAAATGAAACAATTTCAAAAATAGAAAAAACAAAAACTATTATAGAAAAAGATCAAATACAAATTCCTTTACTTGAAAAAGAAATCGAAGAATCTGAAAAAGAATATTTAAATCAAAAGAAAAATTTAGATCTTTTAGAATTAGATGCAAAATCTTTAAAAGAGAAAGAAAATACTTTAAAAAACAGGTTGGAAAATATACAAAATCCAAAAGAATATAAAGCCTTAGAAAAAGAATTAAAATCTTTAGAATTAAAAATTCTAGAACAAGAAAATGAACTTGTTAATTCATGGCATAAATTAGAATCTCAAGAAAAAACTTTAAATGAGATAAAAAAAGATAATTTAGAAAAAATAAAACAATTAAAAGAAAGTATTGAACATCAAGAAAAAGCTTTAAAAGATCAAAATGAAGCTGAAAAAAATTTAAAAGTAAAAAGAGAAAAAGCTTTAAAAGATATCCCTTTAGATTGGTTAAACAGTTACGAAAGAATGCGACACAAAGTAGTAGATCCTATTGTTCCTGTAATTGATTCTGTATGTAGTGCATGTTATTACAAAGTTTTACGTCAAGACCTGACTAAATTAAAACAAGCGGGTGTGTTGCTTTGTAGAAATTGCTATAGATTCTTATATTATGACTTTGAAGAAGAAAAGGATGAAAAAAAAGAAAGTTTCTAATGGAGAATCAATTAAATCTTTTTAAATCCAATAAAAAAAAGACTCAAAAATTAAATTTTTGGCAAGTTTTTGTCGATGGAGCTTCTAGAGGAAATCCCGGACCATCAGGAGCTGGCGTATATATAAAAAATAATGATAAAGATTTTTTAAAAAAGGGATTTGCCTTAGGAGAAAAAACTAACAATCAAGCCGAATATTTGGCTCTTGCTATTGCTCTTTTTTTTATAAAGCAAGAAAAATCACATAATCCTGTTATTAATATTATATCTGATTCAGAATTGTTGATAAAACAGATGAAGGGCTTATATAAAATAAAAAATCCTGTATTGCGAAATATAAAAAACTTAATAGATACCCTACTTAAAAATACCGAATATACATTTAAGCATGTTTTAAGAGAAAAAAATAAAATTGCAGATAGATTAGCAAATGAAGGTATCAATAAAAAAAATGGGCTTCCTCAAGATTTTAAAACTTTACTAAAAAATTACAACATAGAATAAATAAGGATTAATTTGAAAGTTCTTTTTAAACTTGTCTTTTTATTAACATTTTTTTTTCCAAATAAAGTTTTTTCGCACGTTTTTATGGTCAAAAAACAACCGCGTAATGTTTTTGTAAAAGTTTTATTGGATCAAAGAAATTCAAAATTTTTAAGCAAAATCAGGATAGAATCAGAAAATCCATTTTATTTGGAAACTCCTTATTCAATAAGAAAAATGCTTATAAAAAATAAAAAAATGGATGTTAAAATAGAAGATAATAAATTAAAAATACCTATTAAAAAGAATAATAAAAATAATCTAAAAATAATAAATTCCAATGAACTTAGAATTCACGCAAAAGATTTTAGCATAAAACTTAACGGAACACCCTATCAAGGAATCATAATTCTGAAAATTATACCTAAAGAAAATAAGTTATTTATAATAAATAAACTGCAATTGGATGATTACATTTATAGTGTTTTAGTTTCTGAAATTTATCAAACTTGGCCTCATGAGATGCAAAAGGTTCAAGCAGTAGTTTCTAGAACTTATGCCATTTATCATATGAAGGTAAATAAAAATAGAAAAAAAAGATTGCCTTATGACATCAAAAAAAGTAACTTTCATCAAAGATATAACGGTTTTCATACCTATGACCATTTAAAAGAAGCGATAGAAGAAACAAAAGGTTTAATAATTACTCATAATAATAAAATAGCATTAGCAATGTTTGATGCTTGTTGCGGCAGTATAATTCCTGCAAAAATGGATAATCTTGATTTTAAAAAGGCTCCTTACTTGGCAAGAAAAAAATCTTGTAAATTTTGTAAAAATTACTCTTTATATAAGTGGAAAAGAATAATTTCTATTGATGAATTTTTAAAAAGATTAAAAGAAAATATAAATATAACATCAAAAATAGTCGGTTGCGGTAAACTATTACGTATTTTTGTAACGAAAAAAAATGCTGCCGGAATTGTTAAACAGGTAAAATTAATTTGTTCTAAAAAAAACATAATACTTTCCGGCAATCAAATTTGGGATAGTATGAAAAACAAAATTTTAAGCTTAAACTTTTCTATAAATAAACAAGGTGATAAAATAGTTATTAATGGCAAAGGATTTGGACACCAAATAGGACTTTGCCAAAGAGGAGCAAGGGAATTAGTAAACCGTGGTTGGGATTTTAAAAATATAATTAATTTTTATTACCCCGGCACAAATTTTTCAAAATTACAATATGCCGAAGTATAAAACACATTTGAGTTTTGGTTTTTTAACCTTTTTTATTGTTTTTTTTATATTAAACTTCATAAATATATCAAATAATTATATTTTTTTGTATTTAGGTGCTTGCTTACTCGGATCTCTTTTTCCGGATATTGATACAAAAAGTATGATACAAAAATTTTTCTATTTTTTTCTATTTTTTGTTGTAATTTGGGCTATTTTCATAAAAAACTGGCAAATTGCAGCATTTATAGGCCTTTTGGCTCTAATTCCAATGATAGTAAATCATCGAAAACTTACACATAGAATTTGGTTTGTTATTATTGTTCCGTTTTTTATACCAATAATCGTATATCATTACAATAAGAATATGTTATATCCCGCTTTTTTTTCATATGTTTTCTTTGTGTGTGGAGCAGTTTCTCATATTTGGCTGGATTTTGGTATAAAACGGAGCTTTAGACGTAAATAACAAACTCCACCCTTTTGACCAATATCTTATATTTAATTATCATTTATATATAAAAATTTTAAATGGAAGTTATAAACAAATGGAGGCATTCTATGAAAAAATTCTTTAAAAATAAAGTTGCTGCTATTTTATTAACATCAACACTATTATCATCAAATATTTATGCTTGGGAATGGAAAAAAATTGGGCAAGGAGTTTCCAATGCTTGGAATTCAACCCAACGGTTCTTTAATGCCGATACAAATACAATACTTAATGACAACAGAATAGGAACAATTAAAACAGCAGAAAAAACATTGAAAAATTTAGATAATAAAATAACAATATTACAAGAAAGCCAAGAATCAATTAATAATCTAATTTATAATACTGCAAATAATACCAAGGATATTATTGATTGGTCAGAAAAAATAAACCAACTAAAAGAAATTAATAAATGCATAGCACAACAAGAAATGGATACTGTTAAGCTCATAAATTTCATTGAAAGTCAAAAAAAACCTATATCTGAAACAGAAATTATAAAACCAAAATGTGTAACAAAAACTTATTTTATAAAGAAAGGTAATAAGATTATAAAGCCCAAAACTATATTCGAAAGAATAAAAAATGTTTTTGGCTTAAAGACCGAAGATAAAATATTAAAACCAGAATTATTTGCAGCTCAAAACGAAAGAATTTGTACCGATGGTTATAAAGCAATTAAACTTAAAGGGTATGAATACCCTATTCATAATTCAATAACAGAAGAAGGTATTAAATCTTCAAACTTAGATTATGCAAAAGAATTAACAGAAAGACAAATAAAAATTTATAAAAATACTAAACAATGTCTAAAAAAAACTGGTGCCATTGATACTTATAAAGAAAGAATTAATCGAAGCTTATCTGAGGAGAAAGAAGCCTACAAACAATATAAATATGTATCTTTAGAAAAATTTAAATATTTAATAAGAGAACTATTAAAAACGATAACACCAGATAATCCATATTTAAAATGCGCATTAATAACTGCATTAACTATTAGTTCAATAGAAGCAGCTTATGCTTTAACATACGGTATTGTAAATAGAGATTTAAGAAAAGGCATAAAAAATGTAGCCGTATTTAATTGGAATGTTTTAAAATTTTTACCTTATACTATGCCAAAATGGACATTAAAAAATATAATTCGACCAACATTATTGAAAATACTTGGTGGATACCAAAGAGGTGCAAATTTTGTTCAAGGTGTATTTCAATTAAATGAACCAAATAATTAAACTAAAGTTAATAATAAAAAATAAAAAATAATTTGGAGGTTATTGGAAATGTTTAAACTTAAAAATGTAAAATTTAAAAAATATTTATTAGCTGTAATTTTTATGGCTACCGGTTTAATTACCAATAACCCCATTTTTGGTTTTAATTCAAGAGAAAATTTTGTTCTTTCCGAACTTCAATCTAATTATTTGAACAAAATAAAAGATATCCAGAAAAATTTTTCAGAATATAACACTACTGAAGCAAAATTATTTATTCAAGAAATGCAAAAAAAATTAATAGAACTAAATAAAAAAATAAAAAAAGAAAAAAATCCTGAAAAATTAAAAACTTTAAAACAAAATAAACAAATACTGGATATAAATATTGATCAAATAACTCAAGATATTTTACAACAACAAAGAAACTATGAAAAATTAAAACAAATAAATCAACAATTAAACTATATTAAACAAACAATAAAAATATTAGATATAGAAAAAAATAAAGAAAATAAAAAAATATTATCTAAAAACACAATAAAAGATTTAGAAATTTTTAATACTATAAATTCAGATGAATCTTTATTTAATATTTTGGATAATACATTAACACCTTCAGGTAAAATACAATTAGCTTTAGAATTAGATCTAAAAAGAACCAATAAAGAAAAGTTAGAAAAAAAGACAAATCAAATTAATGAATTATTAAACAATGAAGAATTATTTAGCAATTTAAAAACCAGTCTTGAAAATAATGCTATATATTTACAAAGCTATTTAATAAATATTCAAGAATTAAACAATACTGAAACAGAAAAAAGCCTTGAAAAATTTTTATATGATTCTGAAAAAAAACTTTCTTATTATTTAAAAAAACCAATGCTAGATGGATGGCAAACAGCTTCAAATAACCTAAGAAATAAACTTATTATATCTTGTTTACCATTAATTCCATCAATATTTAAAGGTGGTTTTTTTGATGAAATAGAAGGTCTTAATAGTGTGTTAAAAGAAGCTTTTAGATTAAAAACTTATAAAAATTCAAAATTCTTTGCATCCTTTATTTCTCAACTTACTTTAACAAAACTTCCCAGCATCTTGAATCTGGCAGGTTCAATAGGTTTACAATTTGCTGCAACAAAATATTTGGATATTCCATATGCTGCATTCAATATGGCAACAGCACCTATTTATGGACTAGTTGGAATGAAAAAAAGTATTCAAAATCAATATAAAATAAAACAAGAGTTTAAAAATAAAATTTTACAAAAATTTTATGATATCAATCAAATGATATCTTTGTTGGAAGATTTATATTTAATAACTCAATCAAATAAAGAATTAAAATCTTTAACAAAAAATATCGGAAAATTAGTAAATTATGAAAAAGATGACGCTCTAGGACAATTTTTAAAACAAATCAAAAATGTTGATGGTTATGAACTATATAAAGATAAAGAAATTATTCAAAATTTATACAAAAAATACATAGATATATTCATAAAAATGAAAAGTCCCGAATACAAAAAATTAATATCAAAAGCAATAAGGGATTTAGGAAAAATAGATGTATTATTATCAAAAATCCATAATATAAAATTTCAAGAATTTAACATACCTACTTATATTGAACAAAAAGGCAAACCTTATATCTATTTAAAAAATCCTATAAATGTTATGGATACAGAAAATTCTGATATATTCGAATCTGAAGAACTTAAAACTAAGATTGAAAATATATCAAATGAAGAGTTAGATTTATTAAAAATGCTTGGTATGGAAATTCCTAAACCAAAAAAAACTAAAAAAGAAAAGATAGATAATATTATAGAATTAAAAGATTATGATATTATAGGAGCTGATTTTTTAAAAAATAACTTAAAAAATTTTGTTTATAATATAATTCTTGGCCACATTGGTATAGTAAGAGCAGATAAAGCAATTATAACACCCCTTGATAATATTGTTACCATGTTAAATAAAATTAATCTAGAAAATTTAAAGTCAGTTTTTGATAAAGCTTATAAGTTTGATAATTTAGAAAAATCTTTAATAATTTCTGATAACCAAAAATTAGAAGAATTATTAAAAAAAGAAAATCTTTCTACAAATCTCATTTATCAAGGGCTATTTAAATTCTTAACTTCAAAATTAATACCCTCAAAAATAAATAGTTATTATTTTATAACATAGTCTTTTTGCAGAAAAAAGGCAATTATGCTAACATTACCCAACAAAACTTTTTATAGTTTTTTACATGCTATTCTAATGTTGGGGACAGATGAAAAATTTAATAAAATTAATAATAATTTCTTTATTTATTTTACCTTTACAAGCTAATGATTCTATTTATTCTAAAATTAAACAATATCATATTAATTCCTTTAAGCCTAAAATAACAAAAGAAAATCTTGTTGATTGCTTGGATATATCAACCGGAAAAGTTGATAAAGAAAAGTTACAACAAATAATATATAAAAAATATACGGAACCCAGAAAATACACCGAAATAATTTTAAACCTTTTCGATTTATCAGAACAAGCTTCCAAGGAGGTTACAACTAAAACAAGTAATAAATTATTTGAAAATTTAGAAATACTTTGTGGAGAACATACCGCATCATCGCATCTTTTGGCTAAAATAGATAGAACAAGAAGTTTTGCAGGTAGAATTAGTCTTGCAAAAATGCTTATTGAACCAACACATAATATAGAAGAATTAAACAGGCGGCAAAAAATTATTCGGGAACTGGTATCTGATGAAAAAACTTTTTGTAATTTACAAAATATATTAGAAAAATATAGTTTATTAGAAAAAGATTTACTAAATTTTTTTGAAGAAAGATCTTTTAATAAACTATTTGGCTCTGAAAATTATTTTCCAAATGCAATATGGAGCATAAGTTTTTTATTAGATATTTTACCGCAAAAAACTGTTGATGAATTAAAAATATATGAACTGGCTGATAAAATTAATAAAAATAATTTAATGGTAAGTGTTCTTAACTTATATGGTTTAATAAGCAAAACTTATGCCACATATACTCACATAACAGAAGGTCTCTATAATCATACAAAATTAGCAATAAATAAATTTAAAAAAAATAAAACGAAGAGCTCTATTTTATTACCATTTCAAATAATTTTTGGATTTGACATAGGTCAATATCATATGGGAAGAACCCTTGGAGATATAAGAAACATTTATTCTACAATTAAACAAGAAAAAAAGAATTTCCAAATATTAAAAAAAGCATTTGAAAAACTAAAAAAAGTAACTTCGATAATTGAAAATTTAAAAGAAATTAATGCTGTTATAAATGATAACAAAAACTTAAAAGAATCAATCTCATGTCTTTCAAATATTGAATATCTTTTTAAAAACAAACCAAGCAAATCTAAATTTTTTGATTTGGTCCTAAAAAATTTAGATTCTGATACTTTTAAAAAAGAAAATGCCCCATATTTACATCTTTTTTTATTAAGAGGTAAAGTTTTAAGCACGGCCTATTTATTAGCAAGAACACAAATTCATTTAATAGATTTTATGAAATCGATAGGTCAAGTTGATGCATATATTTCTATAGCAAAATTATATAAAGAATCTTTGAATAAAAAAGCAAAATATTGTTTTTCAGAATATTCAAATAAAGAAAAAGCATATATTAATTTTCAAGATTTCTGGACCCCTTTTATTAATCCTAACGAGGTTATTACTAACAATATAGAATTAGGTGGAAAAAATATAACAAAATGCGGCTTAATTTCCGGACCGAATGCGGGTGGTAAATCTACAATATTAAAATCAATAATTTTAAACTGTTTATTATCTCAAACTATTACCATTGCTCCATCAAGTAAATGTTTATTAACACCATTTTCTTATATTGATTCTTATCTAAATATTACGGATGATATATCCGGTGGAAATTCTTTATTTAAATCTGAAGTGTTAAGAGTAAAAGATATGATTAATAAAATAAAAAATAACGGTAAAAGTATAATTATAGTAGATGAAATGTTTAATGGCACAAATCCAAAAGAAGGGGCCGCATCCAGTTATTCTATAGGTGAATACATAGGTAAATTAGCTGCTAATGAAGAAAAAATAATAACTTTAATAGCAAGTCATTATCCAGAAATGACCGAACTCGAAGAAAATACTTGCGGAATATTTAAAAATTACAAAGTCACAGTTAATATAGATAAAAATAATCACAAACTTAACTATCCATTTAAATTACAAGAAGGCAAGGGAGATCAAAACATAGCTATAGATATATTACAATCTGTAGGATTAGACCAAGAAATTATCAATTGTGCTCGAAAAGTTACAAGCAGAAACGATATGCTATAGGGGTGTTTGACACCGGTTGGGGACTTGTTAATATTATATATACATACTATTTGAAATTAATAAAAAATAACCAATAAATAAATTATCAGTAACATTTTTTCAAAAATTTAATAAGACCCCAAACAAACCCCAAACACCCCATAAAAAATTAAAAGAGTTGTAATGATTTTATTTACAACTCTTTTAAATGGGGCTATTTTATTTTGAAAAGTTTTTTTGCATTATGAGTTGTAATTTTTCCTAATTCAGAAATACCTACATTTTTTAATTCGGCTATAGTTTTTGCAAATAAAGGAATGTATTCCGGTAAATTAATTTTTCCTCTAAATTCTTGTGGCGGTAAAAAAGGAGCATCTGTTTCTAATAAAATTCTATCTAATGGAATATATTTTACCACTTCTCTAAAAATTTTATTTTTTGGATATGTAACCGGAGCATTTAGTCCCAAATAAAAACCTAAATCTAAAAATTTTTTAGCAAATTCTTTATTTTGCGAAAAACAATGTATAACTCCTTTTAATTTGTTTTTATATTCATTTAAAACTTCAAAAACATTTTGTGCTGATTCTCTTACATGAACTACTATGGGTAACTCATTTTCTATTGATAACTCTATATGTTTTTTAAAAGCTAAAATTTGTCTTTTTTTGTCAAAAGGTTTGTGATAAAAATCTAAACCAGTTTCTCCTATACCAACTACTTTATTTTTTATTTTATTTATAACTATTTCTATAATTTTTTTAAAATCATTTTCCCAATCATCAGAACAATCACATGGATGAATACCTATAACTGCATAAACATTATCAAACTTATTTGATATCATCACGCAATTATTACTTTCCTGCACACTTGTTCCAATAGTTATAATACTTTCTACTCCAACTATTTTTGCATCTTCTATAACAAATTTTAAATTATTTATTTGATCCTCAGTTATCAAAACATCAAATTTTTTTTTGGCAATTAAATTTAAATGACAATGTGTATCAATAAACATAAAAAACACCTTACATATTAAAATTTTTATTTATAAACTTAAACAATCAAAATATCCTTTCATTTCGAAAATATTACCCTAAAAATATGGCTAAATATCTTATTTTTTTATTTTTAAAATAAATTGTAATATAAAATTTACAAATAAATTAAATATTTTTTTCCCTTTTTTCTTGACAAAGCTTAAAACACCCTTTAAATTTCACCTGAATGTATCTTGTAAAAAATCTTATTTTACGAGAGTAGTTTTTTTTGAAAAACCATAACTCTTTAACCTTTTTAATTTTTTGGGAGAATGAAGATGAACAAAAGCGAATTAATAAATTCATTAAGCGAAGAAACAAATTTTAGCAAAAAAGATATTGCAAAAGTTTTAGCATCATTTACACGCATCATTGAAAGATCATTAAAAAAAGGCGACAAAGTTTCTATTACCGGATTCGGAACATATTGGTTATCACGTCGTCCAGCAAGAGTTGGAATTAATCCTGCAACAAAAGAAAGAATCAATCTTCCTGCAGTAAACGTTCCACGCTTCAAACCAGGTAAACATCTTAAAGAACAACTTCGCTAAGGTGCATAAGTAGTGATTAAAAAAATTACTAAATCGTTTGGGCCGATTATTTTATCGGCCCTTTCTATTATAATAACATTTAAAATTTTGCAACCGTTTGCATTATTTCTTGACCCAAGCTTTAATTTACTTAGTAGCCGCGGTATAGGAAAAGTCGCTTTTATAAGTTTAGTAATTCTTCAAATAATACTTTTTTTAGCAACAAGAAGTTTTAAATTTTTCAAAAATTTTTTAGAAACCAACATTTATTTTTTTAAAGAAAAAGCTTTTTTAAAGAGATATTCTCAATATTTTGTTATTTTTTTCTTGTTACATTCAACTTTATTAATTTTATTTTATTTTCTAGGATTTGCGACATATAATCCTAATTGGGAAACATTAACTTTTTCTGTAATCTTAAGAACCATATTTGGATTTATAGTTACTTTTTTTCTCGCCTGGACGGAAGAATTAATATTCAGAGGAACTTTATTTCCTTATTTTGAACAGACCCTTTCTACTTTTAGTAGTTTATGTATAACTTCTTTAATCTTTATGTTTGTTCATGATATGAAAAACCCTTTAAATCTTATTACCAAAAATTGGGAATTAGGTTTAGGGCTTTTTTTATTGGGTTTTCTTTTAAACTTAATTTTTATAGATACAAGAAAGCTTTACACCGGAATGGGTGCTCATGCAGGACTAGTTTTTGTAAAGGTTATTTTAAGAAGAATGCCTTTTTTAATATTCCTGCCATCATATAAAATACCTTTTTGGGTACATAGAGACTTAAGGCAATCAAATTTAATACACTTATTATTTATAATTGCCATATTCTATATGATTATAAAAACTCGCAAAAAACTATTTGATCAAAAATAAACACTTCTTAATTTTTTAAAATTTTTAAATAATTTTTTTGAAGAAATAGTAATTGGATTATCTGCTAAATTTAATTTTTCTAAAGAATCTTGCAAGCCCCAAAAAGTATTTTTATTTATTCTTCTTATCGAGTTATCTGACAAATCAATTTTTCTTAAATTTTTACACATTGAGAAAATAAAATCAGGTAAATAAGTTATATAATTTTGTCCTAAATCAATAAATTCTAAATTATTTAAAGAATCAAAAGAACCTCTTTGAATATCGGATATATTGTTATTTGATAAAATTAATTTTTCTAAACTTGAACAATAAGAAGAGAAATCAATCTTAGCAATAAAATCCAGTTCATTCTTACTTAAATCCAAAACCTTAACAGGTCTTTTTATATTATCCAAAACCTCAAATAAACCTTTTAATCTTGCTATTCTTAATCCAGATAAATCTAAATTTCCATTCCGGTTGGCATTAGAAATATTTTCATCTAATAATCCTGCATTAAAAAGCTCTTCTACCGAAAAGCTAATAGGAATTTTATCTACAAATTCTCCCTTATAAAGATAATATTGTCGTCTTAATTCATTTTTAAATTCTGATTCCGGTAACGAATCAAAATTTTTAAAAAAATCATTTCTTTTTACAAAATTTTTAGCCACTCTTACCAAACTCATAGCACGCATAAATGTAATAACGGGTAGCATTAAATTTATTTCAACTGTTTCTTGGTAAATTCCCGGATCCCATTCTGAATCATATTTTACATTCAAAACATTAATTGAATAACTTTTTTGAGATAAAAAAATAACTATAAATAAAAACAATAAACTTTTTTTTAACATAAGCCCTCCTTAAATAAAAACAATTTATCATTTTTTTATTATAAGATTTGTATAACTATAAAGTAAATAAAAGATTAAAATTTAGCCTCTTTCATGCACATTAATAAAAGATCCTGATGAATTTTTTTGAATTACAAAATGCACAGGAAAATTATCTTTAAAACTATTAAGATGAGAAACAACAATAACTTTTGAAAAATCATCTTTTATTGTATAAATAGCATCCATTAAGCGTGCTAAACCCTCTTCATCCTGAGAACCGAATCCCTCATCTATAATTAATGTTTGCAGAGCAATACCGGCACGCCTTGCTAATAACTTTGATATGGCTATCCTTAATGCAAAATCCACTCTAAAAGCCTCTCCGCCTGAAAACATTTCATAAGGCCTTATTCCTGCCGAATCTGAAATTTTTATATCTAAAGTCTCTCTTACTCCTCCACTTTTTAAATCTCTTAAAGATTCTATAAAAATTTGTGATTGATTATCAGTAAGACGAGATAAAATATTATTGGATTCTTCTTCTATTTGGGGAATCGCTTGCTCAATTAATAAAGCCTGAATCCCATTTTTACCAAAAGCTTGAGAAATTATTTGATAATCTTTTAATTGATCCTGTAAAATATTTAAATTCTTTTTTCTTTTCTTTGCTTTTTCTTTTAATTCTTTAATTCTTTTTAATTCGTATTCTAATAACGTACATTCTTTTAAGCTTTTATCTTTATTTTTTAATATAATTTCAAATTTTGCTTTTATCTCAGATATATTTTTATTTATTTTATTTTCTGCTTCTAAATTAAAATCTAATTTTTTTATATTTTTTTTAGAATCTCTAATTTGTTCTTTTAAATCCTTAAGTTGCTTAATTAATAATTTTATTTGCACTCTTCTCTCTTTTTGTAAATGTTTATCTTTTTCAAACATTTCTAATTGTTTTATTTTCTTTAGAATAATGATTAAATTTTCTTGAATTTTCTTATGATATTTTGAATCATATTTTAATATTTTCTTTTTTTCTTCTACTGCTTTTATTGATTCTAAATAATTTTTTAATTCTTTATCCCCCTTTAATTCTAACTCTATTCCCTTCTCTATTTTTTCAAAAAAAGCTTGTTCTTTTTTTATAATATCTTTTAAATAAAGCTTATCTTTATTTAAAACTACCAATATTTTTTCTGTGTCTTTTATATTGTTTTTTACATCTTTAATTTTATTTTCTAATTCTTTAAATTTGGCTTGTTTTCCCTTAAGATCAGAAACCTTTTCTTGTAAATTTTTT
>WJLJ01000021.1 GCA_014728525.1 Candidatus Babelota bacterium | reverse complement strand
TTGTTATTCCTTCCGCATAAATATTGATAGTTTGCCTTGTTAAAAGTATACAAAAATGCCCTTTTAAATATCAATAATTGGTTTTTTACAATAAAATAAACTGTTTTTCTTAATAAATTGTTGCAAGGGTTTTAAATTAATTATATAATTTATGAAAAGTGTGGGCCTATAGCTCAGTTGGTTAGAGCACTCCGCTGATAACGGAGAGGTCAGTAGTTCGAGTCTACTTAGGCCCACCATACTTCGCCCGTGTACTGTGAAGCTCTAGCGAAGTAGCAAAGGTTTCCGCCTTTGCTATATACTATGGCCGATAAGACATATGGCATGGCCGGTAAAAAGGTGAAATTTTGAAATTATCGGGGGTATAGCTCAGTTGGTAGAGCGTCCGCTTTGCACGCGGAAGGTCAGCGGTTCGACTCCGCTTACCTCCACCATATTTTTCCAAGGTTTCTTCCTTTGAACAAGGTTTATACTATAGTTAAAGCTATGGTGTACAAGGAGGACAAGTTTCCTGGCGCGGCCTTTTTTAAAATGAATTAATTTTACTTTTTTAGTTGAAGGTAAATATCAAAATTTCTTTTAAAGTTCTAGTGATCTGATTAATTTACTATCATTTATTAAATATGAAAAAAGTTCTAGAAATGATTTTATATATAACTTAACTTGTGTAAAATATGTATAAGATAATATAGTTTCATCGTATTCTGGGATATCTAAATTTTCATTTTTTATAGTTTCTATTATTAATCTTTTATAAGATTCTCTTAAATTAGGTAATAAACTGTCTTTGCTTCGTAATAAACTGTCTTTGCTTCGTAATAAACTGTCTTTGCTTAATAATTCATAAAATGATTCTAATTTGGTGTATTTTTTGGTGTATTTATTCAAAAGTGAAAGCTTGTAATTTTTGAAATTTTTATAAATTAGGGCGTCTGATAAATAAGTTGTTTCTGAAAAAAAAACCATATTTTTTTTTAGAAAATTGATTGTTTTATTATAAGCTTCGAAACTATATATTTTATATTTTAATATTTGAGTTAAATTTTTCTTTATATTTTCTATAAAAGTTTTACTTAAAATAATTTTAAATTTTGTTCTTAAATCAATTTCTTTTTCTAAAAAGTTAAATGCCTTTTCAGGAGAAGAATATTTATTTTTTGTTTTTTTAATCCAATTTTTTTTATTTAATTCTTTCATTTTTTCAAAGGGTAATGAACAAAATTCTTCCAATGTTGCTAGAGTAAATAAAGATTCCCTCGTTCCTTTTTCACATATAAATAAAACAAGATATTGTCCTGCTTTAGTATTTAAAAATTTAATAAAATTTTCTGCAATTTCTTTATAACGGCAATGCTCAGAAGGCTCAAAGCTTTTTTGTCTTTTTCTTGAATATTTTGTTTTTGTTTTGCCTATTATTAATTTATTAAATTTTTTAGAAAGTTCCCTCATACTTTTTAAATTATTAAATCCTAATATAGATAATATGAGTATTGCAGATATTATTTTTATTTTATTTTGTTTTAAATAAAATTTCATGATGCCCCCCAGAATTATAAAAAGAATAAAATTTATCTAGAGAAAAATTAGAAAAATTATTAAATAGAAATCAATGATTTTAAAAAGAGATTGTTTTTTATTGTGGTTATATGTATGTAAATCAAGCTAGAGATTGGATGCCTGATCCAATAGGTGGAGTTTGTTGGTTGGGGCCAGACAAACCATATGAGACTTGTTTTATTCCTTTTTATGTTGGAATAAATAGGTTACCAAAATCGTATAGTAGCGACTCTACATCAAAGCTTGATCGTAATGTTGCATGGTGGGCATTTAATTATGTTCCAAATCTTGCAGACATAAAATATTCTTACATGATCAAAGACATACAGGCTAAACAAAAAAAAGTAGAAGATAGAGAGTTTGAAGGGCAACAAAAACTGGAACAAAAGGCGTTGGAATTGTATAAAAAATCACCTGATCAGGCTCGTAATTATTTAACTAAACATTGTGTTGATAATGCAGAAAAGGTTGTTAAAACCTGGTGGAACTTAGCTGATGATTTAATACAAAAATATAGTGATGGATATATTAATCAACCTAAAATAGGAAAAGAAGTTTGGTATCCAAGATGGTGGTTAGATAAAGTTGGTTATGTGAGGGGGCCTCTTTCTTATAAAAAATCTACAAAATGGAGCTGGACAAATATTGTAAATTATTTTAAAAATTGGATGGATAGATTTTTTTAATTAATAAAGATAGGAATTCAAATGATCGAGGTCGAAATAAAAGTAAGTATAACAGATGAACAAAAGGATGCCTTAGTTGATGGTGCTAAGTTTATTTCTCAAAAATTTTTTACAGATGAATATTTCGACTCTCATGATTATAAACTTACAAAAAACGGTTTATGGCTAAGAAAACGCAACGATAAATTTGAATTAAAGTTACCTGCAACCAAATCTGGTAATTTTAATATAAATAAAAATATTCCTATGTATGAAACAACAGACAAATATGAGATTAGCGATATTCTTAATTTGGATAAAAAGGTGAGCTTTATACAGGCTTTAGAGCTTGCAGGAATAAAATCTTTTGTAAAATTTGATAATATAAGAACAACTTATTTAAAAGATAATTTGAAGATTGATTTTGATGAGGCAGATTTTGGGGATTTTAAATACAATCTTTGTGAAATCGAGGTTGAAGTTGAAAGCAAAAAACAAACTGAACACGCTTTAAATAAACTTTATAAGTTTGTAAGTCAATTTGGTATTTCAACTGAGCGAGCCGAGGGAAAAATTGGTTATTATATTAGGGTTAGAAGACCAGCACATTATTTTGCCGTTAAAAATTCAAAGAAGAATGTTAAAGAAGCTTAATTAAAAAAGGAACCTTTTTCGAAAAGGTTCCTTTTTTAAAAATTTTATTAAAATTCGCAATGACCGGGATACCTTGGAAATGGGATCACATCTCTTACGTTTTCCATTCCTGTAACAAATTGTACAAGTCTTTCAAAACCAAGTCCAAAACCGGAATGAGGAACGCTTCCGTATTTTCTTAGTTCTAAATACCACCAGTAATCTTTTTTATTAAGACCTATTTTATCCGTTTTTTTTTCTAAAATTTCTAGGCGTTCTTCTCTTTGAGATCCTCCTATTATTTCACCAACGCCTTCAACCAAAACATCCATAGCTGCAACAGTTTTTCCATCATCATTTGTACGCATATAAAAAGATTTTATTTCAGCCGGATAATTATAAACTATTACAGGTTTTTTAAAGTATTCTTCGGCCAAATATCTTTCGTGCTCTGATTGTAAGTCTTTTCCCCATTCAATAGGAAATTCAAATTTCTTTTTAGAATTTTTTAAAATTTCTATTGCTTTTGTATATTCAAGTTTTTCAAAAGGGTTATTAATTACATTTTTAAGTTTTTCAATAATTCCCTTGCTTATAAACTTATTGAAAAATTCCATGTCTTGAGGGCATTTTTCTAAAACATATTCAAGGCAATATTGTATATATTTTTCTGCACATTCCATATTTTTATTTAAATCAGCAAATGCCATTTCCGGTTCTATCATCCAAAATTCTGCTAAGTGCCTGGATGTATTAGAATTTTCTGCTCTAAATGTTGGGCCAAAGGTATATATATCGGAAAGTGCGCAAGCATATGTTTCGCCTTCAAGCTGTCCTGATACTGTCAAATATGAAGGTCTACCAAAAAAGTCTTTTGTATAGTCAACTTGGTTTTTATCGTTTTTGGGTAAATTGTTTTGATCTAAGGTTGTTACCTTAAACATTTCACCTGCACCTTCACAATCTGCAGCAGTAATGATTGGTGTGTTAACATATAAAAAGCCATTTTCTTGGAAAAATTTATGTGTAGCAAACGATAATGCATTACGAACTCTTGCAACAGCACCAATAGTATTTGTTCTTGGTCTAAGATGAGCAATTGTCCTTAAAAATTCAAAAGAATGTCGTTTTTTTTGTAAAGGATAAGTTTCAGGATCACATTCTCCTATAATTTTTATTTCTGTTGCTTGCATTTCAAAAGATTGTTCTTTGCCGGGACTTTTTACAATTTTACCAGTGGCACTAATACTTGCACCTGTTGAAAGTTGAGATATTATATTTTCATAATTATCAATATTTGAATCAACAATTATTTGCAAACTATTAAAACAAGAACCGTCATTAATAGCGATAAAAGAAAATTTTTTAGAACTTCTAATACTTTTTATCCAACCTTTTATTGTCAATATTGTATCAATATCTTTTTGTGTAATATTTCTAATTTTTCTGCGCATTATGAATCTCCATATTAGATATTTTGCTTTTTATATTTTTAATTTGTTAAGACCTTAATAATATTCAATAAAAATAAAATTTAATCAAAGAGGAGATTATATGAAGTTTTATAGATTGTCTTTTATCATTTTTTGTTTGGTATTTTTTAATTTTTTATTTTCAAAAATGATGAAAATTCCTTTTAATCGTTGGAAAAGTGACAAAATTTCTATATCTGTGCCTCCAAAAACTATGGGCAAGCAGATGGGTGTTGTAAATACTGTTGGTTTAAAATCTTTAGGGTATGAATTAGATGGTGATGTAAAAGTTTTTAAGTTAATTGCTCAGCCAATAGAAAAATATTTAACAGACGGTAAAGATGTAAATAAGGGAATTATTCCTGAAAAATTTTTATACACTAATAGAATGAAACATATAAGTAAAAAAGTGAAACTGTGGGGATATAATGGCTCTGTACCCGGACCGACTATAGAAGTTTATCAAGGAGATAGAGTTAGAATTATTGTTAAAAATGAATTACCTGAAGAAACCTCTGTTCATTGGCATGGTATAGAATTGCCAAACTCAGAAGATGGTGCAGGTGGAACAACTGAATATCCAATAAAACCTGGTGAGTCTAAAGCCTACGAGTTTACCGTATATCAAAAAGGAACTTTTTTATATCACTCAGGATTCAACATGATGAAACAAGATATGTATGGTTTGGCCGGTTTTTTTGTTGTTCATCCTAAAAAATATGAAAAAAAGATAGATAAAGACTTTGCATTATTAATTCAAGAATGGGCTTTTTTACCGGGAAATGAGAATCCTAATTTAGCAACTATGGATTTTAACTGGTTTACTTTTAACGGACTATCTGCGCCGTCAATTCCTTCTTTAGAAGTTAAAAAGGGTGAAAGAGTAAGAATAAGATTTGGAAATTTAAGTATGAATAGCCACCCTATACATGTTCATGGTTATTCTTGGAGGGTTGTCTCTGTTCAGGAACATTTACAAAAAAGTGCAAGATGGAATACTTCAACAATAAATATTCCTCCCGGAGAAACAAGAGATGTAGAACTAGTTGCTTGGAATCCGGGAGTTTGGAGGATACATTGTCATAAACTTCATCATACAGTTAATTCACATGCTCAAATTCCAATGACCGTTATGTCTCGGGGTGGGATGTTTACTTTTTTACATGTTATTGATGATACAAATGAGGAATGGAAACATCCTAGTCAGATTAAAAAAGAAAAATTAAATGTACGAATAAAAAATAAAAGAGCAATAAAAAATAATAGAAAGCAAGATGATAAAGAGTAAGTGATAAAAAATAAATTTTATTGGAAATTTTATGAATTATAAAATAAAAATTTTTTTGGTTTTAATTTTATTGCAGACCGGTTGTTCAAAAAAAACTGATATAAAAAAGGAATTTGAAGTTTTAAATTCTTATTCAAAAAATTTGGTTGGGCATGATTTAGAAATGATGAGTGATGTCGAATTAATAGAAAATGGAAAAAGAATTTCGTTTGATGAGATATCATTAGGAGAAGCTGTGGGAATTGCGTTGAAAAATAGTTCTTTTTTGCAAGCTTCTTTTGAAGATCTTGGTATAGCTAAAGCTGATTTGGAATATGCAGGCTTATATGGAACCAATCCTCATTTAGAGTCTATTTTAAAATTTCCTGAAAATAGAAATAGCGGTAAAAAACCTATTTGGGAATTAGAAGGCAGCATTCCTCTTTCTAAGTATTGGCAAGTTCCGTTAAAAAGAAGAGTGTTTAAAGATGAACTTTTAATTGTTACTTGGGGTATAGCTTCTGTTATTTTAGATACTATAAAAAATACAAAAACTTCTTATGCCAATTGCTTTTTCTTAGAGCTTCAAATAAAAAAATATAAAGAGATCATAAATATAGCAAATGAGTTATTAAGAAGAATGGAAATGAGAAAAAATTATGGATTAGAAACGGATAAAGCTATTTATGAGGCCAAAGAACATTTGCAAAAGTTTATAATAGAAAAAAATAGGTTAACAAACGAATTTAAAAATCAATTAATAAATCTTAGAAAAGCTATTGGAATTAATTTGAAAGGCAGAAGGTTCGCTTTAAAAACAGATCTGAAAAAATTATCATCTTTAAGTTTTGATAGAAAATTACTTTTAATATTAATGAAGAATAATAATCCAGACCTGTACTTGGCTGATATTATGATAAGTAAATATAAAAAAGTTTTAACATTAGAAAGATCAAAGTTTATAAAAGAATTAAATTTGGGTTTTTCTTATGAAAGAGAAGACGATGGTTCAAAAGTTTTTGGACCCTTGTTGTCTATGAATTTGCCTATTTTTGATTCAAATAGAGGTGAAATTGAAAAAACTAAATTTATGATAAGAAAATTAAAAAAGACTTATTTGGATAAAAAGAGTTTAATAAAACAAGAACTGTTAACGAATTATAATAATTTTAATTATTTTAATGATTTAGTAAAAGTTTATGAATCAAGCTTAATTCCTTTAAGAAATAATATAAAAGAATTTACTTTAAAACATTTTAAAAGAATGCAATTAACTAAAATAGAATCTTTAAATGCTAAATTAGATTTTTATTTAACAGAAGTAGAGAAATTAAAAAAAGAAAAAGAAAAATTTATATCTTTAGTTAATTTAGAAAGAATTGTTGGAAAAGAATTGGTTATTTTGGGAGAAAGTAATGCTTCTAACTGATATTTTACGTGAAAATGCTAAAAACTTTCCAAAAAAATTTGCATTTACAATGAAATTTGGCTTTAGAACTAGGACTTTTAACTATTTACAAGTTTACAAATTGGCTCAAAAGACAACATTATTTTTTCAAGCAAATGGTATTAATAAAAATGATAAAATTTTGATTTATGCACCAAATTCTCCATATTGGGGAATTATTTTTTGGGCTGCTTTATTGAAAGGAGCCGTTTTGGTTCCCGTTAACGTACAAAGCACTCAAGAAATGATTAAAAAAATTTTAAAACAAACAGAAGCCAAGATTATTTTTAAAAGTAAGTTTTTTAAAACTAATTTTGATAATGAGCATAAAGTTTTTGAAATAGAATATTTAGAGGAATTTTTAAAAGATATTAATTTGGATAATTACAAAGACGAAGAAATAGATGAAAATCATCTAGTTGAAATATTATATACATCAGGAACAACCGGTGATCCTAAAGGAGTTTTGTTAACTCATAAAAATATTTGTTCTAATATTGAAGCTATTTCAAAAAAAATTAAATTAGATTGTGCAAAAGAGAGACTTCTTTCTATTTTGCCTTTAACTCATATTTTTGAACAAACCGTAGGATTTTTTTTACCTCAAAGTTATGCTTCTCATATAATTTATACTCATTCATATGCTGCAATTTTAGAATTAATGCAGAAATATAAAATAACTAAATTTATAGCAGTTCCGGAATTTTTAAAAATTTTGATTTCTAAAGTTAAGTTTGAATATTCTAAAAAAGGCTTAATAAAGCTTTTTAATTTTTTGAAAAAGGTTTCCTTAAAATTATCAAATAAATATATTGCAAAAATTCTCTTTTATCCCGTTCATAAAAAATTTGGAAACAAATTAAATACTGTTGCTAGTGGAGGAGCTTTTTTAGATCCTGAATTAGAAAAGGAATGGATAGCCTTAGGTTTTGATGTGCTGCAAGGTTATGGTCTCACGGAAACTTCGCCAATAATATCAACAAATACTTATAATGAAAGAAAATTGGGATCTGTTGGAAAAGCTATAGATAATATTGAATTACGGTTAGATAAAGATGGGCAAATTTTAGTAAAAGGCCCCGGGGTATTTTCAGGATATTTTAAAAATGAAGAAAAGACTAAAGAATCTTTTACTAAGGATGGCTTTTTTAAGACCGGTGATGTTGGAGAGGTAGATAAAGAAGGCTTTTTGTTTTTAAAGGGACGCAAAAAATATGTCATAGTCGGCCCTGGCGGTCAAAATGTTTTCCCTGAGGATATAGAATTTATATTAAATAAAATGGAGGGGGTTCAAGATTCCTGTGTTTTAGGTGTTACACAAGAAAGTGGAATGGTAAGGATTCATGCTGTTTTACTCTTGGAAGATAAAGATAAACATGAATCATCGATAAATGCATCGGAAATAATAGATAAGGCTAATAAAGAATTAGCGTCTTATCAAAAGATTAACGATTTTACCATTTGGCAACAAGAAGATTTTCCTCGTTCTGCAACCAGAAAAATAAAAAAAGAAGAAGTTTTAAAGGAAATTAAAGGCGAAAAAGACCAAAAACCTGATGAACAACTTGAAGAAAAACTAGATCCCTTAATTAACATTTTAAGCCAAATTTCCGGAATTTCTGTTAATGAGATTAAACCGCATAAAAAAATAATTACAGACCTTCAACTTGATTCTTTAATGATTGTAGAACTAATTTTGAGAATAGAAGATAAGTATGGAATTTTATTAGATGAATCATTAATAGTAGATGATACAACTGTTTCTGATTTAAAAGAAATTATACAGAAAAAAGAACCTTTAAAAGAAAAAGAGACTTTGAATAGATGGCCAAGAAGTTTTTGGGCTAAAGTTATTCGAGCTATTGGCCAATTCAAGTTGCTTTTATTTTCAAAAATATTTTTTAGATTAAATGTAAAGGGGCTAAATAATATAAAGAACCTTAAAACACCGGTATTATTTATGCCTAATCACTTAAGTTATGCTGATCCCGTAGTTATTTTGATGGTTTTACCTTATAAAATAAGAAAAAAGCTATGTTTTGCTGCTGCTAGAGATGTTTTATATGAAGAATATAAACATGTTGCTTGGCTTGCAGAATTATTTTTTAATTCATTTCCTCTTCCAAGGACCAATGGCGGGAATATTCGTCAGGGTTTGGATCATATGGGGCAGCTTATTGATAATGGAAACTCTATAGTTGTTTTTCCTGAAGGTAAGATGAGTAAGACTAGAGAGCTTTTACCCTTTAAAAAAGGAGCAGGATTAATGGCAGTTGAAATGCAATGCCCGGTAGTTCCTATTAAAATAATAGGAAGTCAGAATATTGTTCCTTATGGAAAGCTTTTCCCGCGAAAAATAGATAAGGTTTCTATAATAATAGGAAAACCTATTAAATTTAGCCTTCAAGATTCATATGAAAAAGCAACATTAAAAATAGAAAAATCTTTAAGAGCTTTATAAAAATTTAAAGTAATTTTTTTTAAATTTAAAGTCTGAATTTAGTTGTTAATATTTAGTTTTTTAGTTCACAGAAAAAAAGATGAAGAAGTACTTTAAATTTTGATACAGTTTATCTGTTTTTTATTTAACAGTTGGGGATTCTTTTTAAAAGCATAATACTTTATGTAATATGCTTGCTACAAACAGTATCGAGATGTTTTTGGTTTAATTTCATTATACTTTTTGCTGTTTGAAATTTAGTTTGAGAATACCTTTTTATAAAAATGAAAAAAAAATTTAAAAAAAAGCTTGCAAAGAAAAAAGAAAGGTGTATTCTATAACCATCGTCGTTGATAAAAACGAAGAAAAAATGGAAAGGTTGAAAAGTTAAAAGTTCTTTGAAATACAAAGTTTTCAGGTAAGAAATTTTTTAAAAAATTCCTGAACCCAGAAGATTCTTAAAAATTCCGATACGGAGAGTTTGATCCTGGCTCAGAATGAACGCTGGCGGCGTGCCTAACACATGCAAGTCGAACGAGAAAGCTTCTTCGGAAGTGAGTAAAGTGGCGAACGGGTGAGTAACACGTAAGAATCTACCTTTCAGTGAAGAATACCCTCGAGAAATCGAGGCTAATACTGCATACGCCCTGCGGGGGAAAGACGGCCTCTTGCTGTCGCTGGAAGATGAGCTTGCGGACTATTAGTTTGTTGGTGGGGTAATGGCCTACCAAGACTGTGATGGATAGCCGGCCTGAGAGGGCGATCGGCCACACTGGAACTGACACACGGCCCAGGCTCCTACGGGAGGCAGCAGTGGGGAATATTGCACAATGAGCGAAAGCTTGATGCAGCGACGCCGCGTGGAGGATGAAGGTTTTCGGATTGTAAACTCCTGTTAAGTGGGAAGAAAGACTCGTAAGTAATATGTACGAGGGATGACGGTACCACTAGAGAAAGCTCCGGCTAACTTCGTGCCAGCAGCCGCGGTAATACGAAGGGAGCTAGCGTTATTCGGAATTACTGGGCGTAAAGAGCGTGTAGGCGGTTAACTAAGTCAGTTGTTAAATTCCTTGGCTTAACTGAGGGTCAGCGATTGATACTGGTTGACTAGAGGGCGAGAGAGAAAAGTGGAATTCTCGGAGTAGCGGTAAAATGCATAGATCTCGAGAGGAACACCGGTTGCGAAGGCGGCTTTTTGGCTCGTTTCTGACGCTAAAGCGCGAAAGCGTGGGGAGCAAACAGGATTAGATACCCTGGTAGTCCACGCCGTAAACGATGATCACTAGATGTGGGTTTTGTTTTGCAAGATCCGTGTCGAAGCTAACGCGTTAAGTGATCCGCCTGGGGAGTACGGTCGCAAGATTAAAACTCAAAGGA
>WJLJ01000020.1 GCA_014728525.1 Candidatus Babelota bacterium | reverse complement strand
GTGATGATGAGCAACTTGAAAAAAAAGCAGATGAATTAATTAAAGATAAAAAAAAGTTAGAAAAATTTTTGTCTGCATTTAAAAAAAATAAACATTTAAAAAGTAAAAAAAAGATTTATTTTAAAGGTGAAAAGCTGCTTGAATTAGCATATAACGATGAAAGATTATTAAATAAAAAAATAACTTTGAAGTTGAAAAATGCAGATATAAAAGAAGTAATAGATTTAATATCAAAATCTGCAAATCTTAATTTTATAATAGATTCTTCTGTTACAGGTAAAATTGGAAATATAAATTTAAATAATATTTCCGTATCAGAAGTTCTTAAAGTTATTTTATCTTCTAATGATCCTAAATTAGCATTGATTGCTGAAAAAAATATTTTTAGAATAATGAAACTTGAAGATGCTATTCCAATATTAAAATCTAGAAAAAAAGAATTTAGAGATTCAAATTTAATAAGTGATTTTGTAACTATTTATAATGCAAAATGGACAGAAACTTTTAAGCTTCGTATTGAAAAAATGTGGTGTGGGATTATTAGTGGAACAAGCAATAGGCAAGGTTATTATTTAGTATTTGATGATGAAAGTAAAAAAATATTTTTTAAGGGAGATCAAGAAGAAGTAAATAATTTTAAAAAATATTTAAAACAAATAGATGAAAGGGTGCCTCAAATAAGAATAGATGCGAGAGTTGTTATTGCGGCAAAAGATTTTGAAGAAAGCTTTGGTTTGCAAGTTTCCGGCGTGTATAATAGATCATCTAGTATTAGTCATGGATGGGGTTTTGCAGGTTTTGGTCCTGTAAAAACAGGAGGACAAGGAGATTTTAAAGACGGTAATTTAATGGATTGGTCTTTAAATCTTATTCCTGATTTGGCAAGTAAATTTTTGAATTTTCCTGCGATTTTTGGTGGAAGAGATTTAGATTCAAAGCGTTTGAATTTAGTTTTAAATGCTGCAGAAAGTAGAAGTCAGTTAGAAACTATTTTAAAACCGACTTTACTTGTAAATAGCGGAGAGCCTGCAGAAATTTTAGTAGGTCAAGAGGTTCCAATAGAAACCAGCGTTCAAGAATCAATTCAAAATACTTTACGTAATGTTAATACTATAAGTTATAAAGACTTAGGCATGAAATTAAAAGTAAAACCTGTTGTTACACCAAATAAAAGATCCATTTTTCTAGATATTTATGTGGAAAATTCTTATATCAAAGATTTTTCTAGTACCAGTAAATTTAATGCTAAAGAATCAATTATAGTTGTTACTAAATCAAAAAATAGAGTAATACTTAATAGTGGTCAGACAACTTTAATTGGTGGCTTGATATCTAATGAGAGAAGGAAAACAAAAAATGGAATTCCTATATTGCAACATATTCCTGTTTTAGGTTTTCTTTTTTCCGGCCGAAGAAAAGTAAGAGCAGATGATCAATTGATGATTTTTATAACTCCTACTATCATATAAAATTAATTCGTAACATTTTGTGAGTTTTGTTATTATATAATAATAATTTATAACAAAATATTATTGAAAGATTTTAATGAAAAAATTATTTATAGTTTTAGGAATTATTTTTTCTTTAGGTATCATATCTGTTTCATATTTTACTTTTTTAGGCAAAAATAATGTAAAAAGTAAAAATAATATTTGTGCCTTTTGTAATCCGGAAGTATTAAAAACACATACATTTTATGAAGATGATTTAGTAAGAGGACTTTGTTCTTATAAACCTGTATTTCCCGGACATTGTTTGGTGGTTACAAAGAGACATATTAAGAGTTTTAAAGAAGTTTCTGATGAGGAAATGATAGCAATTGCAAGTTTAATTAAAAAAATAAATGATGCTATACAAAAAATTATGGGTCCATCTATTTATTTAATACAGCAGAAAAATGGTTCTGGAATTCAATCTGTACCTCATTTACATTTTCATTATATTCCAAGAAAAGATGATAAATCTCATCCTGTTTGGATAGGTTTGGATTTTTTATGGAAATTTTGTTTGTCTCTTTTTAAAAGTCCTATGTCTAAAGAAGAGCTTGCTTCATGTGTTGAAAAAATGAAAATGGCTATATAAATAGAAAGGACTTTTTTATGTTTATTCAAAACCAAGAAAGAGATCCAAAAGAATTAGAAATGGAATATATTAATTCTGGAGAAATACTCAAAAAATATTTAACACATTGTAATTATAAAAATTTTAATGATTGGTTTGATATATCTTTTATATCTAAAATAGCTTGTTTAGTTGTGAAGAATAATAAATTTAGAACAACTGAAAAAAATTTTGGTAATTGTGGTTCAGCTTCTGTGCAATATAAATTATTGCAGTTAATTAATAATACTAAAAGCGTTTTAAATTGTTGTAGTTGTGAAATAACTTTATTACAAGTGGTTTCAAATTTTTTTTATGAATTTCTGAATGATATACATCCTTTTGATAATGGTAATTGTAGAACTGTTCTTATCGTTGTTTGTTTATTACTTAATAAATTTAATAACATTAAATTTCCCAATTTACACAATGATACTGAGGCTCGTAGAAAACTTAAAGAATGTTTTAATATTGCAGCAAGATATGGTCATAGTGAGATTTTTTATAAATTTATAAACGAGTTTATATGTAATGATGTATATATAAGTGAAATTTTTACTAAAAACATTAAAAAATTATGTATCCCTAGTTATATAAAAGCGTTAATAAATAATAAAGAATTTGGACTATATAATGTTAATGAAGCCAATAATAATGGACATTCAGCGTTAAATATTTTGATAAAAAATGGAATGGCAAAAGAGGCTGTTGATTTAATAAAAAAAGGTGCAGATTTTAGAAAAAAAGATAGATCTAGAAAAAATGCATTTGAAACAGCCATAATTCATGGAGAATATAAAGTTGCCAGATTTATTGAAAAAATGGGTTATAAACATAAAAGAAGTAATAAAATACACTATACAAAAATGTATAAATATAATCCTTTGTATATTTGAATATTTATCTATTTTAATGGCTATAAATTTCTCTAATTTTATTTATTAATTTTTCAGTAGAAGCTTCATGTGCTTTATTTAATAATTCAAATAATTTGTTTTTTATGAAAGATAAAACTTGTCTTGTTCTTTTGAATCTGGGTTCTACTATTTGAATAAGAATTCTATCGAATTGTTTTGCGGGAAGAGTTCTTCTCAAATAAGCATCTAATTCATTCCATTCTTCTTGGGATTTTACTTTTATTATTTGATCAATAACGAATCCGCCATTCCTTGTAATTTCAAGTTTTTGTTCTTCAGTTAAGTCTTGGCATAAAATAAACCAAGATCCTTTAAAGCTGCAGTTTGAAAATTTAGTGTTGCTCATATTAGAATTATATAGGTAAGTATTTAAAAAATTCATGCTAATAAAATTGGCGCCAAAGAAATTACAATTTTCAAAATTTGTATTTTTAAAATTAAAATTTTCAAAATTAGCTAAAGAAAATTTACATCTAATAAATCTTCGGTTTTGAAATCGTCTGCTTCTTAGACTTCCATACCTATATGTACTTAGATTTTTATTACGCATTGATATAAATGTTCCGTAAAAAAACTCTTTTAAATCTTTTTCATTATAAGTATATAATTTTATTGGTGATGTTATTAATAAAATCAAAAGAATTTTTTTAAAAATTTTCATTTATAAACCTTTATGTTTGTGTTTGAATATTTTTTAAGATTATTGGTGTTTGTTTTGCTCCTGCTTCTATTAATTTACCTAAATTTTGTCCAGCTTGATCTAAAAAAGGTCCAATTATTTTACTCATTGTCCACACCAAAAATGGTATAGCATTTGCAGCGACATAATACAAGCCAATTGTTTTTTTATTTTCAACAACACTTTCGGCGACTCCTTGCATTGTTCCTTTGGCTCCTGCTGCAACTAGGTCAGTTGAAGTTTTAGAAATTGTTTTTGATGTTTTTTCTACAATTGTCTTTGCTTGTTCCGGATTTATAAATTTACTATAAACAAATATTCCCGGAGCAACCATTATTGCAGTTGCTATTAAGAATTTTTTAGAAATTATTTTATCTGCTTTATCTACTGTAAAACTAAAAACATTTGCCCCTTTTTTTGCAAGATTAGAACCTTTGGTTTTTATTTTTTTTGCAAAAGTAATAATTTGTTCTTTTTTTGATAAATTTTGATTTGTAGGTTCTACATTATTGGCTTTGATTAAGTTTGTGGATAAAAGGATTAAGAGTAATAATTTTTTCATAATTAGCCTCCATATTATTTAAGAGATTTCTTACCAATTTTATTTTATTCCTCTTTATTTTTTTGCGCAAAAGGGTCTATTTTATTATCATTTAGTATTATTTATTTATTTTATTAGACGACTGTTTTTCTGACAGTATTATTTTAATATTTTATTACGATTTTTGTTTTTAAAATTACCCTTTTGCGATACTTATTTTTTTTAACTATTATTTCTCATGTTTGGTTAAATTTTTTTATAAAATTTTGTTTGGGAATAAAATGTTAGAAAAGTTTTGGGAACAAGAAGCAAAAAAATTAAAATGGTTTAAGGGTTGGAATAAAGTTTTAGATTGGAACAAGCCATATGCAAAATGGTTTGTTGGTGGCAAAATAAATGCTTCTTATCAATGTCTTGATGTTCATGTAGAAAATGGTCTTGAAAATAAAATTGCTATTTATTGGGAAAATGAGCTTGGAGAAAAAAAGGAGATTAGTTATAAAAAATTATATGATGATGTAAATAAATTTGCATCAGGTTTAAAAAAGTTAGGGGTAAAAAAAGGAGATGTTGTAATTCTTTATATGCCTATGATTCCACAGGCTGTAATTTCTATGCTTGCTTGTGCACGAATAGGTGCAATTCATTCTGTAGTTTTTTCTGCATTTTCTTATAAATCTTTAAAAGATAGAATTAATGATACAAAGGCAAAATTTTTAATAACAGCAGATTATGCTTTGCGACGAGGTAAAAATATAGATTTAAAGTTTGTTGTTGATCTTGCTGTTCATAATACAACTGTAGAAAAAGTTGTTTTAGTAAAAAGAACAGATAAAGGTATAACTTTAAATGAAGGTATAGATGTTTTATATCAAGACTTAATTGATAATGCACAAGATTTTTGTGAACCGGAAAAATTAGATTCTAATCATCCTTTATTTGTTCTTTATACTTCCGGAACAACAGGAAAACCAAAGGGTATTGTTCATTCAACTGGTGGTTATCTAACTTATGTCAATTCAACTTTTAAACAGGCATTCGGTGATCTTAAAAATGAAATTTATTGGTGTACAGGTGATATTGGTTGGATTACCGGGCATTCTTATATTGTTTATGCTCCATTAATGCAAGGTACATCTATTGTTATTTATGAAGGAACTCCCGATTATCCGGATACTTCTATTTGGTGGAAAATTATTCAAGATTATAAAGTTTCTGTTTTTTATACTTCTCCCACTGCAATCAGAATGCTCAGAAAAATTAGTTCGGATACTATAAAAGATTTTGATTTAAGTTCTTTAAAAGTTTTAGGAAGTGTTGGAGAAGTTATAAATCCCGATGTTTGGGAATGGTTTTTTGAACATGTTGGAAATAAAAAATGTCCAATAATTGATACTTGGTGGCAAACTGAAACCGGTGGTTTTATGCTTGCACCAAAAATTAGTTATAAAATTTCCGAATTAAAACCCGGTTCGGCTACATATCCTTTAGATCAAATAGATGCAGATATTGTTGATGAAAATGGAAAAAGTGTGGCGTTAGGTGAAAAAGGATTTTTAGTTATAAAAAAACCTTGGCCCGGATTAACTCAGGGAATTTGGGGAGATAAAAAACGTTATGAAGAAATTTATTGGTCCAGATTTAAAAATTATTATCCCGGTGATTATGCAATAAAAGATACGCAAGGATATTTTTGGTTGCTCGGAAGATCCGATGAAACTTTAAATATCTCCGGTCATCGAATAGGAACTTCTGAAATTGAAAATGCTGCAATTTTAAATTCTAATGTTGCTGAAGCTGCAGTTGCCGCAATTCCTGATAAAATCAGAGGACAAAATTTTTGTTTGTTTGTTGTTTTGAATAATAAAAGTGAAGATGAAGAACTTTTGAAAAAAGAAATTATTCAAACATTAAAAACAGAAATCGGTTCATTGGCCAAACCTGCAAAAATTTATTTTGTAGAAAGTTTGCCAAAAACTCGTTCAGGCAAAATTATGCGTAGACTTTTATCTGCTCTTTTAAGAAAAGAGACTATTGGTGATGTTTCTACTTTGCAAGATGCCAATTCTGTAGAGAAAATAAAGTTAGTTATTAGATAAATAAAAAATTGTATTTATAGGTATTATAAGGTTGTTTTTTTATTTTTATCTTTCTATGAGAGTATTTTTTTCTAAAAAAAACTATTTACATTTCTATATAAAAATATAAAATCTTTACAGTTTTAATTTGAAAGGTTTTGGTAGTTTTATAGAAAGGAGTAGTTTTGTGAGTAATAAATAATTTCTTAAATTTATTTTTTCTTAATTTTTATATCTATTTTAATTTTAAATTTTTGTTTATGAGGGAGATTTTTAATGCCTAAGAGGTTTTCTGTAAAATTTTTTATTTTTTTATTTTTAATAACTACAAAAAATATTTTTTCTGGTGGCCTTTTGCCAGAAGCTGTAATTGAAGTTGGAGAAGATAAATGCAAAATGCTAAAAGATTTATCTATTGGAGATAATGTTATTTCTATGGATGAAGATGAGAAAGAATGTTTATTATATGACACAAAAGTTACTCGTTTGAAAAAGAGAAGATTAACAACTGCAACTTTATTAGAATTAAAATCCGACGATGGAAAAAAGGGTTTATTATTAGTTGCTCGGGATCAGAAATTCTTTAAAATTAATGCATTGAGTAAGCTAAGACCAAAACTCATAAAAAATGTAAAACAAGGCAAGAAAAAATATTTAAAAATATTATTAAATGCAATCTGGGTTTCTGCTAAAAATTTAAAAGTTGGGGATAAGATTAGAGGGTCTCAATACAATGAACTTGAGGTTACAAAAGTTGAATATGTTAAATTTGATAAAAAGATTGATTTTTATGAGTTGTCATTAGATAAGTTACATACTTTTTATGTAATAGATTCGGCGGGGCATTATGTTTTAACTCATAATTTAGGTTTTTGGGCTGCTGTTGGAATAGGGGCTTTAATTGGAGGAATTATAGGTGGTGGTTATGCCGCTTGGATATCGCATAGAAATGGTGTTTTATCAGCAAGAACAGTTCTTATGGGAGTTGTTATAGGAGGTTTAATTGGGGGAATTTCAGCTGCAGCAGTATATGGAGGAGTATCTCTTTGGGCTAAATATGGTCCAACTATTATTGGAAAAATTTCAGAATTTATTGCTGAACATGAACGAGTTAAAGATGCTGTAATATATTTTAAAAAACACAGAGAAGCTATTATTACTGCTTTTAATGCGGCTATAGTTTTTGGAAAAAAGAATATAAGAGAGTTTGTGGAAGAGACTTTTAGGAGGCAAGCTGAGGATATTGATTTTTCTGAAATTGATTTGGGACTTTGAACTTTTATATGATTGGAATGTTTTATGTGTAAGATATTAAAATATGTTTTTACAGTTATTTTTTTTATTTCTCAAACTAATTTTGTTTTTTCAATAAAAAATGAATTTATTTGTGAAGATTTGTTTTTAAAAAAAGATAAAAAAACGAAATTAAAATTTGTGCATATAAATTTTAATTCTCCTTATTCTGAAAAAAAAGATATTTTTCTTATAGAGTTAGAAAATTATCATAGATTATATTCGGGATTCTTTATCGTTTCAGGTGAGCATTTATTTAATAAATTTTTTATTGAAGATGAATTAAAAAAAGATGTTTATGAAGAAATAAAAAATTCTGATTATATAAATTTAAAAAATAATGAAATTAAAAATAAAGATCATCTAGAATTAACAAATAAATTATGTACTATGTTAAAAAACTATAAGTTTGTAAAAGCAAAGGATTTAGTTATTGGAGATTTTTTAGAAATTGCAGAAAATAATTTTCGTATTAAAAATATTTATAATATAGATAAAACTGATTGTATTATAAATAATTTTTTTACTGAAGATAGACATTCATTTTTTTATTTTGATTTATCTAAAAATTTTCATATAAATAATTTATTTTCTTCAGAGAATTTAGCAATGTTGACTTTTGGTGCTATTCAAGGAGTATTTGCTGG
>WJLJ01000003.1 GCA_014728525.1 Candidatus Babelota bacterium | reverse complement strand
TAAATTTTCTCATTTTTCATATTTTATTCAACCAATTTTATTTGCAATTCTTCCTATATTTAAATTATTTTCAAATAACTTTGAAGAAACAGCTCCGATAGAAATTATAATACTAATAATTGGCACAATTATTTTAACAATATCATTATTTTATATATTTAACCAAGTATTTAATAATTATTCAAAAACCTCTATATACATTTCTTTTTTGTATTTAATGACAATATATGGAGATATATTTGTACCAAGAGGAACGTATAATGATTCAATTAAAATTCTATCCGGACTAAAATATCTCAATGCCTATTTTTTTTACCCTATTTGGTATCTTTTAATAATAATATTTTTTATCTATTTGTTTAAAATAAAAAAAATAAATAATCTATTTTCTAACTTTATGATTTTACCATCTATTTTATTGCTCATATTTTTTACCTATAAAATAATTTCAAAAAAAATAAAAATTAATTCTCTAATAAAAAAATACGACAACTATAACAATAAATTTATAAATAGACATATAAATCAATTAAATAAAATTAAAAATTCACCATATATAAAAAAACCAGACATATATTATATAATACTAGATGCACATGCATCTTCAGAAGTACTAAAAAAATTTTTTAACTATAATTTAAATCTATTTACCAAAAAACTTAAAGAAATGGGATTTTTAATAAAAAATGACAGTTATAGCAATTATGATAATACCTCATTATCAATCCCTTCTTCTTTAAATATGAACTTTTATAATATCAATAATCATAGCTTATCTTCATACCGATTTTATAAAAATAATTGTTCAATATTTCTAAAAAAAATCGGTTATAAAATAATAAATATATCTCCCTACCATTTCAAATTCAATTGGAAATTAAAAAATATATTTAATACAGATACTTATTTTGATTTTACAAATAATTTTTTTATAAAAACTCTACTACAAAATTTTAGTAAATTAATATTTGTAAAAAGTCGACGTAAATGTATTCTAAACCAAATAAAAAAACTAAAAAATTCAATCCGAATAAATGGTCCTAAATTTATATTTTCACACTTTATGTGCCCACACGATCCTTTTGTTTTTGATAAAAAAGGTGATCTCAGAATGTTTATTCAAAGAGAACCATATTTCCGAAATGCATATTTAGAACAACTAACTTTTATAGATAATCAAATTTTAATAATAATAAAACAAATATTAAAAGAATCAAAAAACCCTCCCATAATAATTTTACAATCTGATCATGGTTGTAGAATGTTCGATTTTTCTGAAAAAGAAATAAATAAATTAAACAAAAAAGAAAAAAAAGATATAATGTTTGGAATATTAAATTGTTTATATTTACCTTATATTAAAAAAAATAATTTTAATTTTAATGTTTCACCAGTAAACAATTTTCGTATACTATTCAATAGTTATTTCGGAACTAAATTTAAAATATTGCCGAATAAATGTATAAAAAATACGATTAAAATTTAAAATCTTTCATAATATCAAATTTGATAACTTTTTTTGCTCAAAAACTCTAACATTTTTTGTTATATTTTTTGTAGGTACCTTATTCGAATTCAAATTAAAATTCCTTGCTAATTAACAAAATCTATCGTTTTATTAAAATCTATACAATAACTACTCTCTTCAACCTAATCCCAACAACGTCTAATTTTTTCAAAATCATCGACTATATTAAAAATACTCTCTACATATTCTTTGGCTGTCCAACTTTTTGCAACCTTTAAACCTTTTTCTATAAGCTCTTTTTTTAAATTATTATTTTCATAAAGTCTTTTTATACAATCAACCAATTCAAATTCATTTTTAGGATCAAATAATAAAGCTGCATCTTTTAACTGATATTCAGAACCAGAAACTCTAGCAGCAATAACGGGGCAACCAAGCGTAAAGGCTTCTAAGGGTGGAATGTTATCCGGACCAAAAAAACTTGGGAAAACTAATGCAAAAGCATTTTTATAAAACATGATTAATTTTTTTATTGAAACAAAGCCTAAAAATTCAACTTTATTTTTTAAATCTAATTCTTGTACCTTAGATTTTATATAATCCAAATTACCTTTATCCGAACCTGTAAAAATAACTTTAAAATCTAAATTATATTTTTTCTTTAAAATTCTAATAGCATACAAAATTAATACATGATTTTTATGAGGCCAAAATTGAGCAGGATAAAATAAATATTTTTCACCACCCAATTTTACTTCACTTTTAAAATCATGTCTTAAAACAAAATCCGGTGTGGGTAATGGTAATATTTTAATTCTATTCTCAGGATAATTATAAAATTTTGAAATTTCTTTTTTTCCCCCACCATTCCCAATGATTACAAAAGATGATTTTAAAATTACTGAATTATAATATTTTTCTCTATGCTCAAATTCATTATCAAGAGAAACCTCCGGAAAATAAGTTTGTAACCTATGTTGCAAATCCCAAACGGTAAAAGCATAGGGAACATTAACGTATTCATAGGCGGGAGTTGCAAACCACATAAAATTTATTTTATTATCAATAACAGACTTATTTAAGGCACTTTTGTACTTTTTATTTTGTAAAATTCTTAATATTTTTCTTGGAATTTTTAATATTAATCTTTTTATAAAAGATTCATTTTTATTAGAATAAAATCTATTTATTTTTACAAATTTTACATTATTTGAATTTTTAAATTTATCCGCATCATCGGAAAAAATAAAAATCTCATGATTTATATTAGTTTTGCAAAGTTGATTAAAAATAGATTGGGCAAAAGTAAATGCTCCCCCGCTTTCAGCCTTAGAAAAAATTTTTCTGCCAAAATAGAAACCAACTCTCATATTTTTTTGCAAATAAAACAGGCACCCCAAGTATTTTGATTTAAACTTTTACCTGTTAACCATTCTTCACTTTTAATAATCTTTAACCCTGTAAGTTCAAGTAAAACTTTAAGTTCCGGCTTAAATAAATATCTCATTTTATGGATTTCTTTAAAAGAAAATGAATTTGGGGAATTTTTTTCTTGTAAAAAAATATTATATTCAACGTCAACAATATTATCATTTATATGATGAACAGGATTTGCAAATCTTTTTAATTTTAAATAATCATTTTCTAATTTTTTAACTCTTTTTTCCGGTTTATTAGATAATACAGCAGGACCATACCAACAATCAAAAATAAAAAGTCCATTTGTATTCAAATGATTATAAACAGTTTTAAACATATTAATAAGATCATTTTTTGTAAGCATATAACTAACAACATGAAAAAGAGATAAAGCTACATCAAATTTTTTATTAAGTTTTGCTTTTCTTACATCAGCAACAAAAAACTCAATATTTGTTTTTAATTCTTCTTTTAATAATCTTTGTTTTGCAATATCAACCATTTTGGAACTAAAATCTATGCCTACTAAATTATATTCCTTTTGACATAATAATATTGCATGCTTACCTGTTCCACTTCCAAGTTCTAAAATACTTTTTGCATCGCTTAAGTTTTCTTTAATTAAACTATTAATATACTCTGTTTCTTTTTCATAATCTTTATCCTTATATAAAAGATCATAATATTTTGCATAATCTTTAAAAACTTGCATACAAAACCTCTTTAACCTTTTTTGCAACAATCTTCATTTGTTCCAAAGAGATACCAAGTCCGGATGGAATATAAAATCCCCTTCTCGCAATATTTTCTGAAATCGGATAATTTTCATTTTTAAATAAATCCATTTTTTTAAAAATAGGTTGCTCATGCATTGGCCAAAAAAAAGGACGTGTTCCAATTCCAACTTTTGATAACTCTTTCATTATAAATTCAGCATCATGTGGATAATTCTTTTTCAAAACAATTCCATAAACCCAATAAATATTATTTGCATATTCAGTTTCTTCTAAAGGTAATTGTAAAAAATCAATATCTTTAAAAGATTTAGTATAAAATTTTCCAATTTCACGTTTCTTATTAACATGTTCATTTAATTTTTCCAACTGAGCCAAACCAACTGCCGCTTGTAAATTTGTAATTCTATAATTAAATCCTAAATCATCGTGTATAAATCTTTTTTCTTTTTTAAAACACAAATTTCTAAAATATTCGCATTTTTTTGCCAACTTTTCATCATCTGTAACAACCATACCGCCTTCACCGGTAGTAATATGTTTATTTGGATAAAAACTAAAAATACTTATATCTCCAAAACTTCCACATGGTTTACCTTTATAAAATTGACCATGCATTTCTGCAGCATCTTCTATAACTTTTAAATTATATTTTTTAGCCAATTTTAAAATTGGATCAACATCAACAGGAAAACCGTAAATATGAACTATCATTATCGCTTTTGTTTTTTCTGTAATTTTTTTTTCTATAGAATTAACATCCATATTCCAAGTAATAGGATCAGAATCAACAAGAACCGGTTTTAAATTGTTTCTAATAATTGCAGCGGCACAAGAAATAATTGTAAATGTTGGCATTATAACTTCCGAAGCAACCGGTAAATTTAAAACTTTTAAAGCCAAATCAAGCGCTGCTGTTCCATTACAAACAGCTATACCAAACTTTCTATTAACAATTTTTGCAAAACTTTCTTCAAATTTTTTAACAAAAGAACCTTCTGATGAAATCCAACCGGAATCAATACACTCATTTAAATATTTTTTTTCATTACTATCTAATAGAGGTTCATTAACCGGAATAAATTTTGGTAACATAAAACTTAATCTTTCAAAATTACTTCTGATTTTAAAATTCCATTAAAACGAATTTTATCATTATTACCGGCATACGGACCTTGTTTGACTTCAAACATTTCTAAATCTTCTAAAACTTCAAAACCATGACCACCGGAAGCCAAAAGAATTACATCTCCAGAATTTAATACTCTACTCTCCAAATATTTTTTTTCATTATCATAAAAATCAACACGTAGTTTTCCCCTTTTTATAAAAAGAACTTCTTGTGTAAAAAAAACATTACGTTCAACTTTGTTATGAAGGTGAGATTCTATTGATTTTCCTTTTGAATGTTTCATAAAAGCTAGTTGTTGAGAAAAGTCATTTGGCGTAAAAAAAGAAACCCCATTCTTTGAATAATTAGATCTAATTATAATAGATATAATCTTTTTATGATCTTTTATTTGTTCTATCATTTACGACTCTCTTTATAAAACCGGTCATACTTTTTGTAAAATTTTCTCTAGAATATTTTTCTAAAGCATATTTTTGAATAAATAAAATCTGTTTTTCTAATTCTTCTTTTTTTCTCGAATAAACATCTAAAACTATCTTTTCTATTTCACTTACAGAAGAATTAATTAAATAATAACCAAACCCATTTGGCAGAGAAATCCCTGTGTTTTTACTAATAATTGGATATAAGCCCAACTGTAAACATGTAGTAACGGATGGTGATATACCCTCACTACATGATGGTGCAATAAAACAAAATACATTTTTTATTATATCTATAAATTTTTTATCACTAGGTTTTATATATCCATGATATTTTATATTTGGAGTCTCAAATAATTCTTTTTTATAAATATGACAAAAGTCTTTCTCATTTTGTACAGTGCCAATAACATTCAAGATTAAATCTTTATGTTTTGAAAAAACATCCAAAACTTTATCCAAACCTTTATGAACAGCACCTCCTCCAAAAAACCATAAAAATTCTCGTTTTTCAGGTACAAAATAATTTTTTGTTTTTTTATAATCTAAAACGGAAGAAGAAACAGGTATTTTTGTAATCTTATTAATATATTTTTGAGGAAAAGTCTGCAAGGTATTATCATTTCCAATTAAAGTGCAATAATCTGCAAATCTTAATGATCTATCAAATAACTCTGTATCAACTAATCTTTTAGGAGAAATAACAAAGCCCCTTCTCATTTCTAGATCATTTACCCTTTTTAATTCCGCATCAACAGAAAATCTAGGATAACTACCAGTAATGTGTAATATTTTTATTGTATTTTTATCTAAAAAAGGAATCAATCTTTGTAAATTATAATGAATATCAAAAACAATATCATATTTTTGAATAGGAACAAATTTATTATCATCAAAGTCTATAACATCAACAATATAACCTAAGTTATTAAAGATTCGAGAAATTTCCTTTGATTCCCACTTATTAGTATGATCTTTAAAATAAGAATCCGAATCTTTTACTAGTAAAGGTTTTGACAAGTAACTTAAAAGAACCCTACCCCTTTTAAAACTTTTTTTAGGATAAACAGTTATAAATTTTTTTTTCTCTTTTAATAATAAAAAATTTAATGTTTTTTTTACAAATTTAATAAACATTATTTATAATAATTTTCTTTAAACCAACTTATAAATTTTTCTATTCCTGTAGATATATTAATTTGAGGCTTGTAATTTAATAATTTTTCTGCTTTTGTTAAATCAGCAAAGGTAGAAGGAACATCTCCATTAGGAATCTTCATTTTTTCAAATGACGCCTTTTTACCTAAATTTTGTTCAAGTATTTCTACTAAATTACTTAAAGTTATAGGATTATTAGAGCCCAAATTTATTATTTCAAAATTAGTTGTATCATAATTTATAGAAGAAATAATGCCACTAATAATATCATCAATATAAGTATAATCTCGTTTTGTTTCACCATTTCCGTAAAAAGGAATTTTTTTATTTTCGATTATAAACTTAGTAAACTTACTAATCGCAAGATCTGGACGTTGATAAGGACCATAAACTGTAAAAAATCTTAAGCATATTATTGGAATATTATAGTTTATATTATACGTATAACAAAAATTTTCAGCTGATATCTTTGATGCTGCATACGGTGATATTGGCTTACCTAACTTCATTCCTTCTGAAAATAAGCCTTTATTAACACCATAAACAGAACTCGAAGATGCAAAAATAAATTTTTTAATATTATAATCTTTTGCAATATCTAATAAATTCAAAGTTCCTAAAACATTTACTTGTGCGTAATCTAAAGGATTCTCAAATGAACTCCTAACTCCAGCTTTTGCGGCCAAATGAATAATATAATTAAAATTATATTTCTTAAATATTTCTTTTAAAGATAATAAATCTAAAATATCAATATCATAAAATTCAAAATTAATATTATCTCTAGATCTATTAATATTATTCAATTTTACTTCTTTAGAATAATAAGAATCAAAATTATCAATACAAATTACTTTATTATTAGAATCCTGTAATAATTCCTGAATCAAATTGGAACCTATAAATCCTGCGCCACCAGTAACTAAATAAGTTTTTAACATCTATAAAGGAAGCTCTCCTTTCGCACCTAAATAATTTTCTCTTAAAACATACTCCCTAAAATTCTTATCCAATAAAAATTTTTTTTGATGTTCATCAAAACCATTTTTTAAATTTACATAACCTTTATTTTTAATATTTAAATAAGAATTATAGTCCTTATTTAAAAAAGATAAAAATAAATCAATTAAATTATAATTTATATTTTTTAAATTAATTTCAGATCTTTTTTTTGTTCTTAATAAATTAAATGAAATAGTAACGCCTTTTTTATAAAAACACCTTAAAAAAAAATCTGATGTTAACCTTGTTTTGGGCATATAATGATAAACTTTAACTTCAGGAGAATAAATAACATTCAATTTTTCTTGATAGATTTTATCCGCTAATCCACCTTCTCCATTACCTCTATAAACAATTTTATCCCAAGGTAAACCATCAGGATTAAAACCTTTTAAATCAAATAAAACATTTTTACGAATAATAAAATTACATCCAAAAACAAAATAAGGTTTTATTTTTTGTTTTTTTTCACCTAAATCAATTAAACTTAACTCTTCTAAATATTTACCCTCAGGTATTTTTTTCCAAAAATATTTTATCCACCTAGGAGGCTTTACTTCATAAATAGGAAAAATCGGACCTCCAGCCAAAACAATCGATTCATCTTTAAATACTTTATCTATTCCCAACAACCATTTCTTAGTTACAAAAGCATCATCATCTAAATAACAGAGAACACTTCCCTTTGCTAAATTTGCGCCTAAATGACGGGCAACAACCAATCCAGATCTACCTTCAAAAACATAAATTAAATTTTTTATTTTAGTTTCAAAAGATAAAACAACATCCTTTGTTGAATCAGAAGAATTATTATCTATTACAATAACTTCAAATAATTTTTTATCAAACTCAAGATTTGTAATAGATTCAAGAGATTTTAATAAAATATCAGCTCTATTAAATGTTGGAATAATTATAGAATATTTTATCACAACGACCTCTTATTTAGTCATCTCTACAATCATTGTTCCTGAAATACCAAACTTTTTCTCCCAATGATATTTAAAAAATATCTTATCTAAAAATCTACCCAAAGCAGAAACCTTCCATTGTAATCTACTTAAATTTTTATTTTTTCTCTTTTCCCAAGTAACCCCAAACATGCGAGAAAGCAAAAAATAAAAAGATTCCGTTCCTCTTCCATCAAAAATATTATCATCAAAATATATTTTATTAATTTTTAAACCATTCTTTTTTGCATATAATTTTAGCGTCTTCTTATTAAAAAAATATAAATGCCTAGGAACATCTTCCCAAAAACCTATTCTAGACCAAAGACTATTAAAATTAGGTACCGAAAAAATAAATTTACCCTGCTTTTTTAAAATTCTTGAAACTTCTTGAAAATAAATAGATGGATCATAAAGATGCTCAAAAACAAACCAAGAAATTATCACATCAAAAAAATCACTTTCATAATTAGCTTTCTCTAAAAAAGTGTTTTTAAAATCTATGTGATTATATTTTACACCTATAGAAAAAGGATCAACTCCATATGCATTAAGATTTAAATATTTATTTTTTAAATAATCTAAAAAATTGCCCCTAGCGCAACCAATATCCAAAATATTTTTATTATCTAAATTTGGTATAAATTTAGATTGAGAAGGAAATCTTTTTGTATAAATAGATTCATCATAGTCTGTATAAAATTTACTAGGATAAAAATAATGCATACTAGAAATTTTAGGTCTAGGATTTAAAAAACCTAAACCACATTTCTCACACTTAACAACATTAAATTCTGTTTTATCACCCCAAAGCCAAGTATCAGGTTTATTAAAAACCCTTTTAAACTTATTAGAACCACATAAATTGCATTCTATTTTTTCAAATTCTATATTCATTTGAAGCACCTCCCCAAAAACTATAACCAGGAGAATTTCCAATATTAAAAATAGATTTATTATATAAGTAATTAATTAAATATCCTAAACACAAAGTTCTAAACCAAGTTGCAAACATAGAACTTTCATTTTTATTTGAAAACATTTCTTTATGACCATAAGTAAAAGACTCATTCCACCTAAAAACAAATCCTCCATCATTATTTTGATTTGATAAAACCCAAATTAAAGCTTTATTTAAAACAGCTTTAACATCTCTAATTTTATAATCACTCTTAATTGAAAAGCGAATCAATGGATCTATAGAATCAATATCTTCACAAGCACTTGAATTTAAAGAAATCCCAAAACCACCTAATCTATTTTGTGACTTAATTAAAAGATCTATAATTTTTTTGTTATTAGGAATTTCTCTATTTTCATAAAAAAATAATAAAAAAATATGGTATGCTGCCTGAATTGATTTAGATAAAGAATCGCAATTTATTAAATCATAAAATCCCCATAAGCCAGTTTCTTGATTTATATTGTTTTCTAACCAATCAAGCATCATATTTAGAGATTTTGCCGATTTTTCATTTTTAAAAAACTCTCTTGATGCCTGCAATAATACTCCATAATTCATAATCTCGTTACTAACAAAATCTAAACGAGTATCCCATTTTCTAGTCTCTAACCAAATAATTAAATTTTTCTTAAAATATAAAGGTTCTAAAAAATAAAAATCATATTTAGGTTTACCCCCTAAAACTTTAAAAGCTGCCGGTAAATGTGCCGTCAAATGTCTAGCTCCCCACCAATCTTCATTATAAAAAAAATCATTAATTATAGAATTATCATAAAATAATCCATCCTTGCTCGATTGAAATGAATTAAAATAATTTAACCAATCTAAATTTTGTTGCTTAGAAAGATTTAAATCTGATAAATAATAATAAGTCATTAATGCATAAAAAGAAGAATAAATATTAGGAAATTGAGATGAATCTGAATATTTATAAGAAAAAACATCTTTACCAACTTTATTTTTTAATAAATATTTCACAACATTTTGTTTAAAATAATTAAAATCAAATTTTAAAGTATTTAAAGAACCTATATTTATAATTTTATCCAACAAAAAAGACTGTCTCAAATATTCATTATTAATTTGAATTAAATAATTATAATTTCGTAAAACTTTATAACTCTTTTTTATTTTAGAAAAAACAAACATAATTAAATTAACTCACAAAATATGAGAGTTCTTTCGTCCCTTAAAGTATTAACCTTTTTAATTATTCTAAAATATTTATTAAGTTCTTGCTCAAAATTATAAATAGAATACCACCCAAAATTATTATGATCCCAATTTTTTACATGTTGATCATGTTTATGAATAAATTCAACTATCAAATATTTATTAGAAAAAGATTTCAATTGCCTTACAATATCTTTAAATGTAACTCGTTGAAAAAAAACTAAATGATGAATTATAGCTAAAGCTAAAACTAAATCTGATTTAAATCTTTTTTTAGCATTAAAATATGTTCCAAAATCAATAAAAACGAATTTTCCTTTATTAAAAACAGTATTAAATATTTGACAATCCTTTAAATATAAACCCTTTTTTGATAATTTCTGAAATAAATTTAAAATCATTAATCCTGAATCATAAATCATTTTAGAAGACCACTCACCTGGATATGTAAAGGGATCTACTTTTTCATGTTCTAAAAAAAACTCAAAAGGATAATTTTCTAATTTTTTTTTATATTCCTTTGTAAAAACAATTGAATTTCCAATTAAACCAAGCGTTTTACATTTTATTAAAATATCTCTAGTTTTTTCTTCAAATTTTGTATTTATTCCCCGTAAAACTTTATTTGATTTAAAAAAAACAGCACCGACGGGGTCAACTGTTTTAAAAAACCTTTGCTTCATCTTTTCCTCTAAATCTAAAAATTTGCAAATTGGGCAATTCTATAATCTTATCAGCAATAAAATGAACATCTTGATAAATAACTTTTTTTACACCATCAGCCCAACCTGTATCATGAAATGCAATAAAAAAACCGTTTTTTAATAATTTAGAGTAATTATCCCAGTCATTCTTACAACCTTCATAGGAATGGTCTCCATCAATAAATAAAAAATCTATTTTATTTATATTCTTTTTTAAATTATGAATAACGTCAAAACTCCATCCCCTTAATGGAACAATTCTTTTTTTATACTTAGAAATATTTTTACAAAAAATAGGATAAGTATCTCTTTCACCTTCCGACATAGCATTATTATTCCAAGTATCTATACAAAATACTCTTTTATGATCTTCTAAGGCTGAAGCGATAAAAGCAGAACTTGCGCCAAGATAACTTCCAATTTCTACAGCATTTAAAATTTTATCTTTATTATTAAATAAAAATTTATGTAAGCAGACTTTTTCTTCTAAAGTTAAATGAGTAAAAATTTTATTTTCTTTAGATAAACCTTTTTTTAAGATATAAAAATCATATTTTAACCAATTTCTAAATTTTATAAAAAATATATTTAGATAGCTTAAAAGACTTACAAACTTCATTATACATTCTCCAAGTAGATTGAATAAACTTAAATGTAAAGCTTATAAAAACAGCAAATATAAATCTTTCAACAAAAACAACTGATATCAAAGAAATCCAATAAAAAGAAGTTGTAGGAATAAAATAAAGCCAAATCAAACTTCCAATAGAATGGGCAAGAAATGTTACAGTTAAAGATTTAAAAAACAATGAATTATACTTAGTTAATTTTTCAAAAAAATATAAGCCTATAGGTATAAACCAATAAAAAGAATATATAAATGCTTGTTTACCAATAGGATTTAAAACAAACAAAACAATTGCAAATATAGGTAAAATGACTCTTAATAAAAAATTATAAAGTTTTATCTTATTAGTAGATTCATTTTTTGTCATAATAGAAAAAGATAATGTTGCAAAAAAAGTAGGTAAACCTAAAGTTATTACACCACCTAATGTTATTTTTTTTAATAAAAAGAATAATATAACAAAAATACCAGAAAACGTTGTCCCCAATAAAGCACCTAACACAGGAAAAACTAAATTTATACCTGAAAAGAAAAATTTGTGATGCCCCGCAAAAAAACTTATTTTGATAAAAGAAAAGGCAAAAATTAATATTATAAATAGAGATAAATTTAATAGATTTTTATTATTCATACATACTCCAAATTATGATTTAAAATCTTTGTATACTCTTTTTATACCATCTTTAAGATTTATTTTAAACCGCCATCCTAAAGTATTAATTCTTGATACATTAAGTAACTTTTGGGGTGTTCCGTCAGGTTTTGTTTTATCAAATTTAATATCACCATCAAAACAAATAATTTCTTTTATTAAACAAGCAAGATTTTTTATTGTTAAATCCTTACCGGATCCAATATTTATAATTTCACCTATATCTTTGTAATCAAAATTTTGCATCAAAAAAATAATAGCATCAACCAAATCATCTACATGTAAAAATTCACGAAAAGGTTTTCCTGTTCCCCAAAGTGTAACTTTATCTTTTTCTATCCCAATCCTTTTTAAAAATTTTTCTAGATCAAAATTATTTGTATATTTAAAATTAAAACCTAAAGAATATTTTTTTACATCCAATAAAATATTTTCAAAATCGTTTTTTGATAATAATTTAGCTAAATGAAATTTTCTTATCAATCCAGATAAAACATGACTTGTTTCAAGATTAAAATTATCTTTTACTCCATAAAGATTTGTAGGCATAACAGAAATAAAATTAGTTCCATATTGTTCATTATAATATCTGCAAAGTTTTATTGCCGCAATTTTTGCAATCGCATAAGGTTCATTTGTTTCTTCTAAATAATCAGATAACAAATATTCTTCTTTTAATGGTTGAGGAGCATTCTTGGGATAAATACAAGAAGAACCTAAATTTAATAACTTTTTAACCCCATATTTAAAACTGCTATGAATTATATTGGATGCTATCATTAAATTATCATATATAAATTCTGCCTTGTAAGTACTATTGGCCAAAATACCACCAACTCTTGCAGCAGCAAGAAAAACATATTCCGGCTTCTCTTGTTCGAAAAAAGCTTCAACCTCTTTTTGTCTTCTTAAATCCAATTTGGAAAAATCTACAGTAATTAAATTTTTATATCCTAATAAATTTAATTTTTTTAAAATTGTAGAACCAACAAGTCCATTATGACCGGCTATATATATTTTTGAATTTAAATTCATTAAACATTAACCTCCATAGCTTTTTTTGGAGAAGAATAAATATCAGAAATATTGTTTACTAAAAAAATATTTCTTTTATCAATTTTATAAATAGTATCACAACGTTCCACAGTACTTAATCTATGAGCTATTACTATCAATGTTTTATCTTTATTTATACTGTAAATTTCATTCATTATTTTTTCTTCTGTTTGATTATCTAAAGCACTGGTAGCCTCATCAAGAACTAGAACATCGGGATCGGAATAAAGTGCCCTTGCAATAGCAACTCTTTGTTTTTGCCCGCCACTTAAGAGTATTCCACTTTCTCCAACTTTAGTATTTATTCCATCTTTAGTGGATAAAAAATTATAAATATTAGCTTTCTTTAAAGATTCAATTACCCTTTTTTTATTATATTGCCTGCCTAAAATTACATTCTCAGCTACAGTTCCATCAAACAAATAAATTTGCTGCGGAATATATCCAATTTTGTTTCTCCAAGATTTTACGTTTTTATTAGTCAGTATCTGATTATCTATAAAAATATTTCCATCAGTTGGTTTATATAAACCCATAATAATATCAACTATTGTACTCTTTCCTGCTCCACTTTCACCTATAAAAGCAGTACGCTCACCTTTTTTTATTTTAATATTTACTTTGCTTAAAACTTTATTTTTTGAATCATACTCAAAATTTAAATTGTTTAATAGAATACTATTTTTAAAGTTTATTTTTTTATCATCCAAATATTCTAACTCATAACCTAAATATTCTTGAACGGAATCTAAGGTTGGCTTTAAAAAACTGATTTTATTATAAGCAGCAATTATCTTATTTAAAGAAGGCAAAAATCTATAAAATGCAAAAGCATACATGGATATAGTAGGAATAACAGCTGTTGCATTATGGTACATATAAACAACATAAACTATTGCTGCAATCAATATAGAAAAGCCTATTGTCTCAAGTATTAATCTGGGTGCATTTTGCAAAACAGCATTTAATGTATTCGCTTTTACAAGTTCAGAACTAGCTTTATTGAACCTTTTTAAAACTATATCTTGCGTTGAAAATAATTTTATTAATTTAAAATTCCAAAAACTCTCTGTATATGTTCTTAATGCAGCAATATTTAATTTATGACGAATTTTACCTGCACTTTTTAATCTTGTTGAAAAAAAGCTCACTATCAATAAAACTTTTATGCACAATAAAAAAGATAAAACCAAAGTCATTTTCCAGTTAACAAACAATAAAGCGGAATAAATAAAAATAACATTCAACGACTCAGCGGTTATTTGCAATAAAGAATCTAAAATTGATGTTAAATCCGCAGTATCTCCTAAAATAACTTTACTAATTCTGGAAGAGTTTTTTGAAGTAAATTCTTTATACTTAAAATTTAAATAATTTTGAAAAAACCGTAAAGCAAAATGTCTTTGTCTACCTTGAGAAAATCTATTCATCCCATAAGTAAAAATAGTTATTACAAAAGCTCTAAAAAAATAAAAAAGAATTAATAATAATCCAAATAAAATAACAAAATTAATCTGATTAGAACAACCCAAAATTTTATATAAATAATTATAATATTTATTACTATTAATGACTCCAAAATTAGTTGCTATTGATGCAAAAACCATTACTAAGGAAATACTAAAAGTTTCTAAAAAAGAGACAAAAACGGACGAAATAAAAATTAACATTAAAAACCACTTTTCTCTTCTTGACAAAAGTGCTCTTAACTTTCTTAAAACTTTAAGCATTATGTATCCAAAATTTTGTTATAAACTTTTTCTATTTTATTGCTATAACTTGCAATATTAAAATTCTTATTACAAAAATCATAAGCTTTATCACCCATTTGTTGATTCAACTTTTTATTTGTAATTAAAGCAAAAATTTTTTCTACCCAGGCAGCCTTATTTTTTATATCAATCAAATATCCTGTTTGTCCGTGTATCATAAGTTCATCTAAAGGAGAAATTTTTGAAGCAATCACGGGCTTTGACATAAAACCGGCTTCTATAATGGGCCTTGAAAAATGACCTACAATTGAGGGAGACACTAATAAATCTGAAACAGAAATTGCAGCTTCAACCTCTTTTATTGAACCGGTAAAAATAATTGAATAATTTAAACGCTTTAAAATTTTTCTAACTCTTAATTTATAACGCTGGGAAGGAAAATATCTTTTAAAATTAAAAATATGATTTACTTTCAAATCAAAATAACCGGCCAAAATTAATTTTGTTTCCGGTAACAATTTTAACAATTTTTCAAAAATTCTAAGAAACTGTAAAGTACCTTTTTCTTTTGATAATCCTCCTAAAAACAAGATTTTTGGATCTTCTTTTTTTAGATTATATTTTTTTAAAAACAATTCAGAATATAAATTTTTATCAAATTTTTTATGATCAACCGGATTATGAATTATATTAATTTTATCACTTTTAAACCATGGCTTTGCATCATTATTGCTAATTGGAATAATCACATCAGAATATTTATTTACCCAACTTTTTATTAATTTTTTTCTTAATCCTAAATAACCATTTGCTAAAGGTTCTCTAATATGAAAAACAATAGGTATTCCCATCTGTTTTGCCACTTTAGCCCAAGCGGTTAATGAACTGGTATTTAAATGAATTAAATCGGGATTTATTTTTTTAAGCCATTTTTTTGCAACAAATAATCTTGTTTTTACCGTATCCCAAAAAGCCCTAAGAAAAATATGTAAATGATACCATCTATACCATCTTATTTTAGAATGTGGAAAGTCTCCAACACCAACAATTCCTGCAATATTAATATTTTTTGATCTATAAAGATCTACAGCTTCGGAATCATGCAAAAACAAAACAGCAGGCTCAAACTTCTCTTTATCTAAACTTTCAATTAAATATAAAAGACTTAAAGGGGCTCCGCCTAAACCTTTTCCATGATGAATATATAAGATTCTTTTTTTCACCTTTTTTTTTAACCCCTTTTTATTTAAATAAATATTTTATAAAGATATTTCATTTAAATCTTCTTTTGAATAAAAAAAGTTTTTTTCTTCAAAAGTTATTTTATTAATATTATTTCTTCCAATATTAAAATATCTTATACCTGCAGATTTCATTTTTATAGGATCAAAACAATTTCTCCCATCAAAAATAACTTTATCATTCAAAATTTTAAAATCATTCGTTTTATAATTTAAAAACTCTTTCCATTCTGTTAAGATTATTAAGAAATCAACCTTATTCAAAATATTTTTAGCAGAATCAAATTTTATTTTATTATCAAATATATTTCTAATATTACTTTGAGCCTGAGGATCATAAGCAATTATATCGGCTTCATAATCAAGTAATCTTTTAATAACATCAATAGAAGGAGCACTACGAATATCATCCGTTTCAGGTTTGAATGAAAGCCCCCAAATACCAACCTTTTTTTCTGATAAATTTCTTCCATAATAACTTATGATTTTGTTAATAAAATTTTGTCTTTGATAATCATTAACTTTATCTACAACTCGAATCATAGACATTTCTTGATTATTTTTTTCCCCAATTTTAATAAGGGCTTTTACATCTTTAGGAAAACAACTTCCACCATAACCAATTCCGGGATTTAAAAAAGCAGAACCTATACGACTATCTTTAGCAATTCCATTTTTAACATCAAAAATATCCGCACCAACTTTATCAGCCAAAAGAGCGAGTTGATTCATAAAACTTATTCTTGTTGCAAGCATTGCATTACTTGCATATTTTGTAAGTTCGGCCGATTCAATATTCATACAAATAAATTGATCTTTTTTTGATACAAAAGGTTTATATAAATTTTCTAAGATTTTTTTTGCTTTATCTGTTTTTATACCAACAACAATTCTATCCGGCATTAAAAAATCATTTAAAGCATCACCCTCTTTTAAAAACTCAGGGTTGCTTGCAACATCAAAATCTAAACTTAAATCTCTATTTTTTAATTCTTGAGAAATTATATTTTCAACTTTTTTTGCTGTACCAACAGGAACTGTAGACTTATTAATAAATAAACAATAATCATTTAAATTTTTTCCAACTTCTGTTGCAACATTCCATACAGCACTTAAATCAGCATCACCGTCAGGCATACTAGGTGTACCAACACAAGAAAAAATTATTTGTGGATTATCTTTTAAAGCTTTATTTATAGAATTTACAAAAACTATTTTATTTTGATTTATTGCATTTTTAAGTAAATCATCTAAACCGGGTTCATAAAAAGGAACTTTTCCAGCTAATAACGATTCTATTTTATTTTTATCTTTTTCTATTATGGTTACAAAATTATTTTTTTGTGCAAAACAAACACCGGTAACAAGTCCAACATATCCAGCTCCAATAACAGCAATTCTACTCACAACAAACTCCTTGAATTTTTAAAAGATGCTCTTCCAAAACGCATATGTTTTTTTGGCTATTATCTCATAAGAAAAGTTATTTTTGAACCTATCATATCCTTTCAAAGAAAGTTTTTCCCTCAGAATCTTATTATCCATTAAATTTTTTAATTTTTCTACCAAGTCATTAATATTTTTTTGTTCGAAAATTAAACCCGAATCTCCTATTACTTTTGGAATTTCTCCCCCGGTACTACCTATTACCGGAACTTTGCAAGCCATGGCCTCTATTAATACATGACCAAATTGCTCTCTCCAAAATTCAGTATCATATGAAGGTAAAACAAAAATATCAAAACTACTTAATAAACTTCCAACTTGAGTGTGATCAACAGGATCTAAAATTTTAACATTAGAACTTAAGTTAAGTTTATTTATATAATTAATTAAATCCATTTTATTTTTACCATCCCCAACAAACATTAATTCCCAATTAAAATGAAATTTTTTTAAATAATTAAAAGCACGAACTAAATCTAATATTCCTTTTTCTTTTATTAATCTTCCAATAAAACCTATTTTAAACTTATTATTATTTATTTTTCTTGCAGGAATAAAATATTTTTCATTAACACCTAATTGTAATAGAGTCTCTAAAGGCTTTGTGAATTTTTTTTCACGTAAAATTTTTGCCGCATCAATATTACCTACAATTGCACCGCTAGAATTTTTTAAGTTGAATTTTTCTATAAATTTCCAAAATAATTTATATTTTAAAGACCACTTATTTTTCCAATTAACCCATGTAAAAAAAATAAATTTTGCTTTTCTACAAAAAATTTTAGATAAAAAAATTAACTGAAAATAACTAAAAGCATTATCACCCTGCTCAACATGTATTAAATCAGGCTTAAATTTTTTTAACAATTTTATAAGAGCAAAAAAATTATAACCATACAAAACTTCATTGCCCGATTTAAAAGTATTTATTGATATAAATTCACAATTATCAGAATTGTATTCAGATAAATCTCCTGCATTAATATTAAATAAAGTTGCTGACCACTTTTTAGGAATTAAAATTTTTAATTTTATATCAGAAAATTTTTTTGCAAAAACTCTCCATTTTTCACGATTAATTGAAGCTATATATGCATGTCCAACAACTAAAACTTTCATAAATTAGATTCTTGTATTTTTTCGCTTTGATCAAATGATCTTATTAAATCTTTTTCTTCAAATAAATCTTTTAATTCCGGATAAGTTTTCACTAATCCGTATTTTATTATTGATTCAAAACGAGCTTGTGAATAATTATCTTTAATAAAATTTAATGCATAATTACTAAATTGGTTATATAAATCTGGTGATGATAAAATTTTTATAGCTTTTTCCGACATGTTTTTTATATCATTAATATCAACTAAAAAACCATTTTTATCATCAATAACATAATCACTAGTTCCTCCACACTTGGTAGAAACTACAGGAAGCCCAAAACTCATTGCCTCTAACCCGGTAATTCCTAAACCTTCTTGATAAGATGTAATCAGCATTAGATCTGAAATCTCATAGAACTGTTTTAGTTGATCCTGATCTAACATCCCTGTAAATAAAATATTTTTATAACAATTTAAATTTGAATATTTTTCTAAAATTTCATTATCCGGCTTTTTCCCAACAACATATAATTTACTTTCTAAAAACTTTTTATGAATTTTATCAAAAGCTTTTATTAACATATCAAAATTTTTTCTGGGATCAGAAAAACGCCCTACAGCTATAATATTTTTGTTTTTTGATAATTTTTTATTATTTATTTTTACAAAAATAGGAAAACCGCAAACCGCAATATCATCTCTTTTATAACCTATTATCTGATCAACTCTTTTTCTTGTATTTCTGCTTATAGAAAAAATATAATTAGCCTTAGATAAAATTTCTTTTTCGATTTTTTTCATCTTAAATTGCGCAAAAAAATCTATAACTTTTCTTATATAAGAAAGTTTTTTTACCCTTTGGTCCCTATCATCCTGATAAGACGTCCCTATCCACATTGCAAATTTCTTATTTAACTTTATTAATGGGTAAGAGGCAATACAACTCCCACTTTTAAAAATAAAATAATCATAATCTTTTAAAGCCTTTTTCCATAATGGCAAAGAATAAAGATAATGACCCGGTTCCCAAAAAGCCCATCGTGAACCTATTTCTACAGCCTTCATACCAAAATAATTTGTGTGTCGTATTTTATTTTTGAAATTAAAACTTTTTATGTTTGCAGATATTTTAGGATCAAAACTTAAATAAAAAATTGTTGGATCAAAATATTTTTCACAGAATTTATACAATTTTTTAACGCTTGTAAGAACTCCTCCATAACCATATGAATTTCTGATGGTTAATATAGCAATTTTAGGTTTTTTCATACCCTCTCCCTTTTTTATCCGAATCAATTTTTATGAATATATTCCATAAATTTTTTTAATACAATTCTTAATTCAAATTCTTTAGCTCTTTGCTTTCCTTTTTTTGCTATAGCTTTTCTCAATTCTTCATTTTTTAAATAAAATTTAATTTTTTGCACTAGTTCTTTTACAGAAGAAAAACATTCTATATTTTCACCTTCTTTAAATAAAAATTCTGCTTGCTCTTGCGTTCTTTGGGTTAATAAAAAACTTTCTGTAGCCGGAACTTCGAATGTTCTCATATTATGTGAAGAATAATTTTGTTTTCTTATAAAATTTAAAACAATCTTAGATGTTTTAAAAATTTTTAATAATTCATCCTTATAAACTGCATTACTTTTTAAAAATTTTCTTAATATTGAATTTTTATTCAAATTCTCTTTCCACAAATTTCCATAAATAACCAAATTTAAATTGGACATTTTTTCTAAAAGATTTTCTAACCAAATTTCACGCTCTTTTTCCCAAGTTCCAATAAAACAAATATCACTTTTATATTTATTAAAATCTAATTTTGAAAGCTTTATATCTTTTTCATAAATATCTTTATCATAAGCAAAAGGAAAATAATAAACATTTTTAGCTCCTGCAGTATTTAAAATAGGTATTAATAACCTCGACCAAGATAAAAAATAATCATAATACGGCAAGGAATTTAAAACTTCTTTATTAGAATTTCCATTCCAAAAAACAAATGGGTTATCAGGGTAAAAATTAATTAAAAAATAATTACATTTTTTTAATTGCTTTATTGTTTTCGAGTAAATATTTTC
>WJLJ01000019.1 GCA_014728525.1 Candidatus Babelota bacterium | reverse complement strand
ATGTTTTTTAGTATTACGTAATAATTTTTCGGATATTTTTCTAGTAAATAATTAATAACTATTTTTTGAATTCCTTTTTTCCGTTTTTCATTTTTTCTAAGATTTTTATGTAAATATTTTTGTTTTAATAAATATTTACATAAATCTACAAATTTTTTTGATATTTCTATTTCTCCACCTTGTTTGTCTTTGTAATCTTTTATTTTATCGGAGGCAATTTTTTTTATTTTTGTTAAATCTTTTATTAATTGCTTTTTAGATGTTTTTTTTACGGATGTTTCTTCCTCAGAAGAAGACTCAAGAGTCATAGCAGAGATCTTAATTGAGGCAGAAATGGAAAATATAAATAAAAAAATGATTTTATGTGATTTAAGTTTGCGAAATTTAAACTTCATAATTCTCCTCGGATCTAGGGCTTATTTTAAGGTAGAAAATATAGTTTAATATATTATAAAAATCAATTATTCAGAAAAGATAGAGAATAAAAATTTGTGCAGAAAAAATGAAAAAAAAGAAGAGCCGGAGATTCTGGCTCTCTCTTTTTTAAAAATTATTAATAAAGTCCAACACCATGTTCTTCGAGATTTTTTAGTATTTTTAGAGATTTTGTATTTAAAGGGTTATTTTCTATCCAAATTCCGTTTAGATTTGGAAGTCCCAGAATACTTTCAGGTATTTCTGTTAGTTCGTTATTGGAAAGATAAAGTCCTATAAGCTTTTCTAAAAAACCAATGGTTGGAGGAAGTTTTCTTAGTTTGTTATTACTAACATGAAGAAATTTAAGATTTTCAAGATTACCAATGGTTGGAGTAAGCTCTTTTAGTTTGTTATGGACAAGATAAAGATTTCTAAGATTTATAAGTTTGCCAATGCTTTCAGGAAGACCTTTTAGCTTATTATGATTAAGTTCAAAATGTCTAAGGTTTTTAAGATTACCAATGGTTGAAGGAAGTTCTCTTAGCTGATTTTTGCTAAGTTTAAGATTTTCAAGATTTCCAAGTTTACCAATGGTTTTAGGAAGCTCTGTTAGTTTGTTATTGGAAAGGCCAAGCCATTCAAGCTTTGTAAGATTACCAATGCCTTTAGGAAGTTTGTTTAGCTGATTATTGTAAAGATCAAGAAGTTTAAGATTTTTAAGTTTACCGATACTTTCAGGAAGTTTTTTTAGTTCGTTATTATGAAGTTGAAGCCATTCAAGTCTTACAAGATTACCAATGTTTTTAGGAATCTCTTTTAGTTTTTCGTTTTTGTAAAGCTTAAGCTTTTTAAGTCGTTTACAATTTTCTATTAAAGGAATTAATAATGCTAATTGTTTGCTTGATATATTAAGATTTTTTAACTTTAAAATTTTTCTTGAATTTTCAGGATTTTTAAAGATTTTTTTTCTGCACTTATCAATTTTTTTTAAGATTTTACTTGCATTTCTAGGATTTAATATTTCTATTAATTCACCAACAACTTTTCTTTTCATTTCATAATCAAATTTTTTAGATAAAAGTTCAGCAAATTCTTCCACTTCTTCTAATGATTGTTCTCTTATATTCTTAATAAAATCTTCTATATAAAAAGCTGTAAGCTTTTCTTCGGGATATTTTACAGGCCCGAATTCTATAAAGCTTTCTTCAGAAGTGCTTTCTTCAGGATATACAGACCCATCTACAACATTTAATTTTCCAATTCCTTTTTTCATTTTTTTTAATAAAAGTTTTTCAGGTAATTCTAAATCTTCTTCCGTTATCAGAACTTTAAATTTTAATTTAATATTGGAAAACAATTTAATGCCCAAAGATGAGGCTTCTTCACGGATGTTTTTTAGTATTACTAAATAATTTTTCGGATATTTTTTTCGTAAATAATTAATAACTATTTTTTGAATATCGTTTTTCGGTTTTTTATACTCTGATAAATATCTACATAAATCTACAAATTTTTTTGATATTTTTATTTTTCCACCTTGTTTGTCTTCGTGATATTTTATTTCACCGGAGGCAATTTTTTTTATTTTTGCAAAGTCCTTTATTAATTGCTTTTTAGATGTTTTTTTTACGGATGTTTCTTCCTCAGAAGAAGACTCAAGAGTCATAGCAGAGATGTTAATTGAGGCAAAAATGGAAAATATAAATAAAAAAATGATTTTATGTGATTTAATTTTGCGAAATTTAAATTTCATAATTTTCCTTGAGTTTTGATTTTAGTAAAGGTATAAAATATAGTTTAATATATTAAAAAAATCAATTATTCAGAAAAGATAGAGAATAAAAATTTGTGCAGAAAAAATGGAAAAAAAAAGAAGAGCCGAAAATTCCGCCTCTTCTTTTTTTAAAGTTTAGTCAAAAAACTCGAATCCGGCGGCGTTCTTGGAGTGTTTCAATTATTTCTCGTGATTTTTTGTTCCAAGGATTATTTTTTATCCAGATCTTGATTAACCCTGTAAGTTCAAGAATACTTTCAGGTATTTTTGTTAGATCATTGTTTCGAAAACTAAGCTTTCTAAGATTTCCAAGTTTACCAATGCTTGCAGGAATCTCTATTAGTTTGTTGTAGGAAAGATAAAGACTTTGAAGATTTCCAAGATTACCAATGGTTGAAGGAAGCTCTCTTAGTTTGTTGTCGTCAAGGTGAAGCTCTCTAAGATTTTTAAGATTACCAATGGTTGGAGGAAGCTTTCTTAGTTCGTTGCTGTCAAGATAAAGCTCTCTAAGATTTTTAAGATTACCAATGGTTGGAGGAAGCTCTCTTAGTTTGTTGTTTTGAAGACTAAGCTCTCTAAGATTTTTAGAATCTTCTATTAAAGAGATTAATAATGCTAATTGTTTGCTTGATATATTAAGATGGCATAACCATAAAACTTTTAAGTCTTCTACCTTGAACTTATCAATTTTTTCTAAAATTTCTCCTGCTTTTTTAGGATTTAATATTTTAATTAATTCACCAACAATTTCTCTTTTTTCTTCATAATCAAATTTTTTAGATAAAGATTCAGCAAATCCTTCCACTTCTTCTAATGATTGTTCATATATATTTTCAATAAAATTTTCTATTTCATAATTTTCTTGCTTATCTATCATTGGCAAAATATTATTGAAATTTAATATTGAAATATTAATTATTAATAAATAAACAAACTTTTTTATTTTAGATTTCATAATTTATTTCCTTTATATAATTTAGATTTTTTAGGTTGTTAATACTAGTTTTGTGTATAAGAAAAGTCAATCTTTTTATTTATTATTAAAGTTTTTATTAGATATTGATAGCGCAAAAGTTAGAAAGAATGTTAGTTGAAAATCTAAGAAAAATAATTGTATTGGGTTTTTAATTAAGATTAAAATACATATCACTATTAAAATGTGAGAAAAGTTTGTTTGTTTGTTAAACAATATTCCTATCATATATAAAATAAAAATAAAAAAGGCTCTTAAAAAAGATAAACTAGGCCAGCTGAGTGCTAAATATATTAATAAGGTTAAGAATAAAAAAATATTTTTTATTCTTATTGGTATGGGAATTAAGTTTAAAATAATTTTCCATATGATAATGAATATAATTATATGCAGGCCTGATCTGGCCAGATAATGCGAAATTCCCCAAATATTAAAAATGTTTTTTTGCTGGGCAGAAATATTTGTTTTTTTATTTCCTAAAAAGATTGAAGAAAAATAACAAAAACTCTTTTTATTAAGTTTTTGTTTTATTTTAAAATATATTTTTTGTCTTGCTTTATAAATAAATTGTTTAATTGGATTTATATTTTTATTTAT
>WJLJ01000018.1 GCA_014728525.1 Candidatus Babelota bacterium | reverse complement strand
GATATAGACATTTTATAAAAAAACATGCAGATAAACTCTCTTTGGAAGGCAGCATTCAAAATAGGGAAGATGGAACGGTTTTAATTTTTGTTTGCGGTGATTCTGATAAAGTAGATGATCTAATTGATTTTGTTTATCAAGGAACAGAGAAAAGCAAAGTATCAGATGTAATTGTTGAACCTTTACAAAATAATAGAGACTTTAGAGGGGTATTTCGAATTATTGGGGATAATTAATTTAAAATATCTTTAAAAGTATTATATTTACAAAAAAATAATATAATTTAGTAAGTTGATTCAACATGTTTAAAACATTTATTAAGGGTTTTTGTGTTTTATTCTAGATTTTATTTATTTTTTGTATTTATATTACTTGTTTTCACAAATTCAAAAGCATCAATTTTTTTACAAAAATTAACTTTTGAGTGTGATATTAATTTTGAATCTTCAGAATTTTTATATTTAACGGATTTAAAAGAAAATACATTTATTACTGATAATGACATTCAAACAGCTAAGGAAAATTTATATCAAAAAGGAAGATTTACAAAAATAGAAATTTTAGAAAAGCCATTAGAAAATGGAAAACATGTACATTTTATTTTAAATTCCGGTTGGGTTTTAAAAAAGGTAGTCTTACAAGGTGTTTTATTTGGAAAACATAATTATCTATCTTTGTATAAACAGAATCCCGGATATATTTTTAATGTTTTGCTTCATGAAAAAAACATAAAAGAAATAAAAGAATTTTTGGAAGATAAGGGTTATTTTAATTCCTTTGTTTCTGATGAATTAATTTATAATAAAAAAGATAAAAGTATTGTAGTAAAAATTTCTATAAATAAAAAAAGAAGATTTTCAATAAATAGTTTAAGTTTTAATATTATAGAAGAAAATAAATTTTATTCTTCAGAAAAAAAATCTTTAATTAATGATCTAAAAAACAAAATAAAACTTAATAAAAAAGTTTATTCTAAAAAATTAATTTATAAATATTTGCAAAAAATAAAGAAATATTTATTAGCCAAAGGTTTTGTTGATTGCAGGGTTTCTTTTACAAAAGATTTGATAAGGGATGAGAGCAAATTAAATTTAATTTTCAATTTATATCTTGTAAAAAAACAAAAATTAGAATTTAAAGGGAATAGTCTTTTTTCAGATAAAGAAATAAAAAAAGAAATTTTGGGAATAGATTATCCGGCCTGGTTTTTTACTCCGGAAATAATAGCACATGAATTATTTGAAGAGTATTACAAAAAGGGTTATTGGAATTCTGTAATTTATTATAAAAAATTAGGTAAATATAGTTTTTTATTTGATATAAAAGAAAATAAACCTGTTTATATAAATAATATAATAATTAAAGATGAGCATGGAAATGAGAAAAAAGAACCGTTAATTTTTTTTAATAATGTAAAAAATAAAATTTTTGAAGAAAATTTGATAGATGATTCTATAAATAAACTAATACAATATTACTTAAAAAAAGGCTTTTGGGATTTTCATATTGCAAATAAAGAATTTGTAAAAAATTCAAATGATATTGATTGCAAAATAATAATAACTATAAAAAAAGGTAAACAAAGATTTTGGGGTAATTTAAAAATAAGGGGTTTTGAATATTTAGAAAGAGAAAATTATATTTTTAATCAGATTGTTTTTAATAAATCGAAACCTTTTAATTTTTATCTTTTACAAAAACAAAAATTATATCTATTAAAATATTTTCAACAAAAAGGTTATTGGTATGTTGATGTTTTTCCTACATTAGAAGAAAAATTTATATCAAAGGATAAAATAAAAGTTTTTGTGAATTGGAATATAGAATTAGGTCCCAAAATAAAATTTGGAAAAGTTTTTTTAAAGGGTGATACTTCATTATCATTTAAAAGAATTTTAAATGAATTGACCTTTAAAGAGGGAGAAATTTGGGACAGAGGCAAAATTAATTTAACTATAAAAAATTTAAAAAAATTAGATGTTTTTAAAAAACTTAGCATAGAACCTGATCAGCAAGCCATTTCTCAAAAATCTGGTAAAGTTCCAATAAAAATGACTTTAATTGATGATGATCCTGTGCAAATAGCTTTGAGATTGGGTTATTTTTTAACAAATAAGAATTTTTTGTTTAAACGAGCTTCTACTTTTAAATTAGGAGGTTCTTTAATTTTAAAAAATCCGACTAATCAAGTTGATAAACTTACTTTGAATATGGATTTTACCAGGTTTGAGCGTAAATTGGATTTGGATTATAAAATTTTATCTCCTTTTGGTTTAAAATTTAAAAAATCTCGATTAATAGGTAAATTCAAAGCGTATTCAAATAAATATATAAATCCGGTTCAGGTAAGACAAAGTTGTTCTGCTTATGAAGCTATTGAAAATGGTTTTTTTATAGGTCTAAATAACGAATATAAAAAAGATTATTTTTGGAGATTAAACTTAGGTAATGAATGGATAAGAACAAGTAAAGTAAGAGGTAATTTAAATTTTGATCAATCTTATATAAATAAAACTTTACCTTATTTTTTTATAAATCCTAGTTTTGTTGTAGAAAAAATAGATAATAAACTTGATATAAAAAGAGGAAGCATAAGCTTTTTTTCATTAAAATTTATGATACCTGAATACATCAGCAAGCCAACAAATAAACTTATGTTTGAACAATCAATATTTAAACCTATTTATAAAGATACATTAATTGCTGCAAGAGTAAGGTTGGGCTATATATTAAATTCTGAATTTAATCAAATACAACCATCACAAAGATTTTTTTTAGGAGGACCTTATTCAGTCAGAGGATATGAAAAAGATGCTATTCCTCCTTATGGAACACAAATTATAAATGGGAAAAAAGAATATACTATTCAAGGTGGTAGTGGGATGATAAATGCAAATTTAGAATTACGTTTTCCTTTATATAAATCTTTACGAGGAGTGTTGTTTCAGGATATTGGTGCATTAAGCCAAACCGGTTTTGCAGGATTTAAAGGTAAATGGTTTCCATCTTCAGGTTTTGGCTTTCGTTATAAAACTCCAATTGGTCCGATTCGTTTTGATATTGGTTTTAAGTGGAAGCATCTTTTACCTAATGATACTTCTTATGCTTGGTATCTGACTTTGGGAGAAGTATTTTAAAATTTAATCTTTTTTAATTTCTATTTAAATGGTTTATAATACATATTCATCTGTTTTTTTTATTAATAATATAAGGATTTTAAATGTGTTGCGGTTCTAATTCATATGAGAAAAGTTGTTCATTGGAGCGTCATAATACGATTAAAGAAGAAATTTTTTGTCATTTGCCTATAGCTATATTCTCTGTTGCCATTACAATGGTTGTTTTAAGTTTTTTATCATATTTTGATCCAAACGGTTCAAATACGGTAGGAGCACATAGGTTGTTTCATAATTTTCATTATTTACATTTATTATTTGCTGCAACAGGTACCGTGCTTACATTTAGAAAATATTCAAAAAATTTATGGATAGGTATTTTAGTTGGTTTTTTTGTACCTGCCATATTTTGTACTTTGTCTGATGCAATATTACCATATTTTTCTGGTGAATTATTAGGTGTAGATATGAGTTTTCATTGGTGTTTTGTAAAAAAGTTATCAAGAGTTTTACCGTTTGTTTTTGCCGGAATGCTTAATGGATGGTTTATGAGTGAACATAGTGCCAACAGACAGCTTTTTTATTCTCAAGGATTTCATTTTTTACATATATTTATAAGTGCTATGGCATCTATTTTATATCTTGTCAGTTTTGGTTTTTCTGATTGGTTTAAGTCTATAGGTTTAGTTTTTATTCTTTTAATTTTGGTTGTTTTAATTCCATGTACTTTATCTGATATAGTAGTGCCAATGATTTTTGCTAAACGACAAAAGAAAAAAAATTAGATATATTAAAAATTTGGAGGTTTTAGTTTATTTATATTGCTTATCCTTTTTTATAAGTAAGAGGAATGTGGATGAGGCAAATCCGATTTGAACAAATAAGCAAGTCCTTTGACGGCGAAGAAGTAATATCAGGATTAAATTTGGAAATTCCTGCTGGTAAATTTTTTGCTTTATTGGGTCCATCGGGATGTGGAAAAACAACCTTACTTCGGTTGGTTGCAGGCTTAGAAAATGTTGATTCTGGAAAAATTTATTTAGGTGATAGGAATATTACCAAGCAACCGATATATGAAAGACAAATCAATACGGTTTTCCAACAATATGCTTTATTCCCGCATTTATCAGTTTTTGAAAATATTGCTTATCCTTTAAGAATAAAAAGAACAAAAGATAAAATAATTAGAGAAAAAGTTTATGATGTCTTAAAGATGATAAGATTATTAGGTTTTGAGAAAAAAAATATTAAAAGTTTATCCGGAGGGCAAAAACAACGAGTTGCTCTTGCAAGAGCTTTAATTAGTGAGCCGGAAGTTTTACTTTTAGATGAACCTTTAGCTGCTTTAGATCCAAAATTAAAAGAGCAGGTTTTAATTGAACTTATAGAATTACAAGACAAGCTTAAAACAACATTCATTTATGTTACACATGATCAATTTGAGGCATTAACTGTTGCTGATCAGATGGCTATAATGAATAATGATGGGCATATAGAGCAAATTGGTACGCCTAAACAAATTTATGAATTTCCTGCTTCTTGTTTTGTTGCAAAATTTGTTGGTAATACAAATATAATTGAAGGAAAGTTATTAGAAATTTCTGATTTATTCAAAATAAAGGTTGAAGGTTTAGGTAAATTTGAAGTTTTTGCTCCGGCAAAGAAAAATTGGATGATAGCAGGATGTAATTTATTTTTAAGTATAAGACCGGAAAAAATATTTATAAGTAAAAAAGAAATAGAAGGTTTTTCTAATCATATGAAAGGACGAGTTGATAATATTATTTATTATGGACGTTCAACTCAGTATAATGTGATTTTGAAAAACGGTAAAAAATTGATGGTTTTTGAACAAAATGAAGAGCATTTTCCACAAGAAATTATTGATTATGATGACGAGGTAAATTTATATTTTCAAAAAGAAAATGTTGTTCTTTTGCAAGGGTAGTTTAGGAATATGGATTTTATAAAAAAGCTTTCAAGGCAAGAATTGCCCTTTATTTTTGCAAGTCCTGCTTTACTTTGGCAATTTTTGTTTATATATGTTCCTTTGATAATTTTATTTTTTAATAGTTTTTTTGATCCTTCTTTGTCATTTCCTTTTACATTATACTTTTATAAAAATATTTTGAGTTCTTTATATTTTAAAGTAATTTTAAATTCTT
>WJLJ01000017.1 GCA_014728525.1 Candidatus Babelota bacterium | reverse complement strand
GACTAAAGAATAATTTAAATACCTTATAAGCTTCACTTTGCTGCAATATAAAATATTGCATTTTTCATAGTTGCAAGTTAAAGCATAGTATTTTTACGGCTTTTTATAAATTACTAAGCTCGGCAACAATGTTGCTTCACATTTGTGATCTCATCGATGGTTTTGTCCTGCCAATAAAAAAAGGAGACCAGCTTTAAAACTGATCTCCTAAAATTTATATAAAAAATTTAAAAATTTACAAATTTAAACCCATTCAAGACGAGCTATTGTTGCAGTATCACTAGGTCTCTTTCCCATAGGAATAACTCTTGTATATCCGCCGGGACGATCTACATATTTTGGTGCAATTTCCTTTATTAATTTTTCTACCATCTTAAAATCGTATGGTAAAATCTTTTTTACTCGCCTTATGGTGTTAAAATCATAACCGTTTCGAGCAATAGTAACAGTCTTTTCTATAAGTTTTTGAACTTCTTTTACTCGAATCTTAGTAGTTTGCAAAGCTCCATTTTTAATAAAATGGATTGCTTGATTTCTAAGCAATGCCTTTCTATGCGGAGACCTTTTACTAAGTTTTCTTTTACCTATTTGATGTTTCATGATTTTAAGCTATCCTCTTGTTTTTTAATAACTTTTTTAAGATCCAATTCTTTTACATTCATTCCTAGATGTAAACCAAATGCATTAAGAATCTCTTTGACCTCTCTTAAAGATTTTCTTCCAAAGTTTTTAATTTTTAATAAATCATCATCTGTAAGATTTACCAAATCAATAACTCTTTTTATTCCCGCAACAACTAAACAATTATGAGCTCTTACAGAAAACTCTAATTCATCAATTGGCTTTAAGAATAAATCAACCGGTAAGCCTTTTGTTGGACCTTGGACATCAAGCATTGCTTCTTTTTCTTTTTCGTCTTCTTTTGCCTCTGAAATCTCATTAAATGGGATTTCATCCGTATGTAAAAAGTGATCTAATTGAGTTCTTAAAACAGAAGCACCGTAATGAATTGCATCAACAGGAGAAATAGCACCATTGGTATCAACGGTTAAAATTAATTTATCATAATCAATAGATTGTCCAACACGAGTTTTTTCCGTATAAACTTCTACTTTTTTAATAGGAGAAAACATAGCATCCAAATATATTCTTCCATCCTGTTGTAAAGCTTGACCAACCGGCCATTTTGCAGCTTGATACCCCCTGCCGGTTTCAACAAAAAACTCTATGTCTAATTCTCCATCGGGAGCCAAATGCGCAATGATATGATCTTTGTTTATAAGCTCTAGATGATCATCTGCTTGAATGTTTTCTACCTTTGCAACATTTTCACCCTTAACATTCAAACGCATTTTTCCGGGTTTTCCTGTTGTGTTTTTTATAACTATTTGCTTAATGTTTAATAAAATTTGCAATGTATCTTCAATAACACCTTTTACCGTTGAAAACTCGTTATTAACATCTTTTATAATAACACTTGTCACGGCAGATCCTTCAACTGAAGCCAAAATAACTCTGCGCAAAGCGTTACCTAAAGTAATTCCAAATCCCGGTTCTAACGGTTGAACAACAAGTTCTCCAAGAGTATCAGATAATGTCTTTTTTTCCCACTTTACAGTTGGAAGTATCAACGGTTTATATACCTTATCTAGCATTAGGCCTCCAAAGTTTCTAATGATTAACTTTAACTTTTACTTAGAATACAACTCAACAATTAAACGCTCTTCAATAGGAGTAGTTACATCTGTTCGAACAGGTAAACGTAAAACTGTTCCCTTTCTTTCTTTTTTATCTAACTCTAACCATTCTGGAAGTCTTATTCCTATATTCATTCTTTTATCTACAACGCCTTTTACAAACGCATCATTTTTTAAAGTTGTTTCAGATAAAGTTATCACGTCACCTTCTTTTACAATAAATGAAGGTGATGTAACTCTTTTTCCATTTACACTAATATGACCATGAATAATAAATTGCCTTGCTTGCTCCCTAGAAAAAGACATTTTTAAACGAAAAACAACATTGTCCAATCTACGTTCAAGCAAAGATAATAGATTTTCACCCGTAGCACCTTTAAGCTTAGAAGCATGTTTAAAAAAACGTCTGAATTGTCTTTCTAAAACCCTATACATTAATTTAACTTTTTGTTTTTCTCCCAATTGTTTTCCATACTCAGAAAGCTTACGCATTGTTGGTTTTTTACCATGTTGTCCTGGGGTGGTTCCTCTTTTCTCAATAGGACACTTTGCCGTACGACATTTTGACCCCTTCAAAAATAATTTTTCACCAGCTCCTCGGCATTTTCTACAGACCGCTGAATTATTATTCATAACCGAACACCTATTCCGTTTAAAATTCTAACTCGTTAATACAATTTTTTAATTTTCTTTTATCAATCTTAAATTACACTCTTCTTTTCTTTGGAGGACGACATCCATTATGAGGTAATGGCGTTACATCTCTTAAAACAGTAACCGTCAAACCGGAAGATTGTAATGCTCTTACAACAGAATCCCTTCCGGAACCCGGCCCTCTTAAATTAACCTCCACCAATCTTACACCCATTGCTTGCATATCTTTTGCTAAATTGTTAGCTATCTGTGTAGCAGCAAAAGGAGTTCCCTTTCTTGCTCCCTTAAAACCTAATTGTCCTGCACTTCCTCTTAGAAGAACATCTCCATCAGTTGTTGTAATAGATACAATAGTATTATTAAATGTAGAACTTACATGAGCAATTACAGTATCAATATTTTTTAATTGTCGCTTTTTACTTTTTTTATAAGCCATTTTTTCCTCTTGATACCTATTTGAAACTATTTCTTAGCAACAGGTTTTTTTAGTGTTATTTGTCCGCCAGCTTTTTTAGGTCCCTTACGTGTTCTGGCATTAGTCTTTGTTCTCTGACCACGAACAGGCAAAGACCTTTTATGTCTTAATCCTCTGTAAGAACCTATTTCTTGAAGACGCTTTATGTTTAAAGTTACATCTTTTCTTAAATCGCCTTCAACTTTATAATTTTCTGAAATAAATCTCTGAATCGAACCAACTTGTTCGTGAGATAAATCTTTTATTCGAATACTAGGATCAATTTTAGTTGCTTTTAAAATATCTTGTGATCTTTTAAGCCCAATACCATAAAGATAGGTAAGGCCTACTTCAACACGCTTATTATTAGGTAAATGTACACCTTCAATACGAGCCATTCAAAAACCTCTCTATAAACTTAACCTTGACGCTGTTTATGTCTTGGATTTCTTTTACAAATAACCCTAACAATTCTACCCCGTCTTACTATTTTACAATAAATACAAATCTTTTTAACTGATGTTTTAACTTTCATAGCCAATCTTTCTAACTAACTTTAAACCTCAAGTCTTTCTCTTTGTTAAAATCTAAGCTTTATATCGCGAAATAATCCGCCCCTTAGTCAAATCATAAGGAGAAAGCTCAACCGCAACTTTATCCCCCGGTAAAAGTTTTATGTAATACATACGCATCTTACCAGAAACATGCGCTAAAACCAAGTGCCCACCTTCTATTTTTACTTTAAACATAGCATTCGGTAAAGCTTTTTCAACTATGCCATCTACAACAATTGCATCTTTTTTCTTTTTCATATTACCCTTCAAATCTTCTATCTAGAAGATCTAGTTAATATTTGCGGGCCACTATCCGTAATTAAAACCGTATCTTCAATGTGAGCTGCGTACCCACCATCAACTGTTTTTGCAGTCCAACCGTCATTCATGATTTTAACATCATAACGCCCTTGAGTAATCATAGGCTCTATGGCTAAAGTCATTCCACTTCTTAAGATTGGTCCCAATCCGGGTTTTCCATAATTAGGAATTTCCGGCTCTTCATGCATGGATCGACCAATACCATGACCTGCAAAACACCTTACTACATTAAAACCTTCTTTTTCTACCTCTTTTTGAATTTCAGAAGAGATATCTGAAAGTCTATTGCCGGGAACAGCCAAACTTATAGCTTTATTCAAAGATCTTTTAGCCGTTTCAGCAATTTTTTTCACTATTGGATCAACATTTCCAACAAAAAAATAGCGTGCCATATCAGCACAATATCCTTTGTAAGAAGCAACAACATCTATCTTAACAAAATCTCCGGTTTTGAGAATAATTTTGTTTGATGGAACTCCATGAACAACTACGTCATTCAAGGATATACATGTTGCATGTTTATATCCTGCATAACCTTTACATTCAGGTTTTAAACCAAATTCTAAAATTTTATTTTCAAAGAAAGTGTCTATTTGTAACGTATTAACACCTTCCTTTATTAAACAAGAAGCTTGATTAAAAATCTGAGACAACAATTGTCCCGCTTTTTTCATGTTATTTATAGCTTTCTTGTTTTTTATAATAATCATTTGCCCCCACTTAATTTTTTAAATATTTTTAACGCCCACCTCTACCTTTAAGTCTTCCTGTAGATAAAAAGCCTTCATATCTCCTTTCAATCAAATGAGATTCAATTTGAGAAGAAGTATCCATTGCCACACCTATGACAATTAGTAAGCTTATTCCGCTAAACATCACCGGAAAATTAAAAATCTTTTGTAAAATTCCCGGAACTAATGCCAAAGAAGCTAAATATAAAGCACCCGGAAGTCCTATTCTGGTTAACAAATAATCAAAAAATTCAGCAGTCCTTTTTCCGGGTCTTATTCCGGGAATAAATCCACCGGATTTTCTAATATTATCGGCAAGTTCTGCAGGATTAAATATTACAGCCGTATAAAAAAACGCAAAAAATATAATTAAACCTGATTGTAAAACAAAGAAAAGTATACTTCCGTAACTAAACCAATCCGAAATAAAACTTAAAGCCGGAAACCATTTTGATATAGCATTAGTCAACAACATTGGTAATTGCATAATAGCACTGGCAAAAATTACGGGAATAACACCTGACGGATTAATTTTTAAAGGTATATAAGAACTTTGACCGCCATAAACTTTGTGACCGACAACTCTTTTTGCATATTGTACAACAACTCGTCTTTCACCTTTCTCAAGAAAAATTATACAACCAATTACTGCCAAAGTTATTAATAAGAGTAAACCAGCTACCAAAGGATCTGTTTGTCCTAGATTTACACTACTATAAATTTTAATCAAAGCCGCAGGTAAATTAACAACAATTCCTGCAAAAATTATCATCGAACTTCCGTTACCAATACCATGAGCATTTATTTGCTCACCTAACCACATAACAAAAAGTGAGCCCACACTCAGGATTAATACCGTTGTTAATCTAAATCCCCATCCGGGATTAATAACTACGCCTGGTTGACTTTCTATCAAAGTAGATAAACCAAAACCCTGAAGAATACTAAGACCCAAAGTAAGATATCTCGTATATTGGTTTATAATTTTTCTTCCGTATTCTCCCTCTTTAGAAAGCTGTTCTAAAGAAGGTAACATTACCGTTAACAATTGCATCATTATAGAAGCATTAATATAAGGAATCATCCCCAATGCAAAAATTGCGAATTGCTTTAAAGCTCCACCGGAAAAAAGATCCAGATAAGAAAGCAATCCTCCGGCAACTTTAGAAGACATTAAATTTTGTAAAGCTTGAGTGTTTATTCCGGGAATTGGAATGTGCGCACCAAATCTATAAACCGCCAATACTCCGAGAGTAAAACCTAATTTCCTTCTTAGTTCCGGGACTAAGAAAATATTTTTGAAGTTTTTTAGTTGTACAATCACCTTAAACCTCTCCAACTAACTCAACTGTTCCACCTGCTTTTTCTATTTGTTCTTTAGCTGTTTTGCTTATTTTGTTTACCTTTACAGTCAAGTTTTTATTCAATTTTCCATTACCTAATACTTTAACAAAATATTTTCCTTTTCCTTTAAGCAAACCTTTATTTGTTAAAGTACTTAAATCAACCGTATCACCTTCTGCAAACCTTTTTTCTAAATCTTCAAGATTTACAATTTTTACTTCTTTTTTAAATTTACTATTAACAAAACCTCTTTTTGGCAAACGTCTAGTCAAAGACATTTGACCACCTTCAAACCAAGGTTTTAATTCTCCGCCAACACCACTTCTGGCTTTTTGTCCTTTGTGACCTCTACCTGAAGTTCCACCGTTATCGCCACCTCGGCCAACTCTTTTTCTTTTTTTGGAGATAGATTCTAATTTATTAAGCGATAGCATCTTTTTCCTCAGTTGTTTTTGCAGTACTTACAATCTCATTTAACTTTTTACCTCTAGTTGCAGCAATTTGCTTTGCTGATTTTAACATTTGCAAAGCTTTTACGGTTGCTTTTACAACGTTTTGAGGATTACCTGAACCGAAGGATTTCGCAAGAACATCTTTAACTCCCAAAACATCCATTACCGAACGCACTGCACCTCCTGCAATAACGCCGGTACCTTTAGCTGCAGAACGAATTAAAACGGAACTTGCACCATGTTTAGCTTTAATAGTAAAAGGAATCGTAGTCTTATATAAAGGAACCTCAAACATGTTCTTTTTTGCTCTTTTTAATGCTTTTGATATCGCAGCCGAAACCTCGCGTCCCTTTCCTAAAGCCACACCAACCCTACCTTTTTTATCACCAACAGCAACTAAAGCAGAAAAACCAAAACGTCGACCGCCTTTTATAACTTTGGCAACACGTCTAACATCTAGTACGCTTTCTGCATATTCTTCTGCTGTTGAAGAATTTTTCTTTCCTTTAACATCTGCCATATTAAATCTTTCCTAAAACTCTATTGTAATCTTAAAATTTTAAGCCACTTTCACGTAATCCATCAGCCAAAGCCTTAACCCTTCCATGGTATAAATAATTACCACGATCAAAAAAGACTTTATCTATTGATTTTTCTAAGGCTTGTTTACCAAGAGATAAACCAACTTGTTTAGCGGTTTCAACTTTATTATTTTTTTTCTCTTTTAAATTTAAAGAAGAAAAACTAACAAGTGTAGAATGATTTGAATCATCAATTATTTGTGCATAAATTTGCTTCAAACTTCTAAAAACACAAACTCTAGGTACATCACCTCTGCGAACTTGTTTATTTTTTACTCTAAAAGACCTTCTATTAGATCTTTTCTGAATTTTTCTTTGGCTTTTTTTCTGATAACTCACTTGTAAAACCTTTCTTCAACATTCAAAATTAAGCAGCTTTTGCCTTACCGGCCTTACGAATAATAACATCACCTTCAACAATAATTCCAGTTCCTTTATATGGTTCCGGTGGTCTAAAACTTTTTACAGTATCACAAACATTGCCAAGTAAAGCTTTATCGCTTGATTTAAAAACTAATTGCTGCCCAGTCCTATCTGCAGATACTTCAACTCCCTCTGGCAATTCAAAATCAATCTTATGACTGTATCCCAATGAAAAAATCATTTTTTTGCCAGAAATTTGTGCTTTATAACCTAAACCAACAATTTTAACATTTTTTTCAAATAATTTTTGTGAACCTAATATCTTATTAGCTAATAAAGCTCTATGTAAACCCCACATAGCTTTATTATTTTTATCTTCATTTTTTAATTCCAAAACTAAACTTCCATCTTGAATTGAAGCCTTTATATTCTCTGGCAATTTATGAATGAAATTAGCTTTTGGACCATTTATAATTACTTCTTGTCCCTTTATTTCAACTTTCGCAGCTGAAAGTTCAATTGGTTTTTTTCCGATTTTTGACATGTTACACCTTTTACCAAACGTGACAAATAACTTCTCCACCAACCGAAAGCTTTCTTGCTTGTTGGTCTGTTATAATTCCAGAACTAGTACTCAATATAGCAACACCTAATCCACCAACAACAGGGGTAATATTTCCTGATCTTTCATAAAAACGTCTGCCCGGTTTACTAACACGTTTTATTTCATTTATTGCAGGCTTTCCATCAACATATTTCAAGGAAATATTTAAAATTGGATGTCCCTTTTCATCTTCAGTTTTATTAAAATCTTTGATAAAACCTTCATCTTTTAAAACTTTTGCTATACCAGCTTTTAAATTTGAATATGGAAGAGAAACAGAACGCTTGTAAACCATTAAAGCATTACGAATAACTGTTAAAAAATTACCAACTACATCAACTGACATACTTTTTGTCCCTTCTAAATTCTACCAGCTAGTTTTCTTTACACCAGGAAGCAAGCCCTTCAAAGCAAATGTTCTAAAACATATTCTGCACAACAAAAAGTCACGCATAAAACCTCTAGGCCTACCACAAACTTTACAACGATTTCTTTGTCTAGTAGAAAACTTTGGTGTTCTCTTTGATTTTTCTATTAACGCTTTTTTTGCCATATTTTGTTTACCTTTTTAACAAACCTTTATTTATCTCTAAATGGCATATTAAAACTTTTTAATAAGGCAACAGCATGATCATCAGACTTAGCTGTTGTATGAATAGTTATATTCAACCCTCTAGATTTATCTACCTTATCATAATCTACTTCAGGAAAAACCATCCAATCCTTCAATCCCAAATTATAATTTCCATTTCCATCTAATTTTGGTTTTAAACCATGAAAATCTTTTACTCTTGGGATAGCTATATTAATAAGCCTATCTAAAAAATTATACATGTTAGTTCCGCGAAGCGTAACTTTTATACCTATAGGCATACCTTCACGCAATTTAAAACCGGCTATAGATTTTTTTGCTTTAGTCTGTATTGCTAATTGACCGGCAATCTTAGAAACAACATCTTTAACTTTATTCAAAATTTTACTATCGCCGACAGCATCTTTTACTCCCATATTCAAAACAATTTTTGAAATTCTGGGAACTTCCATAATATTTTTTAAACTCAATTGTTCTTTTAATTCAGAACAAAACTTTTCTTTATATAAATTTTCTAATCGTGATCTCATCATAAAACCTTAACTAAAAAGCCTCTTGACAGCGATGACAAACTCTTACTTTTTTTCCATCTTCCAATAATCTTGTTCTTACTCTACATGGCTTTTTACAAGACTTACAAACAGGCATTACCTTAAATGAAGGAATATAAGTTTCTTCTTTTACAATCCTACTTGTTTCACCTGATTTTCTAGCCTTAACATGTTTAGTTACAACGGAAACACCTTTGACCAAAACAGCATCTTTTTTTGGATCAATTTTTATAATAACGCCTTGTTTGCCTTTATCTTTTCCTGTTATAACAACAACCGTATCATCTTTTCTTATTCGACTTAACATAACAATCCTAACCCAACAACTACAAAACTTCCGGTGCCAAAGAAACTATTTTCAAATAACCACTAGCTCTTAATTCCCTGGCAACAGGGCCAAAAATACGACTTCCAACAGGCTGCTTATCTTTATCAATAATAACCGCTGCATTGTCGCTAAAACGAACATAACTTCCATCTATTCTTCTTGACTCTTTTTTTGTTCTAACGATAACCGCATTTAAAACATCACCCTTTTTAACAGTCCCACCGGGAATAGCCCTTTTGACTGAAACTTTCACAATATCACCTAGACGAGCAAATCTCTTACGGGTGCTGCCGGTAACATGAATAACCATCAATTTTTTTGCGCCAGAATTATCTGCAACATTTAATTTAGTCTGCTTTTGAATCATGATTACCTTTCTTAATCAGCCTTTCTTAAAACGCGTTTTAAGATCATATGCTTAGATTTTGAAATAGGTCTGCATTCAGCTATTTCAACCCAATCACCAACATTTGCCGCTTCTTTTTCATCATGAGCTTTAAATTTTTTTGATCTCTTTAAAGTTTTTCCAACTAAAGGATGCTCAAACATCCTATCTACCTTAACAACTACAGTTTTTTGCATATTACAAGAAATAACTTCTCCTGCAAATGTTCTTGCAGTAAGTTTTATATCTTTTTCCTTATCAGCGTTTGTCATTATAATACCTCAAATAGCACTATTTCTGGCTCTTAAAGCAAAACCTAAAGTCTTACTTTAACATATTTTAAAATTTTTTCAGTACTTTACTTATTTTTGTTTTAAAAAAGTTAAACATCTAGCTATATTCTTACGAATTTTACCAAATTGTGAAAAATCCTTAACTTCTCCACTATCTAAACTCAACTTTAAATCAAATAGTTCTTTTCTTAATTGCTTTAATTCTTTTTGTAGTTCAGATTCACTTAGCTTTTTTAAATCTTCTTTTTTCATATCAATCTCTACAGAATTTATTTTGCTTTGTTATTATTATCAAACTTACTAATAAATTTAGTTTTCATAGGTAATTTATAAGAAGCAGACTTTAAAACCTTTTTAGCTAAATCAGCATCAATATCTTTAACTTCAATCAAAACTTTACCACGCTTCACAACACAAACCCAAAACTCTGGGCTACCTTTACCTTTACCCATTCGAGTTTCTGCAGGTTTTTTTGTAACAGGCTTATCAGGGAAAACACGTAAAAACATTTCTCCAACTTTTTTTAATTTCCGGCTTACTGTTACCCTTGCAGCCTCTATTTGTCTGGCATTTAACCAGCAAGGCTCAACAGCAACTAGTCCATAATCACCGAAAACTAAATTGCTAGCCTTGGACTTTCCCCTCATTCTACCTCTTTGAACTTTTCTGTATTTAGTTTTTTTCGGCATTAACATGATATAATCTCTCTGTTTTTTAAACCTTTACTTAAGGTTTTTACCAATTTTAGTAAGTACCTTTGCAAACCCAAACCTTAACACCAATTATTCCATAAGTAGTTTTTGCTTCAGCCAAAGCATAATCAACATTGGAACGCAAAGTATGTAAAGGTACAGATCCTAATCTTAACCATTCTGTTCGAGCAATTTCAGCTCCACCTAAACGACCAGAACAACAAATCTTAACACCCTTTGCTCCACTCTTTAAAGCTGCAAAACCGGCTCTTTTCATTGCTCTTTTAAAGCTAACCCTTTTAACAAGCTGCTCTGCAATACCTTTAGCCAATAAAGAAGCACTAAGATCCGGATTTCTAACCTCTTGTACAGAAATTTCAATATTCTTTTTAAATTTTCTATAGAAATCTTGTTTTAGTTTTTCTATACCCATTCCTTTTTTGCCAATTATAAACCCTGGTCTAGAGGAATGAAGGATAACCTTTATAGCTTCTCCAGCTTTTTCTATTAAAATTTTATCTATATCTTGAAAATTTAAAACTTTTTTAAGATAGTTTCTTATCTCTAAGTCTTCTAATAATTCTTTACCGTAAGATTTTTTAGAAAACCAACGAGCTTTCCAATCTTCAAATACACCTATTCTAAAACCTACTGGATGAACCTTTTGTCCCACAAATCACCTCTACTGAATTTATATAAACTATTTTTTATTTACTTTTTTATCACCTTTATTAGCAACTTTATCTTTTCTCTCCAAAACTATTTGCAAGTGGCTAAGCCTTCTACGTTGAACATTAGCACGTCCCATTGCTCCGGGTTTGTAATATTTTATAACAGGACCTTGATCAACTTTTATCTCCTTAATGAAAAACTCATTCATGCCAACATCCTTAGATAAAATATTTTTACCGTTAGAATATGCAGACAAAAGAGTTTTTCTTACTGGCACAACCCTTTTTAAAGCTGTAGTTTGAAGCCAAGCAAGAGCTCTATCTACAGAATAGCCTCTTATAACATCAACCACAGGGCGTAACTTATATGGTGAAATTCGAATGTATTTACTTTTAGCTCTTACAAGCATTTTTAAACCTTTATAAAATATTATAAAAAAGTATCTAATAACAAACTAAACTAACTATTATCATTAATCACTATTTCTTTGGAGGAACTCCTGCTTTACGTTGTCCACTATGCAGTCTAAAAGTTCTTGTTGGTGCAAATTCACCTAAATAATGTCCTACCATATTTTCTGTAATATAAATAGATACAAATTTACGCCCATCATGAACAGCAAGTGTTAATCCTACAAAATCAGGAGTAATCAGACTATTTCTTTTCCAAGTTTTAATACTTTGCCTTTTATTTGAATCTTTAGCAGCTTCTATTTTTCTTTGCAAATTAGGATCAACAAAAGGACCCTTTTTTGTAGATCTGGCCATTTATATCCTCTATCTAAATTTTATACTATTTACGTCTTTTTAAAATAGCAGAACTTTTTCTTTTTCTTGTTCTTGCACCCTTACAACTCTTACCCCAAGGAGTAACTGGATGAGACCCTGATTTAGAACGTCCTTCACCACCACCGTGAGGGTGATCTACCGGGTTCATAGCCATACCGCGAACAGAAGGCCTAAATCCCATGTGTCGTCTTCTTCCAGCTTTACCTAAAGTAATATTTTTATAATCTGCATTTGCTAAAGTACCAATTGTTGTCCAATTATCTAAAAATACTGTTCGTGTTTCGCCTGAAGGCATCTTTAATATTGCTAAATTACCTTCTTTACCTAACAATTGAATAGCTGAACCAGCACTTCTAGCCAATTTTCCACCCTGACCCGGTACTAATTCAATATTGTGCACAAAAAAACCTATAGGCACATTTCGCAAAGGCATACTGTTTCCAACTTTTGCTTCTGCTCTTGAACTATTTAAAATTGTATCCCCCAATTTTAAACCTTCAGGTCTCAATATATAGCTTTTGGCACCATTTCTATAAGCAATCAAAGCAATGGAAACATTTCTATTCGGATCATATTCAAAAGCAATTACCTTACCAGGTATATCTTTATAAGTGCGCTTAAAATCTATAACTCTATATTTTCTTTTAGCTCCCCCTCCTCTATGGCGAACAGTTATACGACCATAACTATTTCTTCCACCATTTTTTGATAAAGATACAGTTAATTTTTTTTCTGGTTTTTTCTTAGTCAAATCTTTAGTTGAAATAAACTGTTGCCCTCTTAATGATGAGGTAATAGATTTTCTAGTTATAATAGCCATTTTATTTTCCCTCTAGAGGCACTTCTTTATTTGTTTGCGCACCCATTGTTTCAAAGTGTCCCGGCAAATCAATCTTATAACCTTTTTTTAATGTTATAATCGCCTTTTTTTTACTTGGAGACTTAAAGCTTCGTCTACCAAAAGACTTTGTTTTTCCGGGAACGGTAATAACACGAACATTATCAACCTTAACATCCCAAATTTTTTCTACAGCTTGTTTAATCATTATTTTATTAGAATCTTTATGAACCTCAAAAGTTATTTTTCCTGAATTCCTAAAAACGTCTGAACTTTTAGGCGTCATAATTCTCTTTTTTATAATGTCATAACAATTTAATTCCATGATGAAACCATATTTTTAAATAAATCCAAATCTTTTTTCAAAAACAACCAATTAGAACAATTACTCAAATCAAAAGCATTTGGTTGACTGAAAGTTACAACCCTAACATTAGGAATATTTCTAAATGAAGCAAAATTCTTTTCATCCCCAAAAGGTAAAAATAAAATAACCTTTTTATCATTTAAACCAATATTTTTTAAAGCATCAAACGCAATCTTAGTACTTGGTTTTTCTGTTTCTAAATCCAAGCAATAAATATTTTCAAAAGAATTAAAAATATTATTTAAAACCAATTTATTCTGCTTCTTATTTATATTCAAAGTTCTTTTTCTTGGTTGAGGACCAAAAACAACCCCACCTTTTCTCCAAATTGGAGATTTAGCAGAACCGGCTCTTGCTCTTCCCGTCCCTTTTTGTTTCCAGGGTTTTTTATTAGAAAAAGCAATGTCACTTCTTCCTTTACAAGAAACCGTACCTTGACGCCAATTCTGTAACAAAACCCTAATAGCGCAAGAATATGTTTTGGGACTATTTTCTTTTTTATCTATTGAAAAATCAACTTTTTCTTGTTCTTTTCCAGCAACATCATAAACAACAATCTTACTCATGACACCTATCCTTGCTTATTAATAAGAACTAGTGATTCTTTTTTACCAGGAACAGAGCCTTTTAAAAATAAAACATCACTATCTTTATCAAGTTTTATAATTTTTAAGTTCTTTATTGATATATTTTTGTTTCCGGTTTGTCCTGGTAATTTTTTACCTTTTACAACTTTACCTTGAGAACAAATATTACCGACGGAACCAGGTATTCTATGAAAATTCGAACCATGACTATCTGGTCCACCACCAAATCCCCAACGCTTAACAACACCTTGAAAACCTAATCCAATACTTTTTCCGGAAACTTTCACATTATCATTTTCAGATAAAACAGTCTTATCCAAGCTAATTTTTTGACCAATCTTAAAATTGTTCAAATCTTCTTCTTTAACTTTAATCTCTTTAAAAAGAGAAAATAGTTGTTTTTTTATTTTTAACCAATTTCCTGCTAATGAATCTTGATTATATCTCTTTTTTAATAAACCCAACTGCAGAGCGCTATAACCATCTTTATCTTGAGTTTTAATTTGAGTAACAAACCAATTTCCAGCATCTATTGCTGTAACAGGAACAACTTTTCCATCTTTTGTAAAAATTTGAGTCATTCCTATTTTTTTGCCAAAAATACTACCTAGCATGACACAGCCTCTTTGTTAACTAAACTCACTTACTTAATCTCAACATCAACACCAGCAGAAATATTCAACTTCATTAAAGCATCCATAGTTTGCTCCGACGGTGACATTATATCTAGAATACGCTTATGTGTTGTAAGTTCAAATTGCTCTCTAGATTTTTTATTTACATGAGGAGAACGCAACACTGTAAAACATTTTCTTCTATTAGGCATAGGAACAGGTCCCAATAATTGGGAACCTGTTCTTTTAACCGTCAAAACTATTTGTTTAACTGCACTATCCAATAAACGATGATCATAAGATTTTAATGTTAAACGTATTTTTTGTTTTTTCATCAATTATCCTAAATAGTACTATTCAATAATTTCTGTAACAATACCTGCACCAACAGTTCTACCACCTTCACGCACAGCAAACTTTAATTCTTTATCCATAGCAATTTTACTTACTAATTCAACTGTTACTTCTACCTCATCACCAGGCATAACCATTTCACGGCCTTCTGGTAATGTAATTGTTCCAGTAACGTCTGTTGTTCTAAAATAAAACTGTGGACGATATCCATTAAAGAATGGTGTGTGACGACCACCTTCTTCCTTTTTCAAAGTAACAATTTTAGCTTTAAATTTTCTGTGTGGAGTGATAGATCCAACTTTAGCAATAACTTGACCACGCTCAACGTCTTCTTTTTTTATCCCACGAAGTAATACACCTACGTTATCGCCAGGTTGTGCATCTTTAAGTTCTTTATTAAACATCTCAATACCGGTAATTGTTGTTTTAAATGTTTCTTTAAATCCAACAATTTCAACCTCATCACCAACATTAAGAATACCACGCTCTACACGGCCAGTTACAACAGTACCTCTACCTGAAATAGAGAATACATCTTCAATAGGCATTAAAAATGGTTTGGTTGTGTCTCTTTCCGGAGTAGGAATAAAGGAGTCAACAGCTTCCATTAATTTATCTATAGAAGGGCCTCCAATTTCTGAAGTATCTCCTTCTAATACTTTTAAAGCAGAACCTCTTATAATAGGTGTTTCATCTCCGGGAAAACCATATTGAGACAATAATTCTCTTATTTCTTCCTCAACAAGATCAACCAATCCTTCATCATCTACCATGTCTACTTTATTCAAATAAACAACGATAGCTGGAACACCAACTTGTCTTGCTAAAAGAATGTGTTCTCTGGTTTGTGGCATAGGACCATCAGCAGCAGAAACAACCAAAATAGCACCGTCCATTTGAGCAGCACCTGTTATCATGTTTTTAACATAGTCTGCGTGACCAGGACAATCTACGTGAGCATAGTGACGTTTATCTGTTTCATATTCAACGTGAGAAACAGCTATAGTAATACCTCTTGCTTTTTCTTCAGGAGCATTATCAATTTGTTCAAAAGCCTTAAAATTTGCTCCGCCTTTTTCTGCTAAATGTTTTGTGATAGCAGCAGTTAAGGTTGTTTTACCATGATCAACGTGACCAATTGTACCAATATTACAATGTGGTTTTTTTCTTTCAAATACACCTTTAGCCATTTTGTATATCCCTCTTAAGCCTATTTACTGACCTTTTTAAATTAAACTATTTTTTTCCTACAATTTCTTCTTGAACATTTTTAGGGACTTCCCTATAAACTTCAAATTGCATAGAAGAACTAGCTCTTCCCTTGGTCATAGAACGTAAATCTGTAGTATAACCAAACATCTCGGCAAGCGGAACTTGTGCAGTTATAACTTGCACACCTTTTCTTTCTTCCATGCCCAAAATTCTACCTCGTCTAGAATTTAAATCTCCCATAACATCACCCATGTATTCTTCCGGAGTAACAACCTCTATCTTGAATATAGGCTCTAATATAACAGGAGAAGCATTTTTCATACCCTCTTTAAAAGCCATGGATGCTGCTATTTTAAACGCTATCTCTGAAGAGTCAACATCATGGAAAGATCCATCATAAACCTCAACCTTAACATCAACAACCGGATAGCCCGCAATAATACCACTGTTTATAGCTTCTTTTACCCCTTTTTCAATCCCAGGAATAAATTCTCTTGGTATTACACCTCCAACAATTTTATTAGCAAATTCAAATCCTTCGCCACGCTCTTTGGGCTCTAGCTTAAGCCAAACATGACCATATTGTCCCCTACCTCCGGATTGACGGATAAATTTACCTTCTGCTTGAGAATTTGTTTGAATAGTTTCTTTATAAGCAACTTGAGGTTTACCAACGTTAGCATCAACCTTATATTCTCTTAATAATCTATCAACAATAATCTCTAAGTGTAATTCTCCCATCCCAGAAATTACTGTTTGTCCCGTTTCTTGGTCAAAGGTAAATTTAAAAGAAGGATCTTCTTGCATCAATTTTCTTAATGCAATTGTCATTTTTTCATAATCACCTTTTCCCTTTGGCTCAATTGCAACGCTCACAACCGGATCAGGAAATTCTATCGATTCTAATAATATTGGATTCTTTTCATCACAAAATGTATCGCCTGTTGCAACATCTTTAACACCAACAACCGCTACAATATCACCAGCAGAAACAGATTTTACCTCTTCTCTTTTATTAGAGTGCATCTTTAATAAACGACTAACTCTCTCTTTTTTTCCTTTTGAAGAATTATAAACATAAGATCCTGCATCCAACTTCCCAGAATAAACACGCGCAAATGTCAAAGACCCAACAAAAGGATCTGTCATAATCTTAAAAGCTAAAGCACTAAAAGGACCATCAGGATCTGCCGGCCTAGTTTCTTTTTCATTGGTCTCCGGATTAATACCCTCAATTGGAGGAACGTCTAAAGGAGAAGGCATATAATCAATAACAGCATCCAACAATAATTGAACACCTTTATTCTTAAAAGCACTTCCGCAAAAAACCGGTGTAACCTTCTGATTTAAAACACCTTTTCTCAATGCTTGCTTTATCTCATCAACCGTTAATTCTTTTCCATCTAGATACTTTTCAGCTAAAGCATCATCAAAATCACAAGCCCTTTCAATAAGCTCTTCTCTTAACTTATCTGCCTTATCTTTTAACTCTTCAGGAATTTCTTGCCACTCAACCTTAGCTCCCCTTGATTCCACATCAAAAACAGCCATCTTCTGCTTTAAAAGATCAATTATTCCCCGAAAGTTTTCTGATTGCCCAACAGGCATTTGCATAGCTAAAGCATTTCCATGCAATTTATTATTAATATCTTCAACAACACTAAAATAATCAGCACCTATCCGATCAAGCTTATTAACAAAAGCAATACGAGGGACTTTATATCTATCAGCTTGCCTCCAAACGGTTTCAGACTGAGGCTCAACACCTCCAACGCCACAAAAAACAGCAACACTTCCATCCAAAACCCTTAAAGATCTTTCAACTTCTATAGTAAAATCTACGTGGCCAGGAGTATCAATAATGTTAATTCTATGATCATCCCAAAAACATGTTGTGGCTGCGGAGGTAATTGTAATACCTCTTTCTTGCTCTTGCTCCATCCAGTCCATGACAGCTTCACCTTCATGAACCTCACCTATTTTATGAGAAACACCGGTGTAAAAAAGAATACGCTCGGTTACAGTTGTTTTTCCGGCATCAATGTGAGCCATAATACCGATATTTCTATAATCTTTTAATTTTATTTTATTACTCATTTTTTATAAACACCTCCACACTTACCATGCATAATGAGAAAAAGCTCTATTAGCTTCGGCCATTCTATGAACATCCGTCTTTTTCTTAAAAGCATTACCTCTTCCCTGAGAAGCCTCTAAAATTTCTGTCGCCAATCTCTCTCCCATAGTCTTATCGGAACGATTGGCAGAAAAAGTTATTAGCCAACGCAAAGCTAAAGCTATTGCACGCCTTGGCCTGACCTCGGTTGGTATTTGATAAACACCACCACCAACACGTCTAGACTTAACCTCAACAGCAGGCCTAATTTGATCTATAGCCTTCTCAAAAGCAGTATAAGCCTTATCATCGCCACCAAGCTTATTAGCTAATACATCAAAAGCATCATAAACGATAGATCGTGCAAGATCTTTTTTGCCTCGCTCCATTACCATATTTATTAACTTTTGAACTACAAATGAATTAAATCTAATATCCCTACCAATATCTCTTATTAAATTAACTGATTTACGTCTAGGCATTAGCCCCACCTTTCTTACGCTTTGTACCGTATAAAGAACGACTTTGACCCCTGCCTTCAACTCCCTGAGTATCCAATACTCCTCGAACAATATGATATTTTACACCTGGCAAGTCTTTTACTCTTCCACCACGAATTAAAACAACAGAGTGCTCTTGAAGATTATGCCCTTCTCCAGGAATGTAGGCAGTAACCTCTTTTCCTGTAGTCAACTTAACACGAGCTACTTTTCTAAGTGCTGAGTTTGGTTTTTTGGGTGTAACAGTATAAACACGCACACAAACACCTCGCTTTTGAGGGCAACCTCTTAAAGCAGGAGACTTAGTTTTTTCTTTTGGCATTTTTCGCTTTGAGCGAACAAGTTGATTTATCGTTGGCATAATTTCTTTCCTAAGAAATAAAATTTAATTAATAAACACAATAATCAATTCTTAAATATCAAAATTGCAATAACATAACTTTTAAGTTATAGCAAACTTTCAAACCTCTTATCTGTAAGCATAAACAAAAAATATAAGGGTTCTAAATGAACTGACAGTAAGTTTTATTTTATATTTTTTTAATTTTTTTTCAAGCAAAATATCTAAAAAATAGTCAATTTTTTAATAGCAATATATAATAGCTATTAGGTTTTATAATAATTCAACAAAAAACAAAAGGATTTTACAATGAGTTTAAACGCTTTTGCTATAGCTTTTTCAACAAAATTCCTACCTTTAATTTATGCAATTATTGGCTTTGGACTATTGATAACGGTACATGAATTCGGTCATTTTATTTTTTGTAAGATATTTAAAATTCACACACCAACCTTTTCAATTGGTATGGGACCTAAGGTTATAGAAAAAAAAATTGGCAATACGAATTTTAGATTATCAGCAATTCCTTTAGGAGGATATGTTGAAATTGCAGGATTGGCAGAAGTAGGACAAGGAAAACAAGAATTTGCAAAAATGAAAGGAGAATCATCTTTTGCTAAAAAGCCATATTGGCAAAAAGTTTTTGTTCTTTGCGGCGGTGTAATGTTTAATATTCTTTTTGCATATTTAGTCTATTCAATACTATTTTTTGTAGGCATTCCTAAAAAGAAAACCAATTTTATTGTTTCACCTAAAATATCACAAACAATTCAAGAAAATTTCAACTTAAAGGCCAATGATAAAATTTTATCTATTAATGACAAAAAACTAAACAAAGATGTAACAAAGCTTGTGCCAATTTTAAAAAATGAATTAATAAAACCTTTACAAAATAATTCGGAAAATAAAATTAATATTGTCCTAAAAAGAGATACCGAAGAAATAAATATAGAATTAATTCCAAGTAAAAATAAAAATTTAAATTCGGATATTATAAATTCTTTTGAATTAAAATCAGAAGCTATCAAAGGAAAATATGAAAAATATCCTCTTTTTGGAGCAATTATTCAAGGTATAAAAGTAACAAACAACATGATAAAACAAATGGTAAAAGGAATTATTTATTTAATAAAGGAAAGAAGTTTAAAAGGTGCAGGCGGTCCGATAATGATACTTTCTAAAACGTTTGAAACTGCTCAAAAAGGCTTTATTCCGTTATTCATATTTTTAGCAATAATAAGTATAAATTTGGCCATTATAAATATTTTACCATTAGGAGCTCTTGATGGAGGACAACTTCTATTTACTACAATAGAAGCAGTAATAAGAAGAGAGATCCCTGAAACCATAAAAGCCGGAGTAAATATTGCTTCTTGGGTCTTATTATTAGGTCTGATTTTATATTTATCTTATAGAGATTTACTAACAATATTTACAGGAAAATAATCTGAAAAGAAGGCGGTTATTTTGCCGCCTTTATTTTTTAATCTAAAATTTTATTTTATTAATTTCCATTTCTCAGGACTATCAATATAATTTTTAGTAATAAGCCTATTGAAGTTGTGCCCTGTTTTTTTAGCAATAACAGTTCCTGCTAAATTTTTACCTAATAACGCCAAATCCCCAATAAGATCTAATAATTTATGTCGAACAAATTCATTTTTGAATCTTGGTTGATTTAAAAACTCCTCTTCCCCTATAACAACTGTATTTCCAAGAGATGTTCCTTTTGCCAAACCTTTATCTCTTAAAAAAGGTAATTGTTCTAAAAAACCAAAAGTTCTTGCCGGAGCAATTTCTTCCTTAAAAAAAGATGTGGATAGTTTTCCCTTAAAAAAACTTTGTCCAACTAAAGGATGTTTAAAATCTGCTGTATAATCAAAATAAAAATTATTATCATATTCGCTTGTCTCAGGATTAATTTTTGCAGGAATAAGTTCCAAATATCTTCCGGATTTTTCATCTCTAAAAATTAAATTCGAACTTACAGTTAAAAACTTTTTATCTTTGTTTTGTCCTTTTATACCTGCTTTTTCTATTAAATCAACAAAGGTAAGAGCACTTCCATCTAATATAGGAACCTCAATTCCATTTATTTCGATTAATAAATTATCTATTTTGAAAGCTAAAATAACAGACATTAAATGTTCTATAGTACTAATAATAAGATCTTTTTTTTTCAAAACAGATGCATGTATAGCTTGTTCCGGAACAATTTTTCCCAGTTTAATTTTTTCGGTTGGAAATTTAGGATTAAAAAAAACAATTCCATGATCAACAGGAGCAGGATGTAAAATAACTTTAGATAATTGACCTAAATGAACTCCTATACCATTGATTATAACTTCTTTATTTATTGTTTTTTGCTTCATACAATAAAATCTCATAAAAAAAGCAGGATACTAATATCCTGCTTTTTAACTTAAGTAATTTTCATTAATTATTCGGCTTTAAAGCCCTCTATTTGAGCCTTATGAGGATGTTCGTTTCCAGCATAAACTTTTAACTTCTTTATTACTTGTCTGTTTAATCTATTTTTTGGAAGCATTCTTTTTACAGCAAGTTTTACTAAAACAGTAGGATCTTTTTTAAATAAATCCTTAGCCTTATACTCTTTTAAACCACTTCTCCAACCAGAAAAGAATGGGTAAACTTTGTCTTCCCATTTATTTCCCGTAAGAACAATTTGATCACAATTAATAACTACAACGTAATCTCCAGAATCAGTATGAGGGGTATATTCTGGGCGATCTTTTCCTCTCAAAATGTCTGCAATCTCTGTAGATAAACGGCCTAAGACTTTATCTTTAGCATCTATGATACGCCATTTTGGAGCGCGATTTTCTTTAGAGAGAAAAAAACATTTATTCATATCCATGATTATTTACCCTTAACTAACAACTTTTAAAGCATTTTAAATTAACTAAAAATAAGAGCCTGTCTTTATTCTTTTTATTTAAGAAGTTTGAGTTTAAATTAAAAAAGCAATACGGTCAAACAATATTTGACCATTTTTACAGTTTTTTCAGCTTTAATCAATTTTTCTCTAAAACTATTTTTATAAATTCTTTAAATAAAGGATGTGGCTTTAATGGTGTAGATAAAAATTCAGGATGAAACTGACAAGCAATCATAAAAGGATGTTTTTCTAATTCTGCAATTTCTACCAAATTTTCTTTTTTATAAATACCAGAAAAAATTACACCCGATTCTTCAAATAACTCTTTATATTTATTATTAAATTCATATCTATGTCTATGGCGCTCTAAAACTTTATCTTTTTTATATATTTTTCTAGCTTTTGTACCCGGAAGTAAACTGCAAGGATAAACCCCCAAACGCATTGTTCCGCCTTTTTTATTAATTTTTCTTTGTTCTTCTAATAAAGAAATTACAGGATACTTGGTACCTTTATCGAATTCGGTACTTGAAGCACCCTTTAAATTTAATACATGCCTTGCAAATTCTATTAGCATTACCTGCATGCCTAAACAAAGGCCTAAATAAGGAATATCATTCTCTCTTGCAAATTTAGCAGCCAAAATCTTACCTTCCACGCCTCTTTTTCCAAAACCGCCAGGAACTAAAATTCCATCCATTTTGCTTAAAGTTTTTTCAACTTCTTTTTTAGATGATTTTTCTAATTTTTCAGCTTCAACAACCTCAACCGCGACCTCAACTTTATTCGCGTGCCCCGCTGCTTCTAAAGCTTTTATTACACTCAAATAAGGATCATTACTTCCAACATATTTAGCAATTAAACCAATTTTAACCGTTCTCTTTTTATTCTGTATTATTCTAATAAGTTTTTTCCATTTTATTAAATCGGTCTTTTTTATATTTTTAATTCCAAACCATTTCTGTATTCTTTCATTTACCTTTTGTTCTTTCAAATTAACAAAAATCTTAGGTATCATATCAACAGTAAGTGCATCAAAAATTAAATCTCTGTTTACACCACACATTACAGAAAGTTTTTCTTTGGTTTTTAATGTTGTTTTGTAATCAGTTCTTAAGAATAAAGAATCCGGAGCAAGACCTGCTTTTTTTAATAAAATAACACTATGCTGAGTTGGCTTTGTTTTTATTTCATTAGCCCAATCCAAATAAGGAACCAAACTAAGGTGACAAAGCATCAATTGATCTGGATTTAATTCCATTCTTAGTTGGCGAATTGCCTCTAGAAAAATAACACCTTCCACATCACCGACAGTTCCACCTATCTCTACTAATACAAAATCAACATTATTTTTATAAGCAAAATTCAATAATCTAGATTTTATAGCATCTGTAACATGCGGAACCATTTGAATATTGCCACCTAAATATTTTCCATATCTTTCGGCATCTAAAACTTCTTGATAAATTTGACCAGAAGAAACAGAAGACTCTCTTGTTAAATGAATTTGTAACATTCTCTCATAATGACCTAAATCAAGATCCGTTTCTGCACCATCATCAGTTACAAAAACCTCACCGTGAACAAGCGGAGACATTGTACCCGGATCAACATTAAGATAAGGATCCCATTTCATAACAGAAATAGAATAACCAGAATTTTTGAGAAGAACACCTATAGAAGAAACTAAAATACCTTTTCCAAGAGAAGAACAAACTCCTCCGGTCACAATTATAAATTTGGTTTTTCTTTTTTTTAATTTATTTGTAAGCGTCTTTATATTCACAATCTTCTCCAAAAAACCCCAAAATTAAATTTAAAATTCATTAACCATCAATTTTTCTATTTGCTCCGGCTTTTTTGGCAATTCAAAACTTAAGCAAACAATTCCTTCATTTGTCATTAAATAATTATCTTCTATACGAATTCCTAAATTGCTTTCAGGAATATAAATTCCCGGTTCTATTGTAAATACATCACCGGGAGCCAACGGATAATTATTATCTCCAACATCATGCACATCCAATCCTAAAAAATGCCCTATTCCATGAGCAAAATATTTTCCATAACCTAAATCGTCTAAATGCTTTTTAGCTAAATGATTTAAAGATTTTTCAGGAACCTTATTATTATTTATAAATAATCCGGGCTTTGCAACAGATTCAATATATTTTTGTGTTTTTAATACAATATCATATATCTCTAATTGTTCTTTTGTAAATTTACCGGAAACTGGATAAGTTCTTGTTAAATCGGCAGAATAATACCCATATTCTGCGCCAATATCAACAACAACCAAATCTCCAATATTTAATTCTTTATCTCTATCGGTATAATGCAAAATTGTAGTATTTTTTCCTGTAGCTATAATGCTAGGAAAAGCCGGCCTACTTGATCCTAATTGTGTAAAAACAGACTCAATTATAGCTTGCACTTCGTTTTCAAATCGGCCCGGATTTATAACTTGTGCAGCAGATTCATGGGCAATATTCGTTATTTGAACCGCCTTATAAATTAAATCAATTTCATATTCTGATTTAAATCTTCTTAAATAATGAGTCAAAGGAGCCAAATCTCTTGTTATATCTGCTAAAATCGGAAATAAATCCAAAAGAACTTTATAAGTTTGAATTTGAGAAAAATATCTAGAATTTAATTCTAGATCTAAAAGCGTAAAAACTTCTTTTTTTTCTTGTAAATCTAAAAAAGATTTAAAATCATTTAAAAAATTTAAATATTTGTTTTGAGTAAAAACAGAACTGAATGAATAACTAGAAATTGGATTACCTAAATATTTTATATCATCTAAATAAAGCTCTTTTTTTAATAAATCAATATTCTCATCAATTTTTACTCTAGTATTTGTCCAGCGCTCTCGTATTCCCCCATAATTAGGTAAATAAAGAACTTGAGTTCCATCTAAAAACATCAATAACACTGCACCGGGCTCTGTTATACCTGTAAGGTAATAAAAAGATGATTCTTGTCTGAAAACATATTTATCATTTTCAAAATCTGAAAACAAAACAACCATACCCAAATTAAGATCCGGATTATCTTTTCTTAAAAAATCAATAACCATCTCTCTACGTTTCTTAAAAATTGAATAATCTAATTTTGGAATAAAAGCCATAAAATCTCTCCTAAAACCTATTTGTAATTTCCGGTTTTTTGAATTTTCGAGCAAATGATCCTAATGATTCTAATTTTACAAATAAAGTATATGCCTTATCACTTTTCCAATTCCCATATTCTTTATATCTTTTTTCTTCGTAACCCAAAGATATACCCCAACAATGCCCTTCATAATTTAATTTTATAGCATGTTGCAACGGTCTTAATTTTTCAAAAGGAAACAAAGCTGATTTTTTATGAGAATAAAATTGTCCCTCATAAGAAAGTTTAGCATTTTTTACTAAAGGGACAGTAAAGGATAAATTTAAAAAATTAGGAATATCTGAAAACAAACCCCTTTCTATTTGAAGATTTTTATTTTGATATATTGTTGAAATATAAAATTTAAAGTCTTTTAAAGAAAAAGAAAGATCTAATTGTGTAGATAACAATTGTAAATTTTTCCACTCATATTCTTGTTTAAAAAAAAGATCTACGATATCACAATCTATTCCCAATTCAACATCTAAAGGAAATAAATGTTTTTGAGACGGACATCTTTCTAATAAAAAACGATCAGATTTATTATAAAAATCAACCCCTTGAAAAAGATTTAAATCAATAAAAATGTTATCTATACACCAATTGTTTCGTAAACTAAATAATACTTTGTTAGTTGGATAAAACCTATCCCACTTATCAGAATAATACCAATGATCTTGTTTAAATTTTGGTAAAAATTCCCAAGTAATTGTTGGTTGAAGATAATAATTATAATAATCATTCTCCTCAAAAAATAATTCCGGCATAACCCATTGAGCTCCTCCCTGCAAGAAAAGCCTATAAACCCCGCTATCCCAGAATGTTCCCTCAAGAACATTTGTTTTTGCCCTAATATTTTTATTTTTAATATTTGATCTTATTTGAAAATTCGGTTCTAAATAAAACAAAAAATTTTGATTTTTTATTTTTATATCGGTTTGTAAATCAAGATTATAATACAAGCGAAAAGTATCTACTTTAGCTAAATAAAATAAATCTCCCTCTTTTACAACTTTAGAATTTACATAGAATTTATCTTGCCTCTTTTCTCTTGAAAAAACATGATCTAAAAAAAATTGATGTCTAAATAAAAAATGCTTTACAAATTTATTATAAATGGAATTCCATTCAAAATGAGGCAAAACAAAAACAGTAAATTTATCTTCTATTTCTTTTTGTGATGAATTTATATCTTTTTTATCCTCATCAGAAAGAAGTCTTAAAATATCTCTATTTTCAGAATCACTTAAATCTAAAAACTTACTTTTTATTGTTTGATTACTATCAAAATAAAAATTTAAATCGTTATATATGTTAGTATGACGTAAAATCGCAGAATTATAGAAAGTATCATCAACTCTTAAAAAATTATCAAAAAATTGATACCCAATTTTTTTATCCGTTCCAAAATCAAATCTCAATAAAGAATTAACTTTCTTACCTGATCTAAGTTTTAATTTTCTAAAATCCTTTCCATCTATCCAATACCTTCTATCAGTATCTTGCTCAATTCTATCTCTTTTTTTTATGAAAGCATTTTTTTCAAGAGCATATCTTAAATTAAGCAAAGTAAAAGACTCTTCAGATCTAGCCCATCTAAATTCATCAATAAAAGCCAATCCTTTTTTTTCTCTCCAATCAAAACCTATTGTACTATCACAACGAGAAGCAATAGACCAGTAAAATTCTTGTCTCAAACCAATACCTAAGTCATTATCATAAGAAAACCGTGGTAACAAAAATCCTGATTTTGATCTTTTTTGTAAAGGAAGAACCATATAAGGCAAAGCAAAAAAAGGAACCGGGCCTGCTTTAAAAAGAAGACCGGTTATTCTCACAAGATAATTTCTATAAAGAACTGCTCTTCTGGCAACAATAGACCAATGAGGCACATGAGCATCACATGGAGTAAAGGTTATATCCTCCATTAACCAATTATCTACATCTACCTTTTTAGCTACATTTGCAGAAATATAGCCTTCTTGAACATGAACCCGAATATTTTTTGCACTTGCCGTTTTATTCTCTAGATTTAAAAAAAAACTATCAGCTAAAACTACAAGATCTTCCGATTCAACAACAACAGCACCTTTACTAACTTTTTTGGCTACCAAGATTTTTTTATTTTTATTAATTTTTATTTCATCTGCCCAAATATGAATTTTATCATCAATTAAAACTTCAACATCACCTTTTAAATTTATAACGTTAAAATTTTTCACCTCTTGTTTTACACTATTTACTTTTATAACTTTTACCGAACTCACCACATCTTTGAGAGCAGAAAACAAAAAAGTATGAAATAAAAATAGAAATATAAAAACCTTATAAAATTTATGTCTAAAAAATTTATGCATAATACAAATTAAAAAGGTCTTCTACCAGACAAAGCCTTATAAATAGTAACTCTATCCATATATTCTAAGGAAGAGCCAATAGGAACACCACTAGCTAAACGAGAAATTTTAAAATTCAATTTTTCAGATTTTGATCTTAAATCCTCAAGCTTCGATGAAATAAAACTGGCAGTAGCCTCACCTTCTGGAGTTGAATTAGTAGCAAATATAATTTCTTGAGTTTTTTCATTAACTCTATTTATTAAAGATTTTATGTTTAATTCTTCCGGACCTATACCCTCCAATGGGCACAAAGAGCCTCCCAATATATGATATACACCTTGATAACCCCCCGCTCTTTCTATAGCAAACAGATCATGCCAAGTTTCTAAAACACAAATTTGAAAATTATCTCTATTTTTAGAGCTACAAATAGAACAAATATCACTATCTTGAGTTAAATTAAAACAAATAGAACAAATCTTTACATCTTTTTTTACTTGTAAAATAGTCGAACATAAAAGTTCTAAATCGTCTTGTTTTGTGTTTAAAAAATGTAAGGCAACCCTATAAACATTCTTACTTGCTAAATAAGGCACTTTTTGCAACTGACGAACTAATTTTTGCAAAGAAGGCAAACCCCTAAACATATTTAATTAACCTTACTTTAAAAACTTTTTACCTATATAACTTTCACCGATTAAAAGAACATTATTCATTAACCAATAAAGAACAACTCCTGCAGGAAAATTAATAAATATAGCCATCATAACTAACGGCATAAACATCATCATTGCTTTAGTTTTACTATCATTTACCGGAGACATTTTTTGTTGAATAATCATAGTTACTCCCATTAAAATGGGTAAAATATAATATGGATCTTTTGAAGATAAATCCGTTATCCAACCAAAAAACGGTGCTTGATATAAGCCTAAATAATTTCCTAAAACCCTATATAAAGCAAACAAAATAGGCATTTGAATAAGATAAGGCAAACATCCGGATAATTGAGCAGTTGGTGACAAACCTCTTTCTTTATGAAACCTTATAATTTCTGCATTTAATTTCTGCGGATCATTTTTATATTTTGTTCTTATTCTTGTTAAAGCAGGCATATGCTTTTGATACTCTTTCATCTTCTTATTACCTTTTATAGTCATAGGCATAAAAGGTATCTTAAGTAAAATTGTCATTATAATTATTGCAAGACCATAATTACCAACTAAAGAATAAATGTATTTTAATAATTTTAATAAAATTTTACATAACCATGAAAGCCAGCCGAAGTCTAACAATCCTTCCAATCTTGGATCTATAGCAACTAAATCTTCTAACAATTTAGGTCCGACATAAAAAGAAAGTTTAAAAGAGCTTTCTTCATTTAATTCGGGACCTTCTAAAATAGGAAATAATCTATCTTCAACTTTTCTGAAAAAACCTCTTTGAACAAAATTTGCATTATCAGAAATTAATGTATGAACAAAATATTTGTCTTGACCTCCAAAAATAGAAGGATCTGCCCAGGTTAAATCCAAATCTCTTGCGCTTACAGCTTTAACGCTTTTTCCATCTAGATTTATAACAACTCCGCTCTGAAGCTCATTTTCTATTTCTCCTATAAAAGGTGCCGGAAAAAACAATCTTGGGCGTATAGCTAAAGCATCAGATTTTTTATTAAATTTTAATTTCAAATCAATTTTATAAGAATCTTTATAAATTGTATAAGTCTTATTTATGATCCAATTTTTAGCTTCTGCCCTATATGTAACATCAGTATGATCATCGAAATTTTTAGAATTTATGAAATCATAAAAAAATGGAGTTTCTTCTTCTAAAGCCAATAAAAAAGCAGCTTGTTCTCTTTCATAAAAAGTTTTGGGCAAGATGGTTTTTAATGGATAAGAATTTTCACCTAGATGCTTTTTAAATTCTACACTAGAAATTACACCGCCATAATTAGAAAAAGAGATTTCACAATAATCGGTATTAAAAGTTTTTACTTGCTCATTTACTTTTACCTTCTTATCTATAAAATCTATTTCCGTATTAATTGGCCTATTCAATTCTTTAGTAGAAGGAGCCCTGTAAGCCTGACCGGACTTAATATTCTGAGGAACGCCTTCTCTTGGTTTTTGTTTATCTTTGGTTATATAATTATAAATAAACAAAGTCCCCACTGATAAAACAATCGCTAACAATAATTTCTTATCCATATTAAATTCACCCTTAAAAACTTTACGATTTTTATATTCCTATAAGAATTGCCATTTTAACAAAGAAAAGAATTTTAGGATAGAAGCTATGCCCAAAAAAATAATTCTGAAACCCTTTTTTATAAAAAAAATATAGTTTTTTTATAATTAAAACTACTGAACCCTACATATTGTTGACTATTAGAAATATTAAATATTATACTAAAAATAGTTAAATTTCTTAAAAATAAAGGGGGAAAGGGTGAAATCATGAATAAAAAAATTTTTAAATTATTATTTTTATCAACATTTACATTATTTTCATTGGGTTTTGCAAAAGAAGCAAAAACACCTGAAATAGAAATTATTAATAACTCCAGTTACCCTGTTAAATTTGTAAAATTTAAAATGGGTAGCAGGACAAAACTATTTGTTGTAAGAGATTTTTTAATTGGTAAATATAATAGAATACATACAGGAATAATAAAAAAAGATAGGCGCTACCATAACAAAGAGATACAAAATAATCCACACAACCCAATAAGAGTAAAAATAAACAAAAAATATAATGATGCAGTTATAGAGGCAATAAAAGTAAGATATAATGTACCAGCAAAAAAAGATTACAATAAAACATACAATATAGGTATTATTCCAAAAAATGGAGCCACCGTAAGAATAACTATATATAATGACTCTACCTTAACAACGATAATGAGCAAATAATAATTTATTAAGTAAAAAAAAAGGCAGCTGATATCAGCTGCCTTTTTTTTTGTCTGCATTTTGGAAAAAATACAATATTGATTATAATTAGCTTTTAATTAAATAAAACAATGAACAAGTAATAAAAGTATGAACATAAAAAAAATATTAATTGCCAATCGTTCTGAAATAGCAAGTAGAATAATATTTACTTGTAAAAGCTTAAATATAAAAACTGTTGCTATTTATAGCAAACAAGATTCACAGCTCCCCTTTGTTTTTCAAGCAGACCAAAATTATAAACTAGAAAAAGAAGGTTCTCTTGCTTATTTAGAACAAGATGAAATAATTGATATTGCTAAAAAATTTAAAGTCGATGCTATTCATCCCGGTTATGGATTTTTATCCGAAAATTATAATTTTGCACAAAAAGTTATTAATTCCGGCATAAAATGGATTGGACCATCTCCAAAAATAATAAAAAAAATGGGAGATAAAATTAATGCTCGAAAAATAATGCAAAAAAATAATATTCCTATTATTCCAGGAAAACTTATATCGTGTGATGAAAATGAAAAAGTTATAAAAAAAATATCTGAAAAAATAGGTTTCCCATTAATATTAAAAGACCCTCTCGGCGGAGGAGGTAAAGGAATAAAAAAAGTTTATAACTCAGAAGAACTAATCCCTGCTTTTAATATCGTAAAATCAGAAACTTCTCGTCTTACAAAAACAAAACAAATATTAATAGAAAAATACATAGAAAAAGCAAAACATATAGAAGTGCAAATAGCCGGTGATGGAAAAAATTTTATTCATTTATACGAACGCGAATGCTCTGTTCAAAGAAGACACCAAAAAATAATAGAAGAAGCCCCTTGTAACTTTATCGAAAAAAAAATATTAAATAAAATCTATAATTCCGCAATAAACTCAGCTAAAGCAATAAATTATAATAATATTGGTACTGTAGAATTTATAGTAACACCTAACGAATTTTATTTTTTAGAAATGAATACAAGACTACAGGTTGAACATAGTGTTACAGAACAAACTACAGGTATAGATTTAGTAGAGCTACAAATTGAAATTGCCCAAAATCAAAAGTTAGAGATAAAACAAAAAGACATAAAACAAAATAATCATTCTATAGAATGCAGGATATATTCTGAAAATCCTGAAAATAATTTTATACCTAGTACAGGCCGTATTAAAAATTTAATAATACCGAATGTTCCATTCTGTAGAGTTGATCATAATTTAAACGAAAAGATGGAAATACCTGTTTTTTTTGATCCTATGCTTGCAAAAATAACAACCTGGGGAAAAAATAGAGATAAAACAATTAAAAATATGCTTTTATTTTTAAATAAACTAAAGATAGAAGGTATTAAAACAAATATAGAGTTTTTAAAAAAAATATTAAATTCAAAAAAATTTTTATCCGGAAAAATAAATACTCAATCAATAGAAAAAAATGAAATTAAGATCTATAAAACAGCCAAAAAACAAAATACTGAAGATGAAAAAGAAATAGCTTTAATAATTTCTACTATCCTACTAGATCAAAAAGAAAATAACCAAAATTCTTGCAAAACAAATAAATGGAGAATTCAACAATGGCAATAATAAATCTCTGGGATAAAAATCAAGAATACAAAATAAACAAAATTGAAAATAAATACGTAATAGAAAAAATCAATAAAACATTTAAAACTAAAATTATAAAAAAAGATAAAAAAATTTTTTTTATAGAAATAAATAGTGCTTTATATAAAGCAAAAATATTAAACAAAACTGAAAATTATATAGAAATATTTATTTTTAATTTTAATAAAAGCTTTCTTTTTTCATTAAAAAAAATACAAAAAACAAATCACACAGAATTGATAAATACTGATATTTTTAAAACAGAACTAAAAAGCCCTTTAGCCGGAAGAGTGATCAAAATCCATGTTAAAGAAAATGAATTTATAAAAAAAAATCAAACATTAATTAGCATAGAATCCATGAAAATGGAAAACGAAATAAAAGCATCGGATAATTGTTTTATAAAAACTATTCAAATTTCACAATCAGATTTGGTAAAACAAAATCAAATATTAATGACTTTTATAAAAAAAGGAGATTGTAGTGCAAAACCAAAAAACAAATATGAAACAAAAAAAATTCCGAATAGGAGAATTATCTGAAAAATTAAAAATCAAAAAGTTTGTAATTAGATTCTGGGAAAAAGAATTTGAATTAAAATCGGATAGATCAGGAGGAGGACAAAGATTTTATACACAAGATGATCTTAATACCTTTAATCTTATAAAAGAATTACTATATAAAAAAAAATTTACAATACCAGGAGCAAAAAAAGAACTTCAAACTTTAAAAAATAAAAAATTAAAACCGGCTATAAGTGAAAAATTCGAAGAACCTAAAAATGATATCGAAATACCTAAAGAGTTTTTTATTCAGCTAAACAAATTAAAAAAACAACTTCTAAACTTAAAAGAACAACTATAAAAAAATTATTCTACACGCAAATGATATACCCTAGCCGGTGGCATATTTGCAAAAACTTTTTCATTATCAAATTCAAATTTATTTCTAAACTGAGTTGTTGTTGTAATGGTTTTTGAAAATTGTTGCTTTTCATCACCTTTTAAAAAGAAAAGCTTTATTTTTGCAAGAGCAATATATTCAAAATATGAAATAATGCCACCAGGCTTAATAAGTTTTTTATATTTATTTAATATAGACTTTACAAAATCAGAATCAAATGCATTAAAAGGTAATCCTGATACTATAAAATCATAAGAGTAAGAAGGATTCCAATCCAAAATAGATAAACAATTAATATTGATATTATCTTTTGAGCTAAATTTATTCTCTAAAATTTTACAAAAATTAGGATCTAATTCAACTATATCCAAAACATCATCATCTCTCAATTTTTCAGCAATATTACTTGACATAGAACCAGTACCGGCACCGACCTCTAAAACCTTTATTGGTATTGGTGCATCAGTTCTCTTTACATATTTAGTAATTGCAGAAGCTAAAAATTGAGAGCTGGGAATAACTGCACCAACAGAAGTAGGATTAACAAAAAAACTTTTAAGAAAAACAAATGAGTCTGTAAAAAAAGATCTAAAGCTTCTACTTAAAACCAATAAAGCTATAATAGATAAAAAAACAGCCAATACAATATTTCTTTTTTTCATAAATAACCCTTTTAATACTTTGTTTTATGCAGTATAATTTATAAAAATATAGTTATTAACAAAATCTAGCACAGATAATAATTTTTATAAAATGGAAAAAAGTGGTTTTTTGCTTATCAATAAGCCTAAAAATATAAGTTCATATGATTGCATAAGACATCTAAAAAGAATAATTAAAAGAAAAATCAAAATAGGACATGCCGGAACTTTAGATAATTTTGCAACAGGATTACTCATAATAGGAATAGGAAGAAAAGCAACAAAAAACATGGATATTTTTCTTAATAGTGATAAAGAATACTTTGTAACAGGAAAATTTGGTGTTTTAACAGATACTTTAGATATCACAGGAGAAATATTAAAAGAAAAATCAAAAATTATACTTATAAATGAACTAAAAGAAACAATAAAAAATTTTCCAAATAAATATATACAAGTTCCCCCTATTTATTCTGCACTAAAATTTAAAGGAAAAAGCCTTTATAAATTGGCAAGAGAAAAAAAGATTTCTGAAAAAGATCTCGAAAAAATAATACAAACAAAAAAAAGAGAGGTTTATATATACAAATTAAATTTAATTAATTATAATTTTCCTTTTTTTTCTTTAAAAACAAAAGTAAGCAAAGGAACTTACATTCGTTCATTAGTAAATGATATTGCAAAAGAACTAAATACATTTGCTACTTGTTCAGAATTAAAAAGGACAAAAATTGGCAATCTATCTTTATCTAATTCTATAAAACTTAATTCAATAAAAACTTTAAAAGATATAGAAAATAAGTTAATTTCTATCGAAGCATTAAAAAAACAATTTGATTAAAATTTAAATTTATTTATAAACTAAAGCTTTTCTTTTATAATAAAGTTTAAGAGTAAAATTTATTATGTAAAATCACATAAAAAAAGGATTTTAAATGTTTGATTTTTTATTTAAATCTCCGGCATGGCAATTAATAATTCAATCCGATTGGATGACAAAATTTGTGCTTTTAATTTTATTTTCAGTTTCTGTAGTTTGTATAGCAATTGTTGTATTTAAATTTAAAATGATAAAAAAACAAAAAATAGAACTTGATAACATTTTAAAGGAACTTAAAAATGCAAATAATTTTGAACAAATTATTACAATCGCTCAAAAATACAAAAATTCGATTTGTGGAAAATATTTAAAATCTAATTTAAAAGACTTAAAATTAACTTTAGAAAAAAATGCCACAAATCAAGTAACTTCTGAGGATTTAGAACACTTAGAATTAATATCGGATCAGCATATAGATAGATTCTTAATGGAAACAGAAACATATTTGCCAATACTAGGAACAAGTGCAGCAGTTTCTCCACTTATGGGACTATTTGGAACTGTTTGGGGTTTAATACACTCTTTTGTAAATATAAGTCAAGAAAAATCTGCAGATATTGCAGTTGTAGCACCTGGTATAGCAGAAGCTCTAACAACAACTTTGGCCGGTCTAATCGTTGCTATTCCTGCAATGATAGCCTTTAATTATTTTTCAAATGAATTAAGAAAATTAGAACAAAAATTATTACATATTACTGATAGATATATAAATATAGTAAAACAAACTTACTTAAAATAAAGGGGGCAAAGTGTCTAAAATAAGATCCTTAAAAAAGAAAAAGAGGAAACGAAGAATTGAAATGCCGAATGTATCTTTAACACCTTTAATCGATACGGCATTAACTCTTCTTGTTATCTTTATGATAACAGCTCCAATTGTTCATAATGGAATAAAAGTAGATTTACCTTTTGGCAAAAGCAAAGAAGTTGGAAGTCAACAAGAATTAGTAGTAACTTTACGAAAAGATGAAAAACTATTTTTTAATAGTTATCCAATAACAAAGGAAAATTTAGTTGATTCTGTAAAAAAAGCGGTGGCACAAAAAGAGGATATTCCTGTTTATGTTAAAGCTGATGAAAGTGTTTCTTATGGCAAAGTAATAGAAATTGTTGATCAACTAAAATTTGCCGGTGTAAAATTTGTTGCCATGTCAACAAGGCCAAGTACCTAAATAACAATTTAATATGAAAAATAATATAGATAAAAAATATTTTATTACATCATTTGTATCTCATTTTTTAATAATTGTTTTATTTCTTCTATTCAACTCATCAACACAAAAAATAAATAAACGATTTTTAGTTTTTGGAGCACATTCAAAACTGCCAACACAAGCAGTTTTTAAATCAAATAGAAACTTAAAAACAACAAATTGGTTTGCAAAAAGGCAACTCGCTGAAAAAAAAATAAGAGAAAAAAAAGCAGCATTAAAAAAGCAAAGAGAAATTCAAAGGAAAAAAAGAGCCCCAAAACCTGTAATAAAACAAGCAAAAAAAACTCCACAAAAAAAAGCAACTTCTTTAAGAGAAGCAAAAAAACAAACAATACCCAGAAAAATACAAAATAAACCCCAAAAAACAAAAAAGAAAAAATTTGTAGCAAAAAAAGATAATATAGAAAATGAAATTCATTTTAATTTAATGGGAGAAACAGATCCAAATCTAATAAAATATCAAGAAAGCATTCAAAAAGAAGTTGCCAGATTATGGAAACCACCTATAGGCGTACCTAAAGGAACAGAATGCTCCGTTAAATTTGAAATAAATGATCAAGGTAAAGTTAAAAATTTTGAAATTTTGAATAAATCAAATATTCTAATTTACGATTTAAGTATTTTGCGAGTTGCCAAAAAATTTAAATTCGACAAATTTTTGTGGGGAAGAAAATTTACTATAGATTTCAGGCAATAAAACTTTGGAGAAATAATGAATTTTTTTAAAAAAATAACATTCTTATTTTTATTTTTATTTATAAATAAACTAGGGAGTGTAACGAATCTATCCTTTAACGTTAAAACTCCATCAGAACATGAAAAAATAAAATGTTTATCTTTAATTTTAAAAAATAAAACAAATGATGATGAAATTTTAACCAAATTAGGGAAAACATTGAAATATGATCTGGAATTTACAGATCAAATGGAAATAAACTTAAAAAAGTCTAAAAAAAGACTTACTAAAGAATTAGAAGAAAAATTTTTTAATAATGATGTAAGTTTATGTCTTTATATTAGTAATATAGAAAAAAATAAAACAAAAATAGAATTAAAAAACTTAGGATCTGGATCTATAGAGTTTGAAAAGGAATTTAAAATTAACACTAAAAACCTAATTCAAAGTGCCCATAGAATTTCAGATGAACTTTTACCCAAATTAACCGGTGAAGAATCAATGTGCAAATATTGCTTAGCATATTGTAAAATGATTTCAAATACACAAAAGAATATAGTTTTATCTGATTATTCTTGTAATTTTGAAAAAACTCTAATTTCAGAAAAATTAATAAACGTTGCTCCTAGTTGGCATACTAAAACAAGCACCATTTTTTATTCCCAATTTACAAAAAATAAAATTAACTTAATGTCATATAATCTTAAAAATAATAAAAATAGTATTATATGTTCATATGATGGGCTTAATATGCAACCTTCTTTTTCTAATGACGGATCAAAGGCTGCTTTATGTATGTCCGGCGGCAAAAATTCAGAAATTTATCTTTTTGATAGTAAAATATCTAAAAAATTAAAACAGAGAGTTTTTAAAAAATTAACAAATAACGGTGGTAATAACGTTTCACCTTATCTTCTGGAAAACGATGACGTAATATTTTGCTCAGATTTTCAAACAGGACAACCTCAAATATACTATCTAAATAGAAAAGAAAACTACACATACAGATTGACAAATGGAAAAGGTTATTGTGCTGCTCCATCATATTGTGCAAAAAATAATAATGTTGTCTACACTAGGCCTGTAAATGGAACGTTCCAATTATTTACTTTAAATTTAGACAATTTCGATAATCTTCAAGAAAAACAGATAACTTTTAATGGTGGAAACAAACATGAACCTGATTATTCTCCATGTGGACGCTTTATAGTATTTTCATATGATTTTGAGTATAAAAAAGGTTATCAAACTCAACAAATAGCTGTTTTAAATGTAAATAGTGGTAAAATAAGGGTTTTAACACAATCAAAAGCACCTAAAAGCTTCCCTAAATGGAGTAAAACCCCAATAATTACCTAAAATTATTTATATAAGAACAATTCTTATTTATTGGACTAGTTTTAATTTAATTATTTTATTATTATATAAGTAATAACCTATGATTATTAATAATTAATAGATTTGAAAAAAAGGTAACTAATGAAAAAAAAACAAACTTTTTTTAATAAAAAAAAGAAACCAAACTTTAAAAAAAACGGACCTAATGCTGTTTGGCTTTTAGTCTTTTTCTTGATGTTGGGTATGATATATTTATTTTGGTATAACAGTGCAAACAGACAAGTTGAGAGAATAAATTATACCAAATTATTAAATCTTATTAATACAGATAAAATAGAATCTGTAATAGTTCAAGACCAACTTGTAAGAGGAACTCTTAAAAATGGTAAACATTTTGAATCTTATGTAATACCCTCTGAAAAATTATGGGAGCAACTAAAATCCAAAAAGATTAATATAGAAGTTTATCCACCCGAAAAACAAGGCTGGGGAACTTATATATTCTTATCATTTTTACCTCTTATATTAATATTTTTATGGCTAGCTTATATGCGTCAAAGTCAAGCCGGCGGTGGCGGAGCAAGCAAAATATTTAGTGTAGGTAAAAGCAAAGCCAGGTTCTTTTCTCCCAATACAATAAACGTAACTTTTAAAGACGTAGCAGGTGTTCAAGAAGCAAAAGAAGATTTAAAAGATGTTATAGAGTTTTTAAAAAAACCCGCAAAATTTGAACGGTTAGGTGCAAAAATTCCTAAAGGTATACTTTTAACAGGAGCCCCTGGAAACGGTAAAACTTTATTAGCAAAAGCCGTAGCAGGTGAGGCTAGCTGTCCTTTTTTTAGTATATCTGGTTCAGATTTTGTTGAAGTATTTGTGGGAGTTGGTGCTTCTAGAGTAAGGGATTTATTTATTCAAGCTAAAAAAAACGCTCCATGTATTGTGTTTATTGACGAAATCGATGCAGTTGGAAGACAAAGAGGAATAGGACTTGGTGGCGGAAACGATGAAAGAGAACAAACTTTAAATCAATTACTTGCTGAAATGGATGGATTTTCAACAGAACACGGATCTGTAATAGTTTTAGCAGCTACAAACAGACCGGATGTTTTAGATAAAGCTCTACTAAGACCCGGAAGATTTGATAGAAGTATAGAAGTTCCATATCCGGATCTTATAAGCAGAAAAAAAATATTAGAAGTTCATTCAAAAAATGTAAAACTTGGAAAAGATGTTGATTTAGAAAAAATAGCAAGAGGAACACCGGGATTTTCTGGAGCAGATCTTGAGAATTTAATAAATGAAGCAGCTTTAAGAGCCTCAAAAGCCAATAAATCAGAAATAAACATAGAAGATTTTGAAATAGCTAGAGACAAATTAATATTAGGCTCCGAACGTAAAACATTAATTTTAAGCAATAAAGAGAAAAAAATAACGGCATACCACGAGTCAGGGCATTCTTTATTAAATATGTTACTTCCTGATACCGATCCTTTCCATAAAGTAACAATTATTCCAAGAGGCAGAGCTCTAGGTGTTTCTTGGTCACTTCCTGAAAAAGATAGGCATTCTGAAACAAAATCTGAATTATTATCAAAAATAATGGTACTTATGGGAGGATTAATTGCCGAAAAATTGTTCTTGAATGAACAAACCAGTGGTGCTGCAAATGATATAGAAGTTGCTACAAAAATAGCCAGAAAAATGGTAACAAGATTAGGTATGTCGGATCTTGGTCCAATAACTTTTGATGAAACAAAAGAACATCCTTATCTAGGAAGAGATATACAAAGATTACCCCATCATTCAGAAAGAACTTCTCAAAAGGTAGATGATGCAGTCGAAAAAATAATTAAAAGTTGTCACCAAAAAGCAACTGGATTAATATCTACGAATAAAGAAAAACTAGAGAAGTTAGCTGAAAAACTATTAGAAAAAGAAACATTACAAGCTGAAGAAGTTTATAAATTAATTGATATAGAACCAAGAATTACACATAATTGGGTAAAAACTAAAGAAAATTAATAAGAATATAACTTATGGTATTTTAAAAATATAGCTTTTTTGGTAAAATATCTTTTCATATTAGTTTAAATTAAAATACTGTTTAAGGTTGTTAGTGCCAGACGTGAAAGGACATTCGAAAATGGCAAATATATGTGTTATATGTAATAAAAGACCTCAAGTTGTAAATAACGTCAGTAATGCAAATAACAAAACTAAGCGTTGGGTATATCCTAATGTTCAGAAAATTCGCTTTACTTTAAAAGGTCAAAAGAGCATTAAACGTGGTGCAGTTTGTACAAAATGCTTAAAATCCGGAAAAATTGAAAAAGTTGTTTAATTAATCATAAAGGTTAAAATACGATGGCAAACATAAAATCTGCAAAAAAAAGAGCTAAAACAAACGAAAAAAGACGTAAAATAAATCTCGCAAGAAAATCTGAGATAAAAACGGTTGTAAAAAAGTATATTTCAGCAATTGAAGAAAAAAATGTAGATGAAGCAAAAGATTTGCTAAAATTAGCAGAAAGCAAAATTGCTAGAGCTACGGGAAAAGGTCTTTTGAAAAAAAATACAGCAGCTCGCAAAATAAGCAGATTAACAAAAAAACTTATTAATTTACAAAAATAAGCCTTCTCCTCTAGCCTTAAAAAAAGGGAATATTTTTTTAGTAATGAAGAAGACGGAGAGAAAATATGATGAAGTCTGGAACAACTGTCTTAATAGTTGAATCAGTTGAAAAAGCTATAAAATATTATACAGAAAAATTAGCTTTTGATATTGTCGAACTTACGACAGATACAGGAGACGGTGGCAAAGAAATTATAAATTATGCACAATTAAAAAAAGGCAAATGTTTTGTAATGTTTCGCACTCCTCAAATAGAAGAGCTTGCTGAATTTAGTTTTATAAAACGCTGTGCAAGTAGATGCACCGGACTTTTTGCCGAAATGAAAAAAGGAATTGAAAAATATTATCAAAAATGTAACAAAAAAGATGTTTTAATAATAAGTCCTTTAAAAGATGAATCTTATGGTTACAAAACTTTTTCCGTAAGAGATCCTTTTGGTTTACGATTAACATTTGCTCAAAAATTAGAAAATTATCAAGAACCGAATACTTTTTTTAATTCCGAAATTACAAAAAATGACATTTCCGGAAATAAAGAACAAGATGCACCAATTCTAGAAAGAATGATAAAATACTTAAAAGGTTTTGGAATTTTAAGAAGAGCTGCTAAAAAATATTCCAAACTATGGATAAAAAAACGAACAAAAAAATAAATTTATTTATAAAAAAAGAGGCAAGTTAAAACTTGTCTCTTTTTTTTGAATTAAAAACCCTTTTCTTTAATTCTTCAATATCTTTTATGTCCTCTTCTATTTGAATTTCATATGCTTTCTTTAAAATCTTGCCCATTTGAGGCCCTGGTTCTATAATTTCTAAAAGATGTCTTCCTTTTAAAATTGGTTCTTCCGGTCCCTTTTCTAATTTAGCCTCTTTTAATTTAGTTAAAACCTGTTCAAAAATAACATCATCATATTCCATAATATCGTTATGTTTTATAAATGCTTTTTTCAAGGGTATTTGAGATTGAGAATTTCTACCTCTTAGATCTGCAAAAGAAACAAGGCCTAATTGATAAATATTCGTTTGCGGAGCAAGTTTTAAAGCTAAACGTTTATAAGCCTTTAAAGAGGAATTAAATTTTACTAAATCAGCTAATCTTGTATGATATAAAACCAATTTAGAAACAGTTGAGATTAAAAATTTATCATCGGTTATTCGTTTTAAAAATTTTTTAGTTATGGGAACACCTACTTTTTCATGCCCTTTAGTAGATAAATCAATATCTGTAGATTTAGGCTTTCCAAAATCATGACACAAAACAGCAAACATTATTATTAGCTTTTCATCTTTGTTATTATATTTATCTAAAATTGCAGCAGCATCTATTGCTTGCATAGTATGTTCAAAAACAGTTCCTTCTGGATGATAATCTTTACGTTGATCAACCCCAACTAATGCATAAATTTCAGGAAAAACATCTTTTAACCTTCCAATATCTTTTAGCCAACGAAAAGCTAATGAAGGCCTTTTTGATTTTAAAAATAATTTTTTTAATTCTTCAAATATTCGTTCTTTCGATATAAATTTTCCTGTTGAAAAATCTTCTAAATCCATCTTTCTGCAAATTTCATTTAGATCTTGGTCAGGATACATTTCAAAACGACCTATAAATTGCATAACTCTAAAAAAACGTAATGGATCTTCTAGAAATAATTTTTTATCTACAACTCTTAGTTTTTTATCTTTTAAATCACTTAATCCATTATAAGGATCTATAATAATATCTTTACTTAATTTTATCTTTTCCTTTTCAAATAACTTTTTTAAATTTATAGCCATAGCATTTATTGTTAAATCTCTACGACGCAAAGCCTCTTTTATGGTCATATTCGGATCAATTTCTACTTTTGGCTTTCTACCTTTTGAATCTTTTCGCGGTAAAGACCAATCAACATCAAGCCCATCAATTCTTAAAACTCCAAATTTTTTACCTACAAGTCGCACGTGACCAAAATTTTTTAATATTTTTTCTAAATCGCCTAAAGAAAGTTTATGAACTTCTATATCAACATCTTTTATTTCTTCTTCATTCAAAGCCAAATCTCTTACTGTTCCACCAACTAAATAAGGAACACCCCCCTCTTCTACTATTTTTAGTAT
>WJLJ01000016.1 GCA_014728525.1 Candidatus Babelota bacterium | reverse complement strand
TATTTGCATTAATTCTTTTAATACATTCCCGGCATACCGCCCATTCCTCCCGGCATTGCAGGAGCAGCAGGAGCGGCAGGTTTTTCTTCAGGAATTTCAGAAACCATAGCTTCTGTAGTTAATAACAATGCTGCAATTGAAGCCGCATTTTGCAATGCAGTCCTTGTAACTTTTGCAGGATCTAAAACACCGGCTTTAATTAAATCCGTATAAGTTTCATTTTTTGCATCAAAGCCAATATTAGGATCTTTAGAATCTTTAATTGTATTAACAACAACAGAAGATTCATAACCGGCATTATCGGAAATAATTCTTACAGGTTCTTCTAATGATTTTCTTACAATTTCAATACCTAAACTTTGATCACCTTCAAGTTTTAGGCTCTCTAATACTTTTTGTGCTGCGAGCAAAGTTACTCCGCCACCGGCAACAATGCCTTCTTCAACTGCCGCACGGGTTGCGTGAAGAGCATCTTCAACTCTATCTTTTTTTTCTTTCATTTCTGTTTCTGTTGCTGCACCAATTTTAATTATTGCAACACCATCAGAAAGTTTTGCTAAACGTTCTTGTAGTTTTTCTTTATCATATTCAGATGTTGAAGCATTAATTTCTGCTTTAATTTGAGAAACTCTTGCTTTGATATCCTCATCAGAACCTTGCCCATCAACAATTGTACAATTATCTTTTGTAATTTTTACTTTTTTTGCAGTACCAAGATCATCAAAAGAAATATTTTCTAATTTTACTCCAAAATCATCCGATACCATTTTTCCAGCGGTTAATATTGCGATATCTTGAAGCATTGCCTTACGTCTATCACCAAATCCCGGAGCTTTTACTGCTGCAACATTTAATGTTCCACGCATTTTATTAACAACCAATGTTGCTAAAGCTTCTCCTTCAATATCTTCTGCAATTATCATAAGAGATTTACTTTGTTTTGCAATTTGCTCAAGAACAGGCAATAAATCTTTCATACTTGTTATTTTTTTATCACAAATTAATATTGCAGGATTTTCTAGTAACACTTCCATTTTTTCAGGATTTGTTACGAAATATGGAGAAAGATATCCCCGATCAAATTGCATACCTTCAACAACTTCTAATTCTGATTCTATTCCTTTAGCTTCTTCCACCGTTATAACGCCATGTTTCCCAACTTTTTCCATAGCATTAGCTATTAAATCACCAATAGCGGAATCAGAATTTGCAGAAATTGTTGCAACTTGTGCAATTTCTGATTTATCTTTTACTTGCTTTGAAATTTTACTTATTTCTTCTACAACTTTTTGAACAGCTTTATCAATTCCTCTTTTAATTTCCATAGGATTTGCACCGGCTGTTGTGTTTTTCATGCCTTCACGATAAATAGCTTGAGCTAATATTGTTGCTGTAGTTGTTCCATCACCGGCAACATCTGCTGTTTTAGAAGCAACTTCACGCACCATTTGAGCACCCATGTTCTCAAACTTATCTTTAAGATCTATTTCTTTAGCAACTGTTACACCGTCTTTTGTAATAGTAGGAGAACCAAAAGATTTTTCTATTGCAACATTTCTACCTTTGGGTCCAAGTGTAACTTTTACAGCATCAGCAAGAGTATTAACACCTTTTAAGATTTTACTTCTTGCATCCTGTCCAAATAAAATTTTTTTAGCCATAATCAAAACCTCTTAAATTTGTTAATTACTCTATAATTCCCAATATCTCATCTTCTCTTATAATAAGATATTCTTGACCTTCTAATTTAATATCTGTTCCTGAAAATTTACCAAAAAGAACTTTATCTCCTTCTTTAACATTTAAGGGTCTCAAGTTTCCTTGATTATCAAATTTACCTTGCCCAACAGATTTTACAATACCTATCTGCGTTTTCTCTTGAGCAGAATCCGGAATAATAATACCACCGGCAGAGGTTGTTTCATTCTCTACTCTTTGAATTAAAACTTTATCATACAAAGGCTTAATGTTTTTTGCCATCTTTACCCCTTCCAAAATTAAAATGTTATTGGAATATACTCATAAAATTCATAAATATTTTTATAACCTTAAAGCATAAAATATCAAAAAACTATTATAAGTAAAAAAAATAAAAAAACAAGAGAAATCTTACAGAGAAAGACTAAGATTTTTTACAAAAGCAAAATAAGGTTTTCAAACAGAAAATATAAATTATAAGCTCAAGAAAAATTTTATAATTAAAATTACAATTAACAATATCTTTAAAAACTAATTTTTTAAAAATAAAAAATCAAAAAAATTGCTTTTGAAATATATAAGACAGTATCATTAAATAAATTCTAATTTAAATAATAACAAGAAAGGAAAAAAATGTTTAAAAAAATTTTTCTATTTTTACTAGTCATATTTAATAATACTTTATTATTTACAAGAGCAAAAGTTACAGAAATAGAAATAGAAAAACTCAAATCTATAAAAGATACAAAAAACAGATTCCTAGAATATACAAAGATGTCAAAAAATAAAATTGGTGATAAATGGTTTTATTATGGAACAACTAAAGAAGTTGGTGATGAAGCAACATTTAAAGAAGATCTTCATTTAAGTAATCAAACTTTTAAACATGAAGCCGATATCCAAGCTGCAACATTTGAAAAAGGTTTATTTTGCACTAATGTTTTATTTGAAAAAGATGCTCTATTTCAAGATTCAATATTCAAAGGTTATTTAAAATTTGAAGGTGCAAAATTTAAGGGAAAAGCTGATTTTAAAAATACAAAAATATTAAATACATCTAATTTTGTTTTTGCTATTTTTGATACCGAAACAATTTTTGAAAAAGCCTTTTTTAGAGGAAAAACATATTGGCATAAAGCTCAAATTAAAAAAACAGCAAACTTTGAAAATGTCATATTTAAAGATATAGCAGACTTTCTTGGAACAAAATTTATGTGGGATGTAGATTTTTCAGATTCAAAATTTGAACAAAAAGCAAAATTTAGATTTACAGAATTTATGAAAATAACAAGATTTAGAAAAGTTTTGTTTAAGCAATTAGCAGATTTTTTTGGCTCTCATTTTAAAAATCGAGCAGACTTTTCAAATTCTAAATTTGAACAAGAAGCTTTATTCAGATGGGTTAAATTTGAAGGTCCATTAAACTTTACATCGGTAATATTTAAAAATTTAGCAAATTTTAAATATTCTAATTTGATAAATCAATCCGCAGAATTTTGGGGTGCAGAATATAGCGGCGAAAACGCAAAATATATTCCTGAAAAATATCAAAATCAAATGAAAAAGGTAGGAGAAGAAACAACAAGAGAAACTTATATTTATTAGAATTTATCCGAAAAATTAATTCATAATGCCTAGCAAAGCGAAATATATCTAAGGATATTCAAATTTTTGGATAATTTTTAAAAAATTAAACGATATAAATATATTATTTAAAGTGTTGTTTTTCTTTTGCTTTATATACGGGTGTTATTTCTTTCTTACAAGATTTACAATATTTAATAATAATTTCAGCAGCTTCTTCATAAGAACTGGTAATATGAATTAATTCTAAATCTTTTTTTGCAATAAGACCATTTGTAAGAGCTCTTTTTTTCATCCAAAAAACAATTGGTTCCCAATAACTTTTGTCCATTAAAATAATTGGCATCTTTGGCATTTTATG
>WJLJ01000015.1 GCA_014728525.1 Candidatus Babelota bacterium | reverse complement strand
TAAATAGTCTGTTTGTGTACTTGTAGCTTGTAAAATTCCCATAGACACAGTAAAACTTAATATTGCTGATAAAATCTGATATCTATAATCCAAACCAAAAAATTTGACTAATAAGGTTATCAAAAAAATAGAACCTATCATTGCAAAAAATTGAATATAATTTGCCCAATTATCACTATTAGAAAGCAAATTTAAATTCAATATTACAAATTCTGATAAAGGCTGATGAAATAATTGTCGAATATCACCCGTTGGATAATGGTCAACATTTTTATTTTTAATCCAATGCTCAACCCTTGGCAAATGATAACCTAAAGAATCTCCCGTATTAGGAGGATAATAATAAGCAATAAAAAATAAGGGTATCAAAAATAAAAAAATAGAAACTAAAATTAATAACAAATAATTTTTTTTAATAAAAATTCCACTAGTTTTTAATTTTATAAAAAAAAATTTTAATTTATTAACATTTTTTATTAAAAACACTAATGATAGAAAAAATACTAAAATCCAACAAAATAAAATATTTTTATAATTTATGGCATTAAAAAAAGATAATGATTCAGTTATAAAAATGGATATAAGTAATACTAATAAATAGGTTTTTAAAAAAGAAATTCTAATATTATCAAATACAGATAAATTAAAACTTCTAGCTAAATTAATACAAAAAACTATAAAGAATAATATTACTAATAACATAACCACTTCTAATTTCTCCCTAAAATTATATTCTTTAAAACTACAAATTTATTTTTTTTTATATAAACTCACTATCTGATAAAAAATAATTTTATTATTAATAATTTTAAAAGGAAAGGAGTTCTTATGAACAAAAAATATTTAATTCTTTTAACGCTAAGTTTAGCTCTATCATATAAAGCTAAATCCGAGATAAAAATTCCTAATATTATGGTCTTAAAAAATGGAGATATTGTAGAAAATATTAATTTTACAACAGATGAAATACCTGAATTCACTTCTGATACAAATTTTAATCCTGAAATCGAAAAAATATCGAAAAATATCATCAAATACGGAAAACTAACATTTGATGCACAAGATTTTTTATCTTACATAATTAATGAAACATTTGATGATGCAGTATTATCTGACGAAGGTATAATAAAATTAATGGGTATAACAATAAACATGGGAATCTGTTATTACGTTAATATTAACGACCAAGGAATCGAACAAACTTTTGGAGAAATAACCAACCCAAATCTAAGATTTCTTATAAAGTTAAGAAGATTAACATTCAAAATTATAAAAACTAAAAGATTAATCTTAAAATATAAAAAATTATCAGAGCAAGAAGATTTATCATTAAAAAATGATCTAGAAAACTTAAGAAATAAATTAAAACCTCTTTTAGAAGAAAGAGAAAAACTCTTAGAAAGACTAAGAATATTAAATAAAAAAATAGATAAAATAAAAAAATCTATGTCTGATTTAATTTCAAAAGATGAAAGCAATAGAAAAAAATTAATTACAAAAGCTTCATCCCTTAAAAATCGTTTTACAAAAGCCCAAAAAGAGTATGCTAAATCTAAAATAAAAGAAGAAGAAATAATTGATCCAAAACCAAAACAAGAAAATATTATAAAAAGGGTATTCAATAAAATATTTAACAGATAAAATTCAGAAAAATAAGAGGTCGGTATGACCTCTTATTTTTTTTCAATAATTTTTTTATAAGTATCAAAAATTTTCTGACCGTAAACATCCCAAGAAAAATTCTTAATTTTTTTCTTTGCGCTCATGCCCATTTCTTGTATAAAACTTTTATTTTCATAAAACCATAAAATCTTTTCGGCTAAAAATTCCGAATCTCGTATTGGCAAAATAAAACCCTGTTTACCTTCTTCTATTAATTCTTCCCCTCCTGTATTCGTTGTGCAAATAATTGGTAATCCACTAGCCATAGCTTCTGCAATAGTCATAGATAAACCTTCTTCTATGGAAGGTAAAACAAAAATATCTGACTTGATATAAAGATCTGCTAAACTTTTTCTGTTTGTAGAGCCATAAAAAACAACGTTTCCAGGTAAATCAAAATTTTTAAGAAAATATTTTAAATCTTTTTGAACATTTCCAACAAGTAATAATTCTGATTTATTTTCCGGTAAATTTAATTTTTTCCAAGCTTTTAGTAAATATGGTATCCCTTTACGCAAACACATCAACCCAACACAAATAACTCTAAATTTGCCATCGGATTTTTTAGATTTTTTTCCAAAAATATCTAAATTTACTCCATAAGGAACTTTTAACATTTTATTAGCTGAAATTCCATGCTTTAAAAAGGATTTATAAGTAAAATTAGAACAAGTCATTATATAATCTGCAACATTATATTCTGCTAAAACTTTTTCTAGATTTTTTTTGCAAATAGGAGAAAAATTAAGACCAAATTTTTGATATTCTTCTTGTAATAATTTTTGTTGTTCTAAAATATGTGTAGAACCGCATTCTATAATTACTTTTGCCCCTGCTTTTTTTATTTGTTTAATACTATTAAAAAAATAATTTGCCCAACCAACAAAAATATCAAATTCACCTTCTTTTTTTATTTTTTTAGAAAGCCAATAATCAAACAAATTGTCTTTAATTGTATGTAATTTAGATTTATTTAAAAATTTATAAAAACGAAATTTAAGAAAAAAATCTGATAAATAATCAAAATAATAATTTTGTTCAATAAATTTTTGATTTACATAATCACTATCTTTATTAGTATAACTTCCGGTATAAAGTTTTTTTAATGCCATTCTTTTTTCGAGCTGACGGGCCAGATGAAAAGCATGAAACCTTCCTCCTGCTGCTATTACTACTTTCATTTTCTAAAACATCCTTAAAATATTTAATTGTTTTTTTCAGACCGTCTTTTAAATCAATCTTTGGTTGCCAATTTAGTTTATTTTCAGCTAAAGTTATATCCGGCCTACGTTTTTTTGGGTCATCAGAAGGCATCTCTCTTGCATAAATAATTTTTGATTTGCTCCCTGTTAACTCTATAACCGTATTTGCTAAATCCAGTAAATTAAATTCAACAGGATTACCAATATTAACAGGACCAACAAAATCTGATTGTGCCATTAACAAAATCACATCTATTAAGTCATCCACATAACAAAAAGATCTGGTCTGTTTTCCATCTCCATAAATAGTCAAAGGTTTATTTTGCAAAGCTTGAATTATAAAATTACTTACAACCCTTCCGTCATCAGGATCCATATTGGGACCATAAGTATTAAAAATTCTTACAATTTTTATATCAATATTATGCATTCTTTTATAATCAAAAAATAAAGACTCTGCACAACGTTTACCCTCATCATAACAAGAACGAATACCAATGGGATTAACACATCCTTTATAGGTTTCAAGCTGCGGATGGACTTCCGGATCACCATAAACCTCACTAGTTGATGCTTGCAAAATTTTTGCACCAGTCTTTTTTGCAAGTTCAAGCATATTAAGAGCTCCTAAAACAGAAGTTTTTGTTGTTTGAATAGGATCAGCTTGATAATGAGGAGGAGAGGCCGGACAGGCAAAATTGAATATTAAATCTAAGTTTTTAATTTTAATAGAATTAATAATATCATGTTTTATAAATTCAATTTTTTTATTATCTATTAATTTTTTTATATTTACTAATCTTCCGGTAGAAAGATTGTCTAATGCTATAACTTCATTATTTTCAAATAATCTATAACAAATGTGACTGCCCAAAAAACCAGCTC
>WJLJ01000014.1 GCA_014728525.1 Candidatus Babelota bacterium | reverse complement strand
GCTTTAGAAAAAGGTTCTAAAGTCAATAAATCAGTTTTAAATAATTTTTTAGAAAGAAATGAATTAGGGATGGAAAAATTATTACAAAAAAAACGAAGAAAAGAAATAGCAGAAATAGAAGAAATCCTAGAAGAATTAAAAACGAAATAATTTCTTATAAATTTAATTTTAAAAAAAGGAGAGAGTTTATGTTTGATATTTTAAATAAACAAGTAAGATTTACATTTTTATTTTATATATTTTTTATATTTATTGGAAATCTTTTTTCTAAACCAACTCATTCAATATATAATCCTGCAAATTTATGTTTTGCAAATTCTACTAATCAATTAATTGCAAATACAAGATTAGGTGATGTAATAAATAAAGTTGAAATAAAAGAAACAAAAGAACAGCTTATAAATGAACAAAAGAATGTAAATGAATTAAAAAATGAATATGAAGCTTTACAGAAAAAATACAATAAAGATTTTAATAAATTAAAGAATGAGTTACGTGAAAAATGTGAGAATAAAGATGTTTTAGATATATTATCTGGAGATAAAATAGGCAAATTATCAGAAGTTCTTACTGATGAATATTCTGAATTTAAAGAACAAGCTGAAAAGTTAGAAAAATTGAATAAAGAAAAAAATGAAAAGTTAAATGAATATAATAAGGCTAAAAATGAAATTGTTTCTAAGGCTTTTATTAAATTTATAAAAGAAATAAAAGATAAAAAAAAATTAAATGATCCTGTAAGGAATGCAATATCTTTAGGTTCAATATTTGATTTTTGGACTTCTCAAGAATGGTCAGCTGAACTTGGTGATAATTATTTTTATAATTGTGTTGCGAGGAACCTTTTTTCTCGGGCAGATCGACAACAAGATGCTACAGAATATTTTAATCAGGTTATTGATAGCACTGTTGAATCTAATTATGAATTTGGAGATATTGTTAGAGTGGGCAAAGTCAATATGAAAGGTTCAGAATATATTCATATTTCTGATTATGTTTTAGCATCACAGGAAGAACTTAGAGATAAAACAAAAAAACCTTATTCTTTACAAAAAGATATGAATAAATATGTGTTAAGTCGCTCTCCAGGTGTTTTATTTATAGCTTTAAAAAGATTTACACTTAATCCTTTGGGCGGCAGCGGAATTAAGCATTTTGGAGAAGCAGAAATCCCTGAAAAATTAGAAATTAATGATTATAACGATGGAAAAGTGAATTATAAATTAAAAGGAGCCAATTTCCATATTGGAGCGAGTATTGATGAGGGTCATTATAAGGCTGTTGTTATTGATAAAAAAGGTATTTATTGGTTATACAATGATTCTTTAGTAAATGAATTATCCGAGGAAAATAAAGAAACTTTTTTAAAGAGAGGAATAATACAGGGAGATGGCTATAGTTATTTAGTAGTTTATGAAAGAGAAGGCGAATTAAGAAAAGAAAAAACTAAAAAAATAAAAAAAGAAAGTAAAAAAGAAGAAAAAATAGTTCGAAAACAAGTGGCTTTTAAAGATTTATGTGAAAAATATGAAAAAATAAATCCTTCAGAAAGATGGATAATAAGAGTAATTCAGAATTGGGAAGATATAAATAAAAACGATAAAGAAAAATTTTTGAAATATATTAAAAATGCTGCGAAAGATTCAATTGAAGCAAGAGTTAAAGGAGGAACTCCTTTGCATTGGGCTGCTTATAAGGGAAATGAAAGGGTAGTTAAAGCTTTATTAAAAAATAGCAATATTGATATAAATGAAAAAGATAAAAAAGGAAATACTCCTCTTCATCTTGCTGCCAGAGAAGCAAATAAAGCAATGGTTAAAATTTTATTGGAAAAAGGTGCAGATCCAACAATTAAGAATAAAAAAGGAAAAACTCCGAGGAAACTTGCTAAAAAATTTTATAAAGCAGGAAAATCTTTGGATATAGGAGTATTTCTTAAAAAAAAAGAAAAAGAAATAAAAAAATTAGGAAAAGAAAAAACAAAACAAAAAAATCGTAGAAAAAGAATAAATGAGTTAAGTGAATTAAAAACAGAGATAGAAGGAAGATTAAAAGAGAGAGCTGAACCTGCTGCTTTGCCTCCCAAACCAAAACCTCGTCCTAAAGTTGAATATAAACTTTCTGATCCGATTAAAAAATTGATAAAAAATACAGAGATTTTAAACCGTTTTAATAAACATAACTTTCGAATAAATACGATATCTGATTTTCTAGAAAAAAAATCAAATATAGACCTTAATTCAGGACTGTTTGGTGTTGAGTTGTATTTAGAAATTCTAGATGCTCATAAGAAGGTAAAAAATTTAAGAGAAAAAGAAAAATAAATTAATTGGAATTATTATGAGTAATAAAAATTCAAAACAAGCAAAAGTTGCAATTATTGGAACAGGGTTTGTTGGGAGTACTACTGCTTATTCTTTAATGTTAGATGGAATAGTATCTGAAATTGCCTTGATAGATAAAAATGAAAAAGTAGCTCAAGGTCATGCTCTTGATCTTGAACACGGAATGCAATTTACAAAATCTACTAAAATTAAGGCAGGTGATTCTTTTGAATTAGTCGCGGATGCACAAATTGTTGTTCTTACGGCCGGAGCAGCACAAAAGTCCGGGCAGACCAGAGCTGAATTATTAAAAACAAATGTGGATATTTTTAAAAATATAATTCCTCAAATCATAAAGCATAATAAAGATTGTATTTTATTGGTTGTAACGAATCCTTTAGATATAATGACCTATGTAACTTATAAGCTTTCAGGATTTGATTCATGCAGGGTTTTTGGAACGGGAACAGTGCTTGATACATCACGTTTACGTTTTTTGATGGGGCAAGAATTTAAAGTTAGTCCGAAAGATATTAATGCTTATATTTTAGGTGAGCATGGGGATTCACAATTTGTTTGGTGGAGTCATGCTAATATTGGCGGAATGCCTGTTACAAAATTTTGTCAGTGTGATGAAAAGCTTTTAAATGAATTACACAAAAAAGTACGAGATGTTGTTTATGAAGTTATAGATAAAAAAGGTGCAACATATTTTGCCATAGCTACTGTTATAACAAAAATAATTAGAGCAATATTGACCGATCAATCACGTATTTTTACTGTTTCTAGTGTTTTACAAAATTACCGGGGTGTTAATGATTTATGTATGAGTGTTCCGACTATTGTAAGATCCGGGGGTATTTGTTCGGTTTTAGATATAGAGTTAAATGAAATTGAAAAAAAACAATTTGATTTTTCTGCCAATAAAATTTTAGATTTAAGAAATGAGATAAAATTAGAAAGGATTTAAATGTTAAATATATTAAATAAAAAATTTAAATTTTTATATATTCTTTTTTTAATTTTTAATAGTTATGTTTTTTCTCAATATGATCCTGAAATGAAAGAAATATATTTGAGATATTTTGAAGAAGACCCTTCTGAAAAATGGATAATAGGAGTTATTAAAAAATGGGAAGAAATAGATAAAAATGATAAAGAAAAATTCTTGAAATTTATTGAAAAAACAGAGAAAGATATAATAAATATAAAAGATAAATATAGAAATACTCCATTACATTTAGCTGCTAAAAAAGGGCATCAAGAAATTGTTGAAATGCTGTTAGCTAAAGAAGGTGTTGATCCCTCGGCTAGAGATCGCTATGGCAATACTCCATTACATTTTGCTGCTAAAAAAGGGCATCCAGAAATTGTTAAAATGCTGTTAGCTAAAGATGCTGATCTTTCTAATGCAGAAAATTTTATTAAATCTACTCCATTACATTTTGCTGCTGAAAAAGGGCATCAAGAAATTGTTGAAATACTGTTAGCTAGAGGTGCTGATTTC